>JBBRVR010000063.1:0-17243 GCA_038246695.1 Sphingomonadales bacterium
CATCCCGTCCCGACGCAGGGATACTTGCCCCGTTCGACCTGAATAGTGGCGTGGCCGATGTTGAAATTGTCGTCGAGCGAGTGAGCGATTTCATGGAGGAAATCATCGGTGCATGGCGTGCCTGGCATGACGAGGTGCGCGGTCAGCGCGGTCTCCGTCGTCGAAATCGGCCAGATATGAAGATCATGCACAGCTTCCACCCCCTTCAGCCCCGCCAAATGGGCGCGCACGGCGCTTTCGTCAATATTCTCAGGCACACCGAGCAGCCCCATTTTCAGGCTGTCTTTGGCCAGCCCCCAGGTGCCCCATCCTATCAGTGCGACAATCGCAAAGCTGACCAGCGTATCGATCCACGACAGCCCGGTAAGGAGGATTGCCAGCCCGGCTGCGACCACGCCCACCGAAACCAGCGCATCTGCCGCCATATGCAGATACGCGCCGCGAATGTTGAGGTCTTCCTGCCCGCGCAGGAACATCAACGCGGTCAGCGTATTTATGGCGATGCCGATCCCAGCGACGATCACCATGACCATGCCCTGAGGCTCGCTCGGTTCGAAGATGCGGTGAATTGTCTCGAACAGGATCGCCCCGATTGCGACCGCCAGCAACAGCGCATTGGCAAGCGCGGCAAGGATGGTGGAGCTTTTGAAACCATAGGTGAAGCGCGCCGATGGTGGCCGTCTGGCAGCCGCATTGGCCGCCCATGCGAGGATCAGAGCGAGCACATCGGACAAATTGTGCCCCGCATCGGCCACCAGCGCCACCGAATCGTACAGGAACCCGAAGGTCGCCTCGACCACCACAAACACGGTGTTGAGCACGATGCCGATGAGAAAGGCATTGCCGAAATCGACCGGCGCGTGATGGTCGCCGTGGTGATTGTGAAGCCCGTGGCAATCGGAGCCGTCCGGCGTCGGCGCCGAAGGCTTTCTCAATTTCGGTTTATGGCTGTGACCCGCTCCCATGGCACCTAGTCGTAGACGCAAGCGGACAGCCCGTCACGCCTGACGATGCCGATGCGACGTTCGATGCTGCGTCCGTGCCGGGCGAGCCATCCGCCGGGGTTCTTGACAGAGCGTTTCTTGGGGCTCGGCAGGGCCGCCGCCAAGCGCGCTGCTTCGCCGGGGGTCAGGCGCGCGGCGGATTTGCCGAAATACCGTTTGGCCCCGGCAGTGACCCCATAGGTGCCAATGCCGGTTTCCGCGACGTTGAGATAAACCTCCATGATCCGCTTCTTGCCCCAGATCGCTTCGATCAAAAAGGTGAACCAAGCCTCTAGCCCCTTGCGAAAGAACCCGCCGCCCTGCCACAGAAACACGTTCTTGGCGGTCTGTTGCGACACGGTCGATCCGCCGCGCAGCCGTTTGCCTTCGGCGTTTTCCTCGATTGCCTGTTCGATGGCTTCGGCGTCAAAGCCCCAGTGTTCGCAGAACTTGGAATCCTCGGCGGCGATGATCGCAGCGACAAGGTTGGGATCGATGTTCTCGATTGGCTCCCAATCCTTGACCGCGCCATTCTCGTCCATCGCCATTGTCGCGGTGTAGGGGACGGGCAGCCACTTGAACGCGATCACCAGCGCCAGGCTGATGCCGATAAACCACACGATAGCCTTGGCCAGGATTCGGAAGATAAGGGCAATTGCAATCGGCATTTCAGAGGCATGTGTAGGGTGCCTTTATCCGCGGCGCAATCCGCAGCCGCTTGCGCACGGAACGCGGGCGTGCTTGTCTCTTTCAGGTAACAGACCTGTCAGGAGAAACACATGCGCACTGCTCGTTCCGCCCCCTCCCGTATCGCCACCTCAATCGCCTTGGCCAGCGCGCTGATTGCCGCGCCCGCAATGGCCGACAACCACGATCTGGCCGCCGCGATAGAGGCGGATTACGACAGCTACCTTGCCCCGCTGTTTGTGCATTTCCACCAGAACCCGGAACTGTCCTTCCTCGAAAACGCAACCGCGGCGCGCATGGCGAGCGAACTGCGCGATGCCGGGGTTGAGGTAACCACAGGCGTGGGCGGCACCGGCGTTGTGGGAATGGTGCGCAACGGCGAAGGGCCGCTGATCCTGATGCGCGCAGACATGGACGGGCTGCCGGTGGTGGAGAAATCGGGCCTCGATTACGCATCGACAGCGATGCAGACCGGGCAGGATGGCGCGGAGTACCCGGTGATGCACGCCTGCGGCCACGATGTGCACATCACCTCTATGGTCGGCACAGCGCGCCGGTTGATGGCGATGAAGGACAAGTGGAGCGGCACGCTGATGTTCATTGTCCAGCCCGCCGAAGAGCGTGTGGGCGGGGCGAAAGCGATGCTTGAAGATGGCCTGTATGACCGCTTTGGCAAGCCGGATTACGCGCTGGCTTTCCATGTTTCATCGGTGCTGGAGACAGGCAAGATTTCAGCCTCCGAGGGCATCCAGTATTCCAGCGCGGATTCGGTCGACATCATGGTGCCGGGCGTCGGCGCACACGGAGCCAGCCCGCATATGGGCCGCGATCCGGTGTATATCGCCTCGCAGATCGTGACCGCGCTCCAGAGCATCGACAGCCGCGAGGTCCAGCCATTAAAGCCGGTGGTGGTGACGGTGGGCGCATTCCATTCTGGCACTAAGCACAACATCATCTCCGACCGGGCCGACCTGCAACTGACGGTGCGCGCCAATGACGAGGAAACACGTGCGCAGACGCTCGCCGCGATCCGCCGCATCGCGGTCAACATGGGCAAGGTCCACGGCCTGCCCGATGATCTGCCGGTTACCGTGACGGTGAGCGAGGGCACGCCCGTTACGAACAATGATCCGGCTCTTGCGGGGCGTTTGAACGCAGTGATGAAACGCGACCTTGGCGAAGATGCGGTCGAGCCGTGGGAGCAAAAGGGCATGGGCGCGGAAGATTTTGCCTACTTTGTGGCGGATGAATACGGCGTGCCAGGTTATTACTTCGCGGTTGGTGGCACCCCCGCAGAGGCATTTGAGGCGGAGAAGAACGGTGGTGCTGCGGTGCCGAGCCACCACTCCCCCCTGTTCAAGATCGCGCCGAAGGAAAGCGTGACGCTGGGTACGCAGGCAATGATCGCAGCGGTGCTGGATCTGGCTCCGGCGAAGTAGCCTGCCCAAGAAAAAACCCTCCCCGGCGCGAACCGGGGAGGGCGTTTTTTGTGCTTAATCAGATTAACGCTCAGGCAATGCCCGGCAGGAGCCGATCACCCGCGATCCGCTGCATCGCTTTTTGCAGCTTCTCGAACGCGCGCACTTCGATCTGGCGGATGCGTTCGCGGCTTACATCGTAAACCTGCGACAGTTCTTCCAGCGTCTGCGGTTTGTCCGTCAGGCGGCGTTCGGTGAGGATGTGCTGTTCACGCTCGTTGAGCGATCCCATCGCCTCCATCAGCATTTCGCTGCGGATCTGCGCTTCCTCTGCGTCGGCCACGGTCTCGTCCTGCAGCGGGCGATCGTCGGTCAGCCAGTCCTGCCATTCGCCAGAACCTTCCTCGCCGCCGCGCATCGGCGTGTTGAGCGAGCCATCGCCGCCCATCATCATCCGACGGTTCATGTTGACGACTTCCTGTTCCGGAACGCCCAGATCGGTAGCGATCTTGGTCACGTCATCGGGGTGCAGATCGCTGTCTTCGTACGCTTCGAGCTGTTTTTTCATCCGGCGCAGGTTGAAGAACAGCTTCTTCTGCGCGGCGGTTGTGCCCATTTTCACAAGGCTCCACGACCGCAGGATGTATTCCTGGATGCTCGCCTTGATCCACCACATCGCATAGGTAGCGAGGCGGAAGCCGCGATCGGGTTCGAATTTCTTGACGCCCTGCATCAGTCCGACGTTGCCCTCTGAAATCAGGTCGCTGACCGGCAGGCCGTATCCGCGATAGCCCATCGCGATCTTCGCGACGAGCCGCAGGTGGCTCGAGACCAGCTGCGCGGCGGCATCGGGGTCTTCGTGCGCTTCATACCGCTTGGCGAGCATGTATTCCTGCTCGGCGGTCAGCACGGGGTACTTCTTGATCTCCGACAGATAGCGGTTGAGGCTCTGCTCACCACTAAGCGCGGGTACGGAGGATGATCTTGCTGTGCTCACTTCTTCCCTAACCTTTCCTGTGTCGACCTTGCGCTGCCGGACCCCTGATGGGCATCCGGTTTTCCGGGCCACGCGGTTACATATAAACGAGTGATGCGGATTTGCCCGCAACTTTCATCGATTAGAACGACCAAGTTCGTCGATCAGTTCCTGCATATCGCGTGGCACGCTTGCAGTGAAAGATACGTGCTGGCCCGTCACCGGATGCAAAAAACCCAGTTCTGCGGCGTGCAGCGCCTGCCGGGCAAAACCAAGCTGTGCCAGCACCGGTTTCAACGGCTTGGGCGTTCTTCCGTATAGTTGATCCCCCAATAGCGCATGACCAATTGACGCGCAGTGAACGCGCACCTGGTGAGTGCGCCCTGTCTCCAGCCGGCATTCGATCACCGCTGCATCTCCCAACCGTTGCAGGACAGTGTAATGCGTCACGGCGTGTTTCCCGCGCGAGGAATTCTTGTCCAGCACCGCCATTTTCTTTCGATTGACGTCGGAGCGTCCGAGCCGCGCATCGATAGTGCCCGAAGCGGGGATGGGGTACCCACCGCACACCGCGATATAGCGCCGGTGGACGGTGTGCGCGGCAAATTGCGCGGCCAGTCCTTCATGCGCGGCGTCCGATTTGGCGACCACCAGCAGTCCGGAAGTATCCTTGTCGATGCGGTGGACGATACCGGGCCGCGCCACCCCGCCAATGCCCGAAAGGCTGCCCTTTCCGGTATGGGCGCAATGATGCAGCAGCGCGTTGACCAGCGTGCCATCCCGGTTTCCGGCGGCGGGGTGGACGACCATTCCCGCAGGCTTGTTGACGACGATGAGGTGTTCATCCTCGAACGCGATGTCGAGCGCGATGTCCTGCGGTGCGGCCTCTGCCTGCGCAGGCGCGGGAACCGCTATGCGAAACGGCGTGCCTTGGGCCACCTTGGCCGAGGGCGATGTTGCCAGCACGCCAGCTACCTCCACCGCCCCTTGCGCGATCAGCGCCTGCACCCGTGCCCGGCTGAGATCGGACGCATCGGCCAGCGCCTTGTCGAGCCGGGCCGGGGCGGCGGTGGTGCCGGTAAGGGTGGTTGGGGCGTTGGACATCGCCTCCCCATATCCGTCTGTACTGAGCTTGTCGAAGGGATGCACTGGCAAAGATAACGACTGATGATAGACAGGTAACTGATTATCTTCTCAGCACGATTGAGCGGCGGAGCGTGGCAGCGGAAGAGACATCGGTGTTGCGGAGCACGAAGGGAGCGCGGGCAATGGCTTTTCGATCGAGTGTCGAACAAAGAAGAACTTTCGATCCCGAGCGTGGTCTTGAGCTTCTCGAAGACTACGAGGCAACGGGCACTGGCTTCACAGGCTATTGGGCCTATAAAATAATTGGGTTGGACAAGGTTATTCGGTTTTATGTAAAATCAGTGTCAAATTTCAAGATTGATGACGATAGCGTCAATAGACCAGATAAGAAACTTACCTTCTTAATTCCCTACACAGGCTGGAACGAGTTTGAGTTAGAAATTATACGAGAAGCGATGTTTTCGCATAAGCATGATTGGGGTCATGTTCCTCCTGTACCGTTCGAATATGATGTCGTATTTGAGGGTCGACCGTGGTGATGGACGGAAAATCGGTCACAGCCTCCTATCCGATCGTCCTAAGCTCGTCGAAGGGGTGCACTTTCCTCATGCGAAGCCCATGCCAATCTCGACCTTAGTCTGAACTTTCGAGGCGTCGCTTACAATGCCAAGCTCTTCGACAAGCTCAGGGCACGCGGCAGTTTATCTAGCGTCCCCCATCATCCCCGCACTCCTTGCCGAAGCCGCTGAGGCCCACCCGCACGAATGCTGCGGCATCCTGCTGGGAACGGGAGATACCATCACGCAGATCCGCCCCGCGCCCAACGTCCACCCATCGCCGCGCACCCATTTCGAGATTGATCCGCAGGCGCTGATTGACTCTCACCGGACAGAGCGGGCCGGGGGATTGCAAGTCATCGGCTATTATCATTCGCACCCGGTCGGGCCGCCGCATCCTTCGGCGACGGATCGCGCGCAGGCGCCGGGTGATGGGCGGGTGTGGGCAATTATCGCGGCGGGCGCAGTGAGGTTCTGGCAAGATCGCCCCGAAGGCTTCCAGACGCTTTCCTACGCCGTTGCAAGCGGGTAGGACATTGCGCATAGGGATCACGCGCGCCCGGTAGGCAGGATATCGCAGCCGTGTTTTTTTCGCAGGCCTCACCGGGCCAATGTGTCAGTTTTGCCCTCGGACAACGACAGATTTTCTTTTCATGACAGCCCTTTCCGCCCGCAATCCAAAGTTGACGCACCTGTCAACTTTGTCACCTTCGCCCCGCCGGGCAAACCACGGATATTTTGAATGACCTCCCCCACCGATCTTGCCGCCATGCTGTGCTCCCGCCTGTGTCACGACATGCTGTCCCCTGTGGGCGCACTGGCCAACGGGCTCGAACTGCTCAGTGATGAGCGCGATCCCGAAATGCGCGCGCGCTGCATGGAATTGCTCGAACAATCGGCGCGGATCAGTGCCGACAAATTGAAATTCTTCCGCCTCGCATTCGGTGCAGCGGGCGGCTTTGGCGAGGCGGTGCCAGTGGGCGAGGCACGCGATGTGATGACCGCGCTGGCTTCCGATGCAAAACGGGTGACGCTCAATTGGGCGATTTCAGAACCCAGCCTGCCGCGACCCGCGGTCAAGGTGCTGCTCAATCTCTCGCAGATTGCGCTTGATGCGCTGGTGCGCGGGGGCACGCTCGATATCGGAGCGGAACGGCGCGAGGGAAATATTGAAATCGTCGCCCGCGCAACCGGTGATCGGATCGCGTTCGATGAAACCATTGGCCGGGCGCTGCAAAACGAGATCGCGCCGGGCGAGATAACCAGCCGCACGGCCGCTGCACATATGATCGCACTGCTGGCCGAGGAACTGGGCGGGGGTCTGCAATACGCGCGGACCGACACTTCACTGGTGCTGGGCGCGGTGCTGCCGCAGCCTGCGGGAATGATCGGGTAATCGCATGAGAAGAGACGAGCTTGTCCACGCGACCGTCAGATCGCCCAATTACGACGATCGCGCGCTGCCGATCACGATGCTGGTGCTGCACTACACCGAAATGCAGCCGGTTGAGGCGGCGCTGGGCAAGCTGGTCAATCCCGAGGCAAAGGTGAGCGCGCACTATCTCATCAGCGAAGACGGTGTCGTGACCCAGCTCGTTGCCGAGGAGAAGCGCGCCTGGCACGCAGGCGCTTCCTTCTGGCGCGGGCACAAGGACGTCAATTCTGCCAGCATCGGGATCGAGCTGGATCATCCGGGGCACGCAGGCGGCTATCGCGAATTTTCCGAAGCGCAATTCGAGGCGCTGGTGCCGCTGGTGGCGCGGATCGTCAAAACGCACAAAATCCCGCGCGCCAATGTGGTGGGGCATTCCGATGTCGCACCGGGGCGCAAGATCGATCCCGGTGAGCTGTTCCCGTGGGAGCGTTTGGCAGAATATGGCCTGTGTCTGCCGCGCCCGGAAAAGCTGGAACTGGGCGATCCGTTCCACAACGATGGTTCCTTCATGCTCGCGTTGGAACGCTATGGTTATGACATCACCGATCAGGCGAAGGCGGTCGAAGCCTTTCAGCGGCGCTGGCGACCAGAATTGATCGATGGTCAGGTCGATCAGCACATCGGCGCGATCCTGTTCCAGCTGCTGCTGGACCGCGATGCGGGGCGCACACGCTAGGGCGCCGGATCAGTGGATTCGCTTCCCATCGCGGACGTGGTATTGTAGGATCAGAGCCATCAGGGGGCTGAGGCAGCCGCGTGATCCTTTTCGGGATCGCGAGGAAAGTCCGGGCTCCACGAAGCAAGGGTGGCGGGTAACGCCCGCCGGTCTCTCGTAAGAGAGGCAAGGGAAAGTGCCACAGAGAGCAAACCGCCGATGGCCTGCAATTTCGGTTTCGGGCACAGGCAAGGGTGAAAGGGTGCGGTAACAGCGCACCGGGGGCTTGGCAACAAGGCCCGCACGGCAAACCCCACCCGGAGCAAGGCCAAATAGGGGTCTCGCGCCTGCTCCTTCGGGGGCAGTGCAGTGGCGCTTCGCCGCGAGAGACCCGGGTTGGCTGCTAGAGCCGTCTGGCAACAGGCGGCGCAGATGAATGGCTGCCACCGCAGCGCTGGTCCGTTCGCGGAAACCGGTTGCGGATACAGAACCCGGCTTATGATGCCCCCTGATATATCGAATTACGCCCCTGAAACCCCTGCGAAAGGCCTCGTTGGACCGATATGAGATCATCCATCGCAAACCCCCGCAGCAATCTGCAGCGCGCGGCAATTATCCTCGCCGTGGTCATCCAGATCGGGGCGACCTTCCTGCCGTCGCTGGGTCTGGGAGAGCCGATCGGAAGCCGCTCCGATGCAACCCGCACATTGATCACGCCATCGGGCTGGGCGTTCGCGATCTGGGGTCCGCTGTTTGTGGGATCGGCGCTGTTCGCTGTGTGGCAGGCACTCCCGGCGCAGCGCAACAATACGCTGGTCAATACGATCGCATGGCCCGCAGCGATCGCTTTGGCGGCGCAAGGGGTGTGGGCGGCCTATACACAATTCGCCGACCTTACCGCGATTTCGGTAGCGATCATCCTCGTCTCGCTGGGCGGACTGCTGATCGTGTTGCGGGCGCTGGTGGAACACCCAAAGTTCACCGGCCAGGAACGCTGGATCGTCGCCGTCACCTTCAGCGCGCTTGCTGCGTGGCTGACTGCGGCCAGCATCGTCAATATCTCTGCAACGCTGACCTTTTACGGGGTTGGCGGAGGGTTTGCCTATCCGCTGGCAGCGGCGGCGATGGTCACGATTGGAGGGATTATCGCAAGCATGGCGGTGGTGCGGTCGCGCGGCAACCCGTGGTATGCGCTGGTGTTCATCTGGGCGTTGACGGCGATCTATTATCGCGGCGGGCAGGAGGCTGCGTCCATCGCGGTCGCGTGCGGGTTTGCGGGGTTGCTTGTCCTGCTGGCGGCGCTGGCCGGTCTCGCCAATCGGAAAAACCGGCGGCACTGGTTGGGGCTATGAGAGCGGCAGGCGCTCAGACCCGGCCGACGCTTTCATACTGGAACCCGCGCCCGCGCACGTCTTCAGGCGAGTAGATGTTGCGCAGGTCCACCAGCACCGGCGCCTTGGCAAGTTCCATCACCCGCCCAAGGTCGAGCGCGCGGAAAGCGTCCCACTCGGTCACGATCACAACCACATCGGCGCCCGTGATCGCCTCATACGGATCGGAGCACATGGTCACCTGCGGCAGCATCGGGCGCGCCTGCTCCATGCCTTCGGGGTCATAGGCGCTGATCGTCACGCCCGCATCGCCTAAAGTCTGAGCAATCGCGATGGAGGGCGAATCGCGCATGTCATCGGTGTTTGGCTTGAACGTCAGGCCGAGCAGCGCCGCCTTTTTCCCGCGCGCTCCCTCGGGACCACCCAACGCGTTTAGTACCTTGCGACCCATCGCGCGCTTGCGGCTTTCATTCGTTTTCACCACCGCTTCGACGATGCGCGTGGGGCTGTCATAATCCTCGGCGGTTTTCAGCAGCGCGAGCGTATCCTTGGGGAAGCACGATCCGCCATAGCCAGGCCCGGCATTGAGGAACTTGGAGCCAATGCGATTGTCCATCCCGATGCCGCGCGCGACATCCTGGACGTTCGCGCCGACTTTTTCGCACAGATCGGCCATTTCGTTGATGAACGTGATCTTGGTCGCGAGAAACGCATTGGCGGCGTATTTGATCAGTTCGCTGGTGCGGCGCGAGGTGAACATGATCGGTGATTCGTTAAGGAACAACGGGCGATAGACCTCGCGCATGAACTCCCGGCCAAACTCGTCTTCAGCACCGATGACGATGCGGTCGGGACGCTTGAAATCGGTAATCGCTGCGCCCTCGCGCAGGAATTCGGGGTTCGACACCACAGCAAACCGGTGACCGCGTCCGCTTGCGCTCGCGCCGATGATCCGCTCCACCTCGTCCCCGGTGCCAACGGGCACGGTCGATTTGGTGACGATGACCGCGGGGCCGGAAAGCTTCTCGCCCACTTCGCGCGCGACAGCATGGACGTAAGTCAGGTCTGCGTGCCCATCGCCGCGGCGACTGGGTGTGCCGACCGCGATGAAGATCGCGCTTGCACCCTCGATCCCGGCGGCCAGATCGGTTGTAAAGCTGAGCCGCCCGGCAGCGACATTGCTGGCGACCAGCGTATCGAGCCCCGGTTCATAGATCGGCATTACGCCATCCAGCAGTGCTGCGATCTTGCTTTCGTCCTTGTCGATGCAAACCACGTCATGGCCGAAATCGGCAAAGCACGCGCCCGAAACGAGCCCGACATAGCCTGAACCCACCATTGCAATTTTCATGTGCCTGTCCGCCCCGAAAGTTCTGAGTGTTCCGTGTTTTCCAGATGCCTGATGCGCGCCTGATTGTATCTCTGACTATGCTAGCGACCGCGATCACCGTGAAAAACCGCGATGTGCCCGTTTTGATCGACGGTCTGAAGGATGCGACGCTGATCGCCTTCAAGCACCAGTGCTGAAAGCACACCGGAGCGAAAAGCGCCAGTATCTATGCCGATCCTGTTACCGCAGTCCATTACCCTGTCGAAGATGGTGTGGCCGTGCACCACGACCTTTTCCAGCGGCCCTTCGTGGCTGAGGAAGCGGTCGCGGATCCACAGCATATCCCTGCGGCTCTGGTCAGCAATCGGGACACCGGGATCGATTCCGGCGTGAACGAACAGATAATCGCCCGCGACGATGCATTCCTCGAAATCCGCTATGTAATCCAGATCGGATTGCGGGATTATCTTGGGCAGGGCGTCGAACAAATCCTCCAGCGTCATTGCGTTGAACTGCTTTGTCGGCAAACCATAGGACAGAATCGTTTCACGCCCGCCATGCTTCAGAAAATGGCGCAAGACCTCCGGCTTTTCGAGCGAGGTGAGGAACATTTCCTCATGATTGCCTGCGAGCACCCGAACACTGCGCTGCGTCTGCCATTGCCGTGTGCGGGCAAGCACACCCGCGCTATCCGGACCGCGATCAACGAGATCGCCCAGCAGGACAATATGCGTATCGGCGGAATGCTGCTCGGTGTTGTCTTCCTCGACCGCTTGAATCAGCGCGTCATACAGGTCAAGCCGCCCGTGAATGTCACCGATCACGTAATAGCGTGTGCCCTCAGGAACGGCGGGCAGCCGCGCGCCGGTTTTGGCACTGGATCGAAACAGGTTACGCAAGGCGGTGAACATTGTATCTCAAATTCGTAGCGGAGAGGGATGAAATCAAGGGACCGCGCATAAGCGCGCACGGCCTGAACGCCACCGGAACAAGGTGACGTAAAGGCAATTGTTGCAAAATCCGCACAGTATTGCTGTAATATGACAATAGAGAGCCGAAAATCCGTGCAGTTTTCTTGCTCTTGGCCGCGTCTAGGGGCAAGAACGTGTCGCCCAACCGGGTTAACGGGACCATAAATCGCTCAGAGAGGCGTGTGGGGAGCGGTGGGGCACGAGACCGAAACATCTTTCCAAACAAAGGGATCGTTATGCACATTTCAATCCGTGGCCCGTTGGCCGCTTCCGTTTCCGTTGCCTGCCTTTTTGGTGCCTCACCCGTACTTGCAGGTGAAACTAAACCAGCTGAGACAAATACCGCCGTTATTTATCCCACTCCTGATGAAGACACCGCGGTCGAAAGCACATCAGAAACCGCTGCGATTACTCTCGCAGCGCAGGATCCCGAACGCGCTGTCCAGCCGATCGATTATGCCAAGGCCAGCTCGCAGGAGGCGGGCAGCGGGCTAAGCGTATCGGGCAGCGCGACGCTGGCGACCGATTACCGCTTCCGTGGCGTGTCGCAGACCGATCGTGACGGAGCGATCCAAGGCGGCTTTTCCGTGAGCCATGATAGTGGCTTCTACGTCGGGACGTGGGCTTCCAACCTTTCGGGCTGGGGGACGTTCGGGGGTGCCAATATGGAACTCGATCTCTACGCCGGCTTCAGTTTTCCGGTTGGCGAGGGCAAGCTTGATACCGGCCTTACCTGGTTCATGTACCCAGGCGGGGCCGACACCACCGATTTCGCTGAACTCTATGCCAAACTGTCGGGTGATATTGGCCCGGTGTCGCTCACCGGCAGCGTGTTCTACGCGCCATCGCAAGAGGCGCTGGGCAATGTGTTCGCCACCGGTGCAGCGGCGGCTGCGGGCATCCCTACCGATCCGGGTGACAAGGAAGACAACCTCTACCTCGCCGCTGACGCATCGTTCGGAGTGCCGGACACTCCGCTCACGTTCTCGGCGCACCTTGGCTATTCGGATGGCAACCCCGGCCTTGGACCGAACGGGACCAGCATCGCGCCGACCGGCACCTATTTCGACTGGTCGCTGGGTGCGCAGATCGCTCCGATTGACGGGCTGACCTTCGGCGTGGCCTATATCGACACCGATATCTCGGTTGCGGAATCGGCCTATTTGCAGCCTAACTTCTCGCGCGGGCTGGACGGGGTTGGCTCGATTGCCGGATCGACCATCGTTGCGACCCTGACTGCATCGTTCTGATCGCAGTCTGAGGCATCAAAGGGGGGCGTCGCGGGTCTGACGCGGCGCCCCTTTTTTTTGCGCGTGCTAGTCGAGCAGGAAATTGACCGTCGTCACCACACGTACCTTTTTATATGGGCTGTCCGATGTTCCCCAACCTGCGGCCTCTCCGTCGCGCGCCTCGATCGTGAAATACCCCTGCGTCGCATCTTTTATCGCGCCAACCCCTGCGCCTGAATCCTCGGCGAATTGCTGCGCCGATGCGCGCGCCTCGCGAGTCGCCTCGGCGACCATTTCAGGCTTGATTTCGTTGAGACGGGTGAAGGTGTAGCTCATGCCGGAACCCTCCTCCAGAAATACGCCGCGTCCGACCAGATCGAATTGTCGGGCCACCGCTTTTTGCGCGCGCTCGATATCGTCGGTGCGCAGGGAAAGCCGCTGCCGCACGGTGTAGGTCGTGACGCCGCGATCGGTAAAGCTGGCGACGTTCGCGCCGGTCGGCTGAAGCGCCGCATCGGGAAAGCCAAGCTCATCGAAGAAGCCCTGGATCGCTTTGGTATCGGTGCGCACCTTCCCTTGAGCCTCGGCAAGATCGGTGGCGCTGGCGGAATAGGATATCGTCCAGGTGGCGAGATCTGCGGTAACATCGCGTTCGGCAAGGCCGCGCACCGTTACCGATCGTTCCGCCTCCTTGGCGCGCAGCAGACCGTCTCCCAGCAGGTATCCGCCCGCGATCATCCCGATAGCCGCAATGGTCGCGGTGCCGAACCAGCGGATGCTTGTTACGCGGTTTAAGGCATTGTCGTGCGCGGCTGTTGCGTTCGGTTCGGCGGCATCGCTCATTGTATCCTCCTGCTCTTGACGCGATGAAATGTGCATTATGTACGATGAACCGATTTTGAACGATCGGACGCTTTTGTCCATCGCCGCTTTCGCCTAAGGCTGGCCCAGCATGTAAAAGGGTGAACCAGCGCGATGACCACATACCTCCACACGATGATCAGGATCACCGATCCGCAGGCGACGGTCGATTTCTTCAGGCTGGTCGGACTGGAAGAAGTGCGCCGCTTTGATGTCGAGGCTGGCCGGTTCACGCTGATCTTTCTCTCCCCGCCGGGACAGGCAGGCGTGGCAGAAGTGGAACTGACTCATAACTGGCCACCCCAAGATGGCTCCGCGCCCGAAAGCTATGACAGCGGGCGCAATTTCGGCCACCTCGCCTTCCGGGTGGATAACATCTACGAGACGTGTCAGCGCATCGCCGATGCCGGACACGTCATTCATCGCCCGCCGCGTGACGGGCACATGGCCTTCGTCAAGACGCCCGACGGTATCTCCATCGAATTGCTTCAGGATGGCGCTCTGGCGCCGCAGGAGCCTTGGGCCAGCATGGAAAATGTCGGCAGTTGGTGACGCACCGACCGGGGTCTGCGATCAGGTGCCGCTTGGCTGATTGCCCTGGTCATCGCAATCGGCATCCGGATGCGTCGTCGTCAGCCGCAGGACGATAAACCCGATGGTCGCTGAGATGGCCGATCCCAGCAGAATGCCGATCTTGGCTTCCTCCACCAGCATCGGCTGATTGGGGAAGGCGAGGCCTCCGATAAACAGGCTCATGGTAAAGCCGATCCCGCACAGGATCGATATGCCCCAGATCTCAGGCCAGTTCGCATTGGCAGGGCGCGGGGCAAAGCCTGTCTTGTCAGCCAGAAAAACGGTCGTGAAAATGCCTACCTGCTTGCCGATCACCAGACCGGCTGCAATCGCGATGGGCAGCGGGTCGAACAAGGCATTCGCGCCCAGACCTTTCAACGCGACCCCGGCATTGGCAAAGCCGAACACCGGCACGATCAGATAGGAACTCCAGGGGGCAAGGCCATGTTCCAGTCGTTCGAGCATGGAATTGCCATCGCGGCGGCGCAGCGGAATGGTCAGCGCCGCCAGCACGCCTGCAATCGTGGCATGGACGCCGGTGTTCAGCACGCAATACCACAGCACAACCGCCATCAGGATGTAAGGCCAGAACACACTCACCTTTGACCGGTTGAGCGCCAGCATCAGGCCAAGCGCGACGATGGAAGCGACCAGCCATTCAAAGTGGATGGTGGGGGTATAGAACACCGCAATCACCAAGACGGCGCCGATATCATCAACAATCGCGACCGTCAGCAGGAACAGACGCAGCGATGCGGGCACCCGGTTACCCAGCAGGCCGAGCACGCCCATCGCAAAGGCGATATCGGTCGCCGCCGGGATCGCCCACCCACTTGCATATTCGCCACCGCCCGACACCGCGATATAGACGACGGCCGGTGCGATCATCCCCGCCAGCGCCGCGACCATCGGCAATCGCCGCGCTGCCGGGTTCGAAAGCGAGCCCGAAACGATCTCGCGTTTGACCTCCAGCCCGACGACGAAGAAGAACACCGCCATCAATCCGTCATTGATCCACAGGTGCAGATCATCCAGCTTTGCAATCGGCGTAAACGGCAGATCGCCGTAGAACAATTGCTTGTATTCAGTAGCAAAAGGCGAATTTGCCGCCAGCATCGCTGCCGCGGCAACAAGGATGAGCAGGATGCCGGCCGACGCATCGCTGACGAACAATGCGCGCACCGGCGCAAAAAGGGAACGGATCGGGGCGGTAGCGGATGGTTGCTTATCGGACATACTGCCCTCCCCCTTTGAGAAATGTCGAGCGTGTTGCAAGTGCAATCGCGGCGCGATAGGCTACTTTTCTGACAGGGCTTGGGGATACCTTGGGGTTCGCAAATTTGAATATGTGGCAATGGCTGACTTTGTTTCAGCACGAATTGCTCCTGTTCGCAGGGGTGTTCTTCCTTGTTGGCGCGCTCGACGATCTCGCGATCGATCTGGCCTGGGTGTGGCTGAAGCTCACGGGCAGGGCGACCACACCAACCGTCGATCGCGAAGCTTTGCGTACCGGCGATCTGCACGCGCCGGTCGCGGTGCTGATCCCGGCATGGCAGGAAGCGGAGGTGATTGGAGACACGATCAGTCACACTTTAAAGGTTTGGCCGCAGGCGCAATTGCGGCTTTATGTCGGCTGCTATCGCAACGATCCCGATACGATCGCAGCCGCCACGCAGGCAGCAGCGAATGTTGCACGGTCAGGCGACAGCCGGCTGCGCATCGTCATTCACGAACGGGCCGGGCCAACCACCAAGGCAGATTGCCTCAATCGGCTGCATCAGGCGCTCCGTGAAGATGAACGGCGCATCGGGAGCCTGTTTGGCAGTATCGTGTTTCAGGATGCCGAGGATATGGTTGATCCCGGCGCGCTCGGACTGCTTGACGCACAGATCGCGGCGGGCGCGGATTTTGTGCAATTGCCGGTCGAACCGCTGGTGCAACCCGGCAGCCGCTGGCTCGGCAGCCATTATTGCGAGGAGTTTGCCGAAGCGCATGGCAAGGCGATGGTGGTGCGCAGCGTGGTCGGCGCTGCTCTGCCCGCAGCAGGCGTGGGATGCGCGATCTCGCGACGCGCGCTGCACAAACTCTCGCGTCGCCGGATAGATGGTGCCCCGTTCGATGCGACATCGCTGACCGAGGATTACGAGCTTGGCCTGGCAATTGCGGACATGGGGGGCAGGTGCCGTTTTGTCCGTGCACGCGGGGATGATGGCACGCTGATCGCGACGCGCGCCTATTTCCCTTCGCACCTCAGCGCGGTCGTGCGGCAAAAAACCCGTTGGGTGCATGGCATTGCGCTGCAGGGCTGGGATCGCATCGGCTGGCGCGGAGGCGTGCTGGAGACCTGGATGCGCGCGCGCGATCGGCGCGGCCCGCTGACCGCACTGGTCCTGCTGGTCGGTTATACCCTGCTGGCACTGACGACATTGCTGTGGTTCGCAGTGGCGGCAGGCCTGGCGCCGGCATTGCCGCTGTCGCCAATGCTGATCGCGCTGCTGGTTGCGAATTTGGCGGCGTTCTTGTGGCGCGCGGCGTGGCGTTTCGGCTTTACCGCGCAAACCTATGGCTGGGCCGAGGGGTTGCGCGCGGTGCTGCGCATCCCGCTTGCCAATGTGATTGCAATCATGGCCGGACGCCGTGCCGTGATGGCGTATATCGGCACACTGATGGGCCGCGCGGTGGTGTGGGAGAAAACCGCGCATACGGTCCATCCTGCACGAACACAGGCAATTGGCGGCGGCTGTGACGATACGGTCAGTAAAGCTGTCCTTGCGCGGGCATTCGCCGGGTCCGGGCAAGGCCGCAGATGAACGATCCTGAACGCGAGGCACTCATTGACCGTAGCGTGCCCGATGAAGGCACACGACGACGCGGAGGCCCGGTTGCCATGTATGCCCTGCTGTTTGCGGCGTGGGTCAGCGGCCGAGTGCTGTTGTGGGAAAGCCCCTTTGCCGTCGACAGCGTGATGGCTCTGGCACAGGACAGGTATGCAAGGTCCGATGCCGGGCAGGCGGCAGGTGGACCCGCTGTTGGAGGCGGTGCGCGCGGAGGCTTGCAGGCCGCGATGGATGCACGACCAGCATGGCCGCCTGCGGGGCTGCAATGGGGCAACCCGGCTGCCGAGATGAGGGGCACGGCACGTATCGGTCCC
>JBBRVR010000064.1:0-17139 GCA_038246695.1 Sphingomonadales bacterium
CGCCCCCGCTCGCACCGCGGCCGGGCTGGTGCACGCCCACGCCGGGGCCAGGCGCGCGGCCGGGACCGTGGATCACATCGAGCGTCACTTCGCCCACCGTGACGGTATCGCCGTGCTCAAGCCAGCGCGTTGGCGTGAAGCTCTTGGCCTCCATCCCATAGCGCGCGCCGTCATTATCGAGCTGCTCGATCCAGAACAGATCATCCTTATGCGGTCCTTCGATCGGCAGCCCCAATTCGTCCGCCAGCATCCCCGCCTGCCCGCAATGGTCAAGATGCCCGTGGGTGATCAGGATCTTCTCCAGCGTCACGCCAGCCTTGGCGACGCCCGCCTTCAGCTTGTCGAGATCGCCTCCGGGATCGGTTAGCGCCCCGCGCATCGTCTTGGTGCACCAGATGAGCGAGCAATTCTGTTGAAGCGGAGTTACCGGGATAATGGCTGCGCGCATGGGGGGTGTGGGTTTGGGGGTGTCGGTCATGGAGCCGGACTGCGGATTTTGTCGGCGATACGCAACAGCAATTTTTCAGGATTGAAGCAGGGCGGGCCCGTCCCCAGGGCCGACGTCCAGCTCAATGGCGAGAGGCTCAGTTGGAGTGAGGTCAGCCTTGGACCTTAGCTTCGCACGCAATTCAGTAACCGCATCATCCCGGCGCGCAAAGATACCAGAAGGCGGATAGTCGTTCATCCGGTAGCCGCCGCATTCTTCGTCTGGCTCGTTGAAGGTCTCGGTTGCGAACTGGAATAGACTGTCCGCGCGCTAGGAAGCGTCCCCTGCGGTTGCCGGCCATCAGCAGTTCTGTGGCGGTTACGATCATGGCACGAGATTAAACCCGCCCCCCCTTCCACACAACCCGTCCTATGATTTCGACCTCATCCGCCTCCACGCTGACCGGCGGATAGGCGAGGTTCTGGCTTAGCAGCGAAAACCGCCCTGCCCCCGCGCTCGCGACGCGCTTCACCATCAGCGTGTCGCCAAGACGCACCACGTGGACGCCATCGCGGAAGGGACGCGGAGCCTTGTCGACCAGAATTTCGTCGCCGTTGTTGAGCAGCGGCTCCATCGAATCGCCCTCCACTGTAATTACCGAGAGCAGCGCACGCTCCAGCCCCTGTTCGGCGAGCCAGCGGCGCGAAAACCGCAACGCACCGAAGACCGCCTCACCATCGGACAGCGCGCCCGGCCCCGCCGATGCTCCAATGGCAAGCCGGGGAATGTCAACATAAGCCTGCGCGCCGCTTGAAATCTTCGCATTGCGAGACGCTATATAGGAATTTTCCCGTATTGCGGAAAGCTCGAGACCCAACTCAATCTCGGGTACGCCGAAGAATTGTGCCAGCGTCCGCCGATCGCCCTCCTCAAGTTTTCGCGGAGAGCGTTTACGAATGAATTGCTGGAGATAGCTGGGGTTACGCCCCAGTAATTCAGACAGGCTGGAAAGGCTTGCGCCGCGCTGCTGCGACAGTTCCAGAAGCCGTGCGGGTGGGCCATCAGGCGGGGTGTCGAGGTACTTGCTCATGAATTTTTCCTACATGAAAGATTTATCCTAGACAAGTAGGAATTGGGATGGAACGTATAGAGAACACGGAGCGAATCAAATCTTAGAGTTCGATTTGAAACCATTGCCGAATGCCAACAGGAGGGCCGCCTAGATGCTGATCCGGAAAGTCGAGAAATTCATGCGCGAACACGACATCCCAGCCACCAAGTTCGGGCGACTGGCGGCAAATGATCCACGCTTTGTGCTCGATCTGCGGATGGGTCGTATTCCGCGCCCTGCCACCGAGGCGCGCACGCTGCGATGGATGGAATCCTACGATCCCGAAATTGCCGACAGTCAGCTCCCTATTACGACACCCTCCATTCATTCGAAGGACTTTGCCCATGCTTGAAGCCAGCCTCATGGAAACCAAATCCGCCGACCATTCCGAAGATACCACGTCGGACCGGCAACGCCGCCACGCGCGTCGATACCGCCCGCGCCGCACCACCGCCGACCGGGTGCGAGAGGCGCTCATAGTGATGTGTCGAGGCGAGGCGGACGTTATCTCTCACGAGGAAACGCCGTGGGCCTCCATCACATTCGAAGGAACGCGGCACGAAATTACGCTCGCGTTCGAAGGCTCCGATGCTGTCGCGGTGGGTGAGGAATTCATCGCCGAATTGTCCGAACACGAATTCCGCATTCCCGGCCAACTCGTCGCCGACGCCAGCGTGCGCGAAGTCGACCATCGCTTCGGGGCGGACGAGCGGCTTGAGGTGAAAGCGGTGTTGCTGCTGCTGGAGGAAAGCTGAAGGTTTGACAGTCACCAAAGCGGCGTTACCTCTCCTCGCAGGAGGCAATCTAGAAATGAAAATCTTTCCCCTGACAGTGCTGCTTGCAGCGATGTCTGTCCCTGTGTTTGCGCAAGATCTCAGCAGCAGCGAAATCATCGTGACCGGTTCACGAATCGACAACGACGATTTTGCCGACAGCCGGCCAGCCGTTGGCTTGCGTCGCAAAGCGGACTTTCTGGTGCAGGAAGTTATCATCCGGGGCGACACCCGCGATGCCGAGCAGCGTGAGCGGGAAATTCGCAGCATGTTGACTCAGGCGATCAATCGTGCCGGCAAATCGGGCGTGGAGCTGGCGCAAGGGGCGTACATCGTTACGCGCATAACGAACGAAAACGCGGGCGAACTGGAGCTTTCGAGCGACCGCAGACCGGACAGCGAATTGATCCGGTTCCTCGTCAAGGCACCGCTAGGGGATGCCACTATCCAGCAGGCTCAGGCACGGATTGCCAGCTTCATCGAGGCCGTGCCGGAAATTGGCCGGGCGCAGATGGACCAATCCGGTGACCCGACCCTTTCCGTGGTGGGGCCGGACAGCTTTCGCGATCAGATCATCGCCGAAGTTGCGGCGGATTCGAAGCGGCAGGCAGCACTGATGGGCGCTGGGTTCTCGGTCGAGCTGACCGGCCTGAACATGCCAGTGCAATGGACCCGCGCCGGACCGGGCGAAGTGCTGCTGTACATCCCCTACGAATTGAGAGTGGTTCCCCGCCCTTAGGTCCGCCGCACCACCAGGTTTCTGATTTCGCTCATGTCTTCCATTGCGAAGCGGATGCCTTCGCGGCCCAGGCCTGAATCCTTGACCCCGCCATAGGGCATGTTGTCCACGCGGTAGCTGGGCACGTCGTTGATCACGATCCCGCCGACTTCCAGCTTGTCCCAAGCATCGTACATTTTGAACAGGTCGCGCGTAAAGATGCCCGCCTGAAGGCCGAATGTCGATCGGTTGACCTCGTCCAGCGCAGCGTCGAAATCGTCGAACTTCTGCAGGATGGCGAGCGGGCCGAAGGCTTCCTCGTTGAGAGCCTTGGCATCGCGGTGGACGTTCTCAAGCAGCGTCGCCTCCAGCATGTTGCCATTGGTCAACTCTCCTCCGCACAGCAGCGTTGCCCCGCCTTCGACTGCCTCATCGATCCACCCTTTCAACCGCGAAGCCTCGCCATCGGATATCATTGGGCCGATGAAAGTGTCGCGGTTCTTGGGATCGCCGGCGACAAGCGTTCTCGTTTTGGCGACCAGCATATCCTTGAAGCGATCATAAATATCCGCGTGGATCAGGATGCGCTGCACCCCGATGCAGGACTGGCCAGACTGGTAGAACGCACCGAAGACCACCCGTTCCAGCGCATCGTCAAGATCGGCGTCGTGATCGACGATCACCGCTGCATTGCCGCCCAGTTCCAGCACAACCTTCTTCTTGCCGCACCGCGCCTTCAAGTCCCATCCGACAGCGGGCGATCCGGTAAAGCTGAGGAGTTTGAGCCGTTCATCGGTGGTGAACAGGTCCGCGCCTTCTCGGCTGGCGGGCAGCACGGAGAACGCGCCCTTGGGAAGAACGTCGCATTCCGCCAGAACCTCACCAATGATGATTGTGCCAAGCGGCGTTTTCGACGCCGGCTTGATGATGAACGGGCAGCCCATGGCGATGGCGGGCGCGATCTTGTGCGCGGCAAGGTTGAGCGGGAAATTGAACGGCGAGATGAAGCTGCACGGTCCGATCGGATACCGCTTCCACATCGCGGAATACCCCTTTGCCCGCGCCGAGATATCGAGCGGCATGACCTCGCCGTAATTGCGCACCGCCTCTTCGGCGGCGATGCGGAAGGTGTCGATCAGGCGGGTGACTTCACCCTCGGAATCCTTGATCGGCTTCCCCGCTTCCACACACAGCGAATATGCCAGCTCGTCGAACCGCTCCTTGAACCTCGCGACGCAGTGCATCAGCACGTCCTGCTTTTCATAACTGGCAAGCTTTGCCATCGGCTCGGTCGCCTCGACATTGCCGACGATTGCCTTGTCGATGGTCTCTGCATCGGCCAGCGCCACCCGGAACGCGATCTCGCCCGTGAACTTGTCCGTCACGGCAAGATCGGTGTTCGGCTGCTCAGCCTTGTTGTTGAGATAGAGCGGGTAGGTGTCCTTCAGCATGGGGATTCTCCTTTCCCTATCAGTGGCTGAGGGGCGGGCTCAGGGCCTTGATGTCGTGGTTCAAAATCTGGTCGTTCTCGGTGTAATCGACCGGGCAATCGATCAGATGCACGCCCGGCGCATCGCGGCATTCGGCCAGCAATTGCGTAAGGTGTTCGGAGGATTCTACACGGTGCCCGCTCGCGCCGTAGCTTTCGGCGTATTTGACGAAATCGGGGTTGCCATAAGTCAGGCCATAATCGGCAAAGCCCATGTTCGCCTGTTTCCAGCGGATCATGCCATAGGCATCATCGCGCAGGATCAACACCGTCAGGTTAAGGCCAAGACGCACGGCGGTTTCCATCTCCTGACTGTTCATCATGAACCCGCCATCGCCGCACACCGCCATGACCTTTCGGTCGGGATACAGCATCGCGCTCATCATCGCAGAAGGCAGCCCTGCGCCCATCGTGGCGAGCGCATTGTCGAGCAGGACGGTGTTGGGCAGGTAGGCGGTATATCCGCGCGCAAACCAGATTTTATAGACCCCATTGTCGAGGCAGATGATCCCATCGCGCGGCATGCACTCGCGCACCTGTTTCACCAAATGCGGCGGGAAGATCGGAAAGCGCGTGTCGGCCGCCAGCTTTCCCGTGTGCTCCAGTTCGGCTTGATGATAGGCGAGCAGGTGATCGAAATCCCAGTCGCGGTTCGGGCTGATGTCTTCCTTTATCTGCCAGATCGCGTTGGCGATATCGCCGATCACCTCGATCTGCGGGAAATACACCGGATCGACCTCCGCCGTCCGGGTTGAAACATGAATCACGGTGACGCCGTTCTGCTTCATGAAGAAAGGCGGCTTTTCGATCACGTCATGGCCGACATTGATGATGCAGTCGGACGCTTCGACCGCCCGGTGCACGAAATCGCCCGCCGAAAGCGCCGCGCAGCCGAGGAATTTGGGGTGGCGTTCATCGATCACGCCCTTGCCCATCTGCGTGGTGAGGAAGGGAATGCCGGTCTTCTCGACGAATTGCTCGAGCATGCGCCCGCACAATTTGCGATTGGCACCCGCGCCGATTACCAGCACCGGGTTCTTTGCATTCTCGATTGACTTCACCGCATGGCGCACCGCCTTCGCTTCGGCAGAGGGGCGGCGTGCGACGCTTTTAGGGAGCGGCTTCCAGTCGCTTGTCGGCTCCTCGGCGATGTCTTCCGGCAGTTCGATCAGGGTCGCGCCGGGCTTTTCCTCTTCGGCAAGGCGATAGGCCTCGCGCACGCGGCTGGGCAGGTTATCACCTGCTGCAATCTGCACCGCGTATTTCGTGATCGGCTCCATCATCGACACCACATCGAGAATCTGGAACCGCCCCTGCTTGGATTTCTTGATCGGTTTCTGCCCGGTAATCATCAGCACCGGCATCCCGCCCAGTTGCGCATAGGCGGCAGAGGTCACCAAATTGGTCGCTCCCGGCCCCAGCGTCGCCAGGCACACGCCAGTCTTGCCGGTGTGGCGGCCATAGGTAGCCGCCATGAAGCCTGCGCCCTGTTCATGGCGGGTCAGGATGAGCTTGATCTTGTCCGACTTGCCGAGCGAGTCCAGAAAATCGAGGTTCTCCTCACCCGGGACGCCGAAGATATATTCACACCCCTCCGCCTCCAGGCAATCGATGAATACGTCCGATGCTTTCTTGGTATCGCTCATTCGATTTCCCCCTCACACGTGCGCCGCATGACCAGCCTGTGTCCAAAAAGGGTATGCATGAATTGCACGAAAGCGCCAAACTATAGGGAGAAAATCAGTACCCCCGCACAGGATCGAAGATCGGCGCTACAGGCTCCCCGCGGCGGTATTTCTCCAGATTTTGCAGGAAGCGATTGGCGCTGCGGATGAACATCTGGTCCTGAGCCCGGCCTGACAGGTGCATGGTGACATGCGCGTTGTCGAGCGTCCACAGCTTGTGGTCGGCGGGCAGCGGTTCGGGCGTCGTCACATCCAGAAATGCTGCCCCGATCGCCTTTTTCTCCAACGCCTCGATCAATGCAGGCTGATCGATCACACTGCCGCGCGCGATGTTCACGATCACTGCGTCACTCTTCATCGCGGCCAGCTCATCGGCGCCGATCATCCCCTCGGTTTCAGGGGTGGCGGGCACGGCAAGGATGATCCAGTTGAATTTGCCCAGTCTGCCGCGCCATTCGTCGGGCGTGAGAGTGTTTTCCCCCGCAGACCGGCGCACCACGCTAACCTCCACATCGAACGCTTCGAGCCGAGGCTGAATCAATTTTCCGATCGCGCCATATCCCAGCAGCAACGCCTTTGATCCCGCCAACTCGCGCTTCCCCGGACTGTCCAGCAGCCATTCGCGCCGTTCCTGCGCGCGCACCACGTCGCGGTATCCCTTGGCGATATTGAGCATCCCCATCACCACATATTCCGCGATGGTGATCGCGTTGATCCCGGCGCCATTGGTGACGGTGATCTCGCGTTCGATCAGCACGTCCATCGGCAGGAAATCGAGCCCGGCATAGATGGAATTGAGCCATTTGAGATCAGTCGCGGCCATCAGCGAGGCCACCATGTCATCCTTGTTGTTGGAATCGAACCAGCCGATTTCCGCGCCTTTCACCGCTTCGAGCGCTTCCACCGGGGTCATGAACCAGCGCACATCGAGATCGGCTGGCAAGCGCGATTCGAGCAGTGGTCGGATCAGACCTGAGATAGCGAGGGTTGTCGCACGTATGGTCATGTTCTTATTCTCCCCTCCCGCCTGCAGGAGGGGCCGGGGGTGGGCCTGTCCTGCTGTCGGTGTTCTGTGCCTCTTGCCCACCCCTAACCCCTCCCGCAAGCGGGAGGGGGATCCGGGCTCACAACTTCCAGTCCCAACCCAGCGGATCGCCGTCCATTACCTCGACACCAGCTGCAATAAGTTCATCGCGGATCGCATCGGAGGTGGCAAAGTCTTTGGCCGCGCGCGCTTCCTTGCGGCGGGCAAGCGCGTCTTCA
This sequence comes from Sphingomonadales bacterium, assembly GCA_038246695.1. Classification (GTDB taxonomy): domain Bacteria; phylum Pseudomonadota; class Alphaproteobacteria; order Sphingomonadales; family Sphingomonadaceae; genus Erythrobacter. Next base: position 7,467 of record JBBRVR010000064.1, read on the forward strand.
ATTTCGGCTTCGGTGATGGCCGCGGATTTGGGGCGGATGCGCAGATCGGCGCGGGTGAGGTTGAGGAGGTCGAGGCCGAGGACGGAGTCCATCCTGATGACTGCTTGCAAGCGCTCTCCTGCGTACACCTTCTTCATCGCAAGGATTTGCTCAAGGATGGTAAGGGGAACGGCAGTATTGAGGTCTTCAGAAATCCAATCTTGAAATGTCCTCACGAAACGCGCCACCTCTGGTTCCGATATAGTTTCTGATGGTTTTGTCGTAGCTTTCAAGGTCTCAACCGCCATTACCATCCGCTTCAACCGCGTCAGCGCCGCGCCCAAGCCCTCCCACGAAAACTCCAGTTCAGAACGATACTGCGCCTGCAGGCACATTAGCCGGTAGGCGAGCGAGTGGTAACCTTTGTCGATCAGCAATTGTAGCCGCAGGAACTCGCCGGACGATTTCGACATCTTCCCCGACCGTTCGACCAGAAAGTTGTTGTGCATCCAGATATTCGCGCCCGAATTTTTCGGATCGTCCAAGCCATTTGTGCAGCAATACGCCTGATTCTGGGCGATTTCGTTAGGGTGGTGGATTTCGCGGTGGTCGATCCCGCCGGTGTGAATGTCGAACGGAAAGCCGAGCAGCGCCTCGCCCATGACCGAGCATTCCAGATGCCAGCCCGGCGCGCCCCGCCCCCACGGCGAATCCCATTCCATCTGCCGCGTCTCGCCAGCGGGAGTCTTGCGCCAGATTGCGAAGTCAGCCGCGTTGCGTTTGCCATCGACGGTCTCGATCCGGCCCTCGCGTTCATCGTCCTGGGCCTCGGTAACGGCGCGGGCCAGCCGGCCATAATCATCGATGGTCGAAACGTCGAAATACAGCCCGCTCTCCAATTCATAGCAATGCTTGTTCGCGATCCGCTGGCCCCACTCGATCATTGCTTCGACATACTCGGTCGCGCGCGGGTGCTGTTTGGGCTGGACATTCAGCCGCGCCAGATCGCGCTCGAAATCCTCCTGATAGAACTTCGCGATGTCCCACGCGCTCTTGCCCTCGCGCGCCGCCATACGCTCCATCTTGTCCTCGCCCTCATCGGCGTCAGATGTCAGGTGGCCGACATCGGTGATGTTAACAACGTGAGTAAGCTTGTAGCCCTTCCATTGTAACGTGCGCCCCAGGGTATCGGCAAAAACATAGGCGCGCATATTGCCGATATGCTGGTAATTATAGACCGTCGGTCCGCAGGTGTAGACTCGCGCCTCTCCGGGATGGACCGGAACGAACGTCTCCAATCGGCGGTTGAGGCTGTTGAACAGTTTAAGCGCATTATCGGACATGCGCCGCCCATGCGACAATCCGCGAGGCGGCGCAACAGGAGGTCATCATCAGCACGGATTCCGGAAGCGACGGCATTTCGAGGGCATTGGGGGCTGTGGCTGTCGCGGGTTGCCTGATCGCAATCGTCATGGATCTTGTCGGGGTCGGCCTGTCGGACCGGGTCGGCATGATCCGCGATACGATCAGCGATCTTGCCGCGGCCCGGCGCGACACGATGGTCGATGAAATCGCAGATATCGGTATATACGCCTTCGTCGCATCGGTGATCGCGACGACTTATGGATTGCTGCGCTGGCGCATCGATCGGCTCGACTGGAAGATCGGGTCATGGTTGTTGGTGGCGGTTGCGCTGTGCGTTACGCTGATCGCGGGATACGAGGCGTACACCACCGGCGATGGCCCTGTGATCCATTATCGGCTGGTCTATGTGATAGGCGTCGCCTTCCCGCTCACGGTGTTGCTGACGGCCGGTCAATTCTGGGAAATCAACCGGCGGCTGGGCATCGCGCTCTATGGTGGCGGGGCGCTGTGGGCTATGCTTGGCCCGGCGCTGTTTGTTGTTCCGACTGCATATGACGGGGCGTACGAACGGATACTGGCGGGGTTGATGCTGGGATGGTTCATCACGATGGGCGTAATGATCTGGCGTGATCCCGATGTCGTGCGGCATGTCTCTAAAGATCAGCGCGACTAGTCCCAGCCGAGAAACTTGACCTGTTCGTCCAGCGCCACACGCTCGCGCTCGAAATTGTTCACCGGGGCATCGGGATCGCGATAGCCGATCGCCATGCCGCAGAAGAACATATATCGCTCGTGATCGAGCCCGAGATGATCGCGGATGACGCTGGCGTAGTAGGCCATGAATTCCTGATAGCAGCTGTCGAGCCCTTCCTCGCGCAAAAGCAGGGCCACGGTTTGCAGCCACATGCCGGTGTCTGACCATTGCGGCGCTTTCATGAAGCGCGGAAAATAGACGAACATCACAGCGGGCGCGTCAAAACTGGTGGCGTTGCGGCCCATTGCCGCCATCCGGCCTGCGCCATCGTCGCGCGAAATGCCCAGCGCATCGAACATGCCTTTGGAAATGCCGTAAAGACGCTGCTTGTAAGCGTCCTCCTGCTTGGGCGCGTCCCAGTCATATTCCAGTTCTTGCGGCGGAGTGGAGGTGATTTTCGCCTGCAAATCCGCGAGCGGCTGGCCGGTCAGGATGGTCGCCTGCCATGGCTGGTAATTGCACCCGGAAGCCGCCCAGCGCGCGGTATCCATGACGCGGCGCAAGGTTTCGAGATCGACCGGCTGGTCAGTGAATTCGCGCACAGAGCGGCGGGTGGTGACGGCTTGGGTTACATTCATCTGGCCGATCTAACACTCCAGTCTTCCTTTGCAATGGAATTACTGTGTTGCCTGCGCAATACAGTTCGCCTACTGTCTGCTCCTGCAGGGAGGTTATCCATGGCCGATCTTGGACTGTTGTTGCAAATCCATGTGGTTTCCGCGCTCGCGGCAATCCTGTTGGGAGCCATCGTGTTCGCCTTGCCAAAGGGCGGTACTCCGCATCGCCGGTTCGCCTCCGCGTATGTTCTGGCGATGCTGACGACCACGCTTGTGGTGATTTTCGTGCCCGCGACCGTGCTGCAATTCGGGACGAGCGGGTGGGGCTTTTTCCATCTGTTCATCATCGTCGGCGGGATCAGCACGCTGATCGGCGCTGTGGCGCTGTGGCGCTGGCGCGTGACACGCAATCCCGAATGGCTGCGCAACCATCAGGTCCGGTTCGCCTTCAGCTATGCCGGGTTGCTGATGGCGGGATTTTCACAGGTGTTGACCAATCCCCGCTTCGGCCTGGTTGAGGTTATGTCGATCGGCACGTTCTGGGCGGTATTTGCTGCCGTGAATTTCGGCATTCTCGCTGTCGCAATGATTATCGTGCAGAAATTCCTGATGAAAGGCGATCCGAGACGTCGCTTCGCGCTTCATCCGTAAAGTGGCATGAAGACGATGGTGTCGAGATCGACCGGCTAATCAGTGAATTCGCGCACAGAGCGACAAGTGGTGACGGCTTGGGTTACGTTGATGCCCCAGTCACTTTAATTCTCATGATCTCAACGCAATTCTTGCCTGCTTGCTCTACGATAGTCATCGAGAGTTGAGCCAGCGTCCGGGCGAATGAAGGATTGCATTGGAGCACTGTTAGATGTGCAACGCGGCACCTGATCCGGCTCTTCTGGCCTGAGTATATTCCAACTACCCAAGTCGTTCTCTCTAAGGAGAAAAGTGCGCGTCGTGTTAGGAAATCGACCATGCAGGACGGCCAGTGCAGTCAAGGTCTTTTTGTCAAGCTCACCATCGAGAACTCTTTTCAACCGCAAATCAACAAACCAAGGCCAACTGATGACGATGTAGCCTTGCTCGTCGGGAAACGGAGTCGGAATCTGCGCGACTGGTTTGGCAAGAACCTTTGCATCGTAACATTCTGGTTCGGCAGCCAAAGAGCAGTCGCCGAAGGACAAGGCAGCAATTGCCAGACCGAATGATGCCTTCCGCTTCACCGCCGCCCCTTACCGTTCTCGTCCTCGAACAGCTCCGCAAGCTGTTCCATGATCGTGCCGCCCAGTTGCTCCACGTCCATGATCGTCACCGCGCGGCGGTAATACCGAGTCACATCGTGGCCGATGCCGATGGCGACCAGCTGGACCGGCGAAACCTTTTCGATCCATTCGATCACGCCGCGCAGATGCGCTTCGAGATAGCCGGCCGAATTCACCGAAAGCGTCGAATCGTCCACCGGTGCGCCGTCAGAAATCACCATCAGTATGCGGCGCTCTTCGGGGCGGAACAGCAGGCGCGAATGCGCCCAGAGCAAAGCCTCGCCGTCGATGTTCTCCTTCAGCAGCCCCTCACGCATCATCAGGCCCAGATTGCGGCGCGCGCGGCGCCACGGCTCATCCGCCTTTTTATAGATGATGTGGCGCAAATCATTGAGGCGGCCCGGGTTCTGCGGCTTGCCATCGGCGAGCCACGCCTCGCGCGATTGCCCACCCTTCCAAGCGCGAGTGGTGAAGCCGAGGATCTCTGTCTTGACCCCGCACCGTTCCAGAGTGCGCGCAAGGATATCGGCGCTGATCGCGGCGATACTGATAGGCCGCCCGCGCATTGAGCCGGAATTGTCGATCAGCAGGGTGACGATCGTGTCCTTGAACTCGACCTCGCGCTCCACCTTGTAGGACAGCGCCATTCCCGGCGAGATAATCACGCGGGCAAGGCGCGCTGCGTCCAGCACGCCTTCTTCCTGATCGAAATCCCAGCTGCGGTTCTGCTGCGCCATCAACCGGCGCTGCAGCCGGTTGGCAAGCCGCGTCACCACGCCTTGCAGGCCCGTCAACTGGCTATCGAGATAGGCACGCAGCCGGTCCAGTTCCTCGGCATCGCACAGCTCTGGGGCTTCGATCACTTCGTCAAACTTGTCTGTGAAGAACTTGTAATCCAGCCCATCGGGAATGTCGGCCGGCGGGCGGTTGGGGCGCACCGGCGCGTTGGAGGCATCGCCTTCCTCGCTCGGTTCGCCGTCCTGCATTTCCTCCTCGGACGTCAGTTCGCTGTCGGCATCGCCGTCGCCTTCGCCCTCGGCCATGTCGCCGGCGATTTCGGCGCTTTGCGGATCGGCATCGCCATCCTGCTGTTCGTCACCGGACTGTTCATCGTCCTCGCCATCGTCCTCGTCGCTGTCGTCCTGATCGGTTTGGTCGGGCTGTTCGGTCGGCCGGGTGAGATCGAGATCGCGCAGGATATCGAGCGCAAGTTTCTGAAAGGCTTTCTGATCATCGAGGTTTTCGAGCAGGGCGGTGAAATCCTGGCCGACCTTTTCCTCGATCGAATCGCGCACCAGGCTGACGCCGCGCTCGGCCTTTTCCGGAACCGGCTCCCCAGTCAGCGCCTCTCGCACCAGCAGGGCCAGCGCGGTTTGCAGTGGGACCTCGGCGGCGTTGTAGGCGCGCACGATCGAATCGCCCGCCGTGCGCATTTGCGTTGCCGCATCGAGATTTTCGCGCATCCCCGCAAACCTGTTGGCGCCGATGGCCTCGTATCGAACCTGCTCTATCGCGTCGTAGCACGCCCGCGCGACCGGTTCTGGCGGTGCGGAATTGGCGTGCATCCCGGAATTGTGGTGCCGAAGCTTGAGCGCGAAACTATCGGCAAAACCGCGCGCTTCGGTCACCTGATCGGCCGGAAGGTTACGCCCAGGCAGGGGCACACGGAACCGGTTGCCCGCTGCGCCCGGCACATCGGCGCTCCACGCGACCTCAACCTCCGGATCGCGCGCAATCGCCCGCGCCGCGCCGGTCAGCGCCTGCTTGAAAATGTCGAGAGGGGATTCTTCAGCCATGTGGAAACGCTTGTCTTAGAGAATGCTCTGCCCGGTCTTTTCCCAGTCGGCCATGAACGATGCAATCCCGGCATCAGTCAACACATGGTTGAACAGGCCAAGGATCACCTTGGGCGGAGCAGTAATCACATCCGCACCGATCTTCGCGCTTTCCAGGATGTGGGTGGCATGGCGGATGCTGGCGACAAGGATTTCGGTTTCGAACGCGTAATTGTCGTAGATCAAGCGGATGTCTTCGATCAGGTCCATCCCGTCGAACCCGTTATCGTCGTGCCGCCCGACGAATGGCGAGATGAAGCTCGCGCCTGCCTTGGCCGCGAGCAGCGCCTGATTGGCGGAAAAGCACAGCGTGACGTTCACCATCGTGCCCTCACCCGTCAGCGCCTTGCAGGTTTTGAGGCCATCGACCGTCAACGGCACCTTGATGCAGACATTGTCCGCGATCTTTCGCAGGACTTCGGCCTCTTTCATCATCGTTTCGTGATCGAGCGCGACAACTTCGGCAGAAACCGGACCATCGACGATGCCGCAAATCTCTTTCGTGACTTCCATGAAATCACGCCCGGACTTGTGGATCAGCGAGGGGTTGGTCGTCACCCCGTCAAGCAGGCCGGTGCTGGCGAGTTCGCGGATGTCGTCAATTTCAGCGGTGTCGACAAAGAATTTCATGTGGTGCTCTCCAAACAGGTGTGCTGGCGAAGTGTATCCAGCGCCGCTACAGGCTCACGCATGTCCGGCGCGCTCCTTAATATCTCGCGGCTGATTGCCTGCCTCCTTGTCGCTTGGCAACCGTCTAGCGCGCTTGCCGCCGATGAAGACACGCAATTCTGGCTGATCGCCACAGCGCGCGGCGACATCGGGCCGCAAACCACCCTCACTGTGGATGCATCCGCGCGCTGGCGCGAACAGGCGCGCGGGGATGAACAGCAGACGGTCCGCTTCAATGTCGACACCACAATCGCAAAGGGAGCACGTATCGGCGGCGGCGCGGGGGTGTTCGAGGCGGGCGGAGCGACCGAAATCAGGACGCATCAGCAAGTGTTGCTGAGTTCCGGCAGGTTTGCTTCACGCACCCGGATCGAGGAGCGATTCGTCGACGGCGCACACCGGATGGAGGTGCGCCTGCGCCAACGGGTGCGGTATAATCAGCCATTGGCGCGAAACTTTGATGCCGGTGTCGAAGGGGAATATCTGCGCCTGCTCCAGACGCGTGAGCGTGGCCCCGGCCAGCCGCGCGACCAATGGCGGTGGCGCATGCTGCTGGAACACAAGATCAGCCCGCGATTGACGGTAGGCGGCGCATATCTGGTCATTGACACCCCGCGAGAAGGGCGCACCGACCAGATCAATCACGTGCCCCAGGCGCTGATCCAGTGGCAGTTCTGAGCGGGGTTGCGGGCCCCGGCGCCTGAGCCCCCCTCGCTTAAACTCCGCGTCCGAGCCCGAACACTCCGATCAGCACCGGATCGCGCGTCGCCCTCGGATCGGCGCGGATTGCGGCTTCTTCCCTGCCGATCTCGTTCCAGATTGCGTTGTCGATGTTGCCTGCAAGCCGCTGGGCAATACCGCCGACATCGGTGCCGGTGGCTGCGTTGATGAGTTGTGCGATCAGTGGATCGGATGCGATGCGGATCGCCTCGCCCAATTCGGGCACCATTGCATCGATCAGGCGCCCGCCCAATTCGCCGCGCAGCGCCTGTGTTGCCGCCTGCGGGCCGCCGCGTATCAGATCGACCGTGTTGGCAAACCCGATCACCTCCACCGCATCGCGCACGATTGGCGCAGCGGCATAAGAACCTTCGATCGCGAGATCGGCCACTGCGCCTTCCAGCCTGTCCTTGAACAAAGTCGATGTGAGGATCCGCGACAACGTATCGCCGCGCGCCCCCAACGAATTGGCCAGCCCCAGCCGTGCGACCTGTTCGTCCCAATACCCATTGGGTGCGGTAAGCCGGACAAAGGCGTTTTCGGTCGCCTGTAGCAGCAGACGGCGAATCGCTTCGGTCAGGCTGTAGCCGGGCGTGGTGGCGCAGCCAGGCAACGCGAGGATCGCAATGGAGCCGATGCCCGCCCCAAGCAAAGCGCGGCGATTGGTCGATAGCATGTCTGTTTCGTTCATAGGGTTCACTCTGGTCCTTGTGATGGGTGACACTATCGGCCCATATTGGCGCGGTAATTATGAACCGCGTCCGACTTCTTGTCCTCAATGCAGCGCTTGGCCCGCTCGACTACAAACTGCCCGAAGGTGTGATCGCACCATCGGGCAGCGTCGTCATCGCGCCGCTTGGCCCGCGCAAGGTTACCGGCATCGTCTGGGATGAAGGACGTTTGGCGGGCGGTGAGGTTCCGGCGGAAAAACTGCGCGCTATCATCGAAGTGGTGGCGGTGCCGCCGCTGTCTGCCCCCTTGCGCCGCCTGATCGAATGGACCGCGGAATATTACTGCGCCGCCATGGCCAGCGTGGCGCGGATGGTCCTGTCGAGCGGCGGGGCGCTGGGCGGTCCGGGCACTATGACCGAATACCGGCTGACGGGGGTTGAGCCATCGGGACGGCTGACCACGCAGCGCAAACAGGCGCTGGATCGCCTGCCGGGCGAACAGGGGACGATCCGCGAACTGGGTGCGATCGCGGGCGTATCCGAAGGGGTGCTGCGCGGCATGGTCGGGGCGGAGCTGATAGAGCCGGTGACGGTCGCCATTGACCGGCCCTATCGACGCGCGGACCCCGATTTTCACCAGCCCGACCTCTCACCCGATCAGATGCGGGTGGCCCAGACCATCGTGCAGTCGGTGGAGGCGCAGGAATACGCACCTTTCCTGCTGGATGGGGTGACCGGTTCGGGCAAGACCGAAACCTATTTCGAGCCCGTGGCGCAGGCCATCCGCATGGGTCGACAGGTGCTGGTGCTGTTGCCAGAAATTGCGCTCACCGAGAATTTCCTCGCCCGGTTCGAACAGCGTTTTGGCACGCCGCCTGTGCTGTGGCATTCCTCCTTAAAATCGACCGAGCGACGGCGGGCGTGGCGGGCAGTTGCGGATGGCAGCGCACAGGTGGTCGTCGGCGCGCGCTCGGCGCTGTTCCTTCCCTATGCGCGGCTGGGACTGATCGTGGTCGACGAAGCGCACGAGGTCAGCTTCAAACAGGATGACGGGGTGCGATACAACGCCCGCGATGTGTCCGTGATGCGCGCCCGGTTCGAGGGGTGTCCGGTGGTCCTCGCCAGCGCCACGCCTGCGCTCGAAAGCCTGCACATGGCGGCGACCGGGGTTTACACGCGGCTGGAACTGCCGAGCCGGTTTGGCGGCGCGCAGATGCCCGATATCAAGCTGATCGACCTGACGGTGGAAAAACCGGGTGCGGGACACTGGCTCGCCGGGCCGCTGGTCAAAGGAATCGAGGCGCGGCTGGCTCGCGGCGAACAATCGCTGCTGTTCCTCAACCGTCGCGGCTACGCTCCGCTTACCTTGTGCCGCACTTGCGGGCATCGGTTCAAGTGCCCGTATTGCAGCGCCTGGCTGGTCGAACATCGCCTGTCCGCGAGGCTTTCCTGCCACCATTGCGGCCACGAAACGGGCGTGCCAGAAACCTGCCCGGAATGCAGCGAGCCGGACTGCCTTGTCGCCTGCGGACCGGGGGTAGAACGGATCGCTGACGAGGTCGCCGAACTGTTTCCCGAAGCGCGCGTGGCCGTGGCAACCTCCGATACGCTGGGCAGCCCGGAACGCGCCGCGCAATTCATCGCGCAGGCAGAGGCAAAGGCGATCGACGTGATCGTCGGCACGCAACTGGTGACCAAGGGATTCCACTTTCCAGAACTGACGCTGGTGGGCGTGGTCGATGCCGATCTCGGCCTCGAAGGCGGCGATCTGCGCGCGGCGGAACGCACCTATCAACAGGTCGCGCAGGTGGCAGGGCGCGCGGGACGCGGTGCAAAACCGGGCGAAGTGCTGATCCAGACGCGCCAC
>JBBRVR010000065.1:0-16918 GCA_038246695.1 Sphingomonadales bacterium
CGCGCAAAAGCAGCGATTTCGTACTGCCCATCATTGCCGCGATACCCGACGCGCAAGCCCCCTTCAAAGCGGCTGTCGGCGTTGAATTCGAGGCTTTCATACAGCAGGAAGTTGGTCTCCCCCAAATACGTCCAGTCGGTGAAGATGAAGAACTCATCATTGTCACCCACCGGCACGATGTAGCTGGCTGTGAAATCCCCGCTCCATTCCGGCGCGTTGGGGAACGGGTTGCCGTCCACCGCAGCAAAAGTCACGGGGCCAAAAGGTCCAGCGATAATGCGCGTTGGATCGGTCACGGTGCATTGTGCGCAGGTGCCCACTTCCAGTGTATTGTCGTTGATCTGCGTGTTGTTGTACGAAACGCCTAGGGTCAATTGCAGCTGGCTCGACACTTGGAATGCGGTGTCCAGCTCAAACCCGTAGGCCTCGCCCTCATTGGCGTTGATCAGCTGAACAAGGTTGCCTCCGCCCCCGACTGCGGTGAACTGCGGGTCCTGTACGTTGTAATAAAATACCGCGCCGTTGATGCGGATTGCACGATCGGCCAGCTCGCTCTTGAACCCGATTTCGTAGCTGGTGATGTTCTCCGACTGAGCGACGCTGGGCGGGGAGAAGAACGCCACGTCGCGGCCCTGAATAGTCGGCGCGCGGAACGCGTTGGCGATCCGGCCATAGACGCTGGTATCGTCGGAAACATCGGCGAACAGGCTGATGTCCCAGTCGATATTGTCATCCTGCACCGAAACCGGCTGCGGCGCGGCACCGGACACGACGATGAAATCCTTCTGATCGTCGGAATAACGCAAGCCCCCCGTCACCCGCAACATCTCGGTCAGCTGGTAGGACAGTTGACCAAACACCGCCCAAGCCTCGTTGGCATGGTTGACCGTAACAGGCGGTGGGAAGGTAAAGCCGACCGTCGTCACGTCGAAATCGCTGTCGAAATAGAACGTCCCGACCTGCCAGCTGAGCGGGCCATCTCCATTGGAGGCGAGGCGCAATTCGTGGGTGAACTGATTGAGGTCGATCGAATCCTGCGTGTCCGACGGGAACGGGATGAAGCCGGGACCCGAAACCGGCAGGAACGCCGCGCCAAACCCGCCATCAACATCGCCGCGCGAAAAGCCCTCGCTTTCCCAATAGCTGGTGATCGAGGTCAGTGTGGCCGCGTCGAAATCATAGTCGAACTTCAAAGTGGCGCCGAATTGCTGGTATTCAGCTTGGTTGCCGCCGCCCGCATCATAGAAAACGGTGTTGCGGTCGTAATTTTCATTGAGGCTGTTGGTGTTGTTGGGCTGGTTCGCGCTCGGCCCCAGCACGTTGGCGCGAAAGAAGGTGGACGAGCCATTGAGGTCACGGAAATTGACCGAGGCGAGGACGGACAACCGGTCCGCATCGTCCGGGGTCAGCAGCAACTGACCGCGGACGGCGAAATCGGTGAAGCCGCCAAGGGCGTTTTCCTCACCTGTAAAGCCGTTGTCGATCCAGTCTCCGCGGCGCTGAAACTGAGTGGAAACGCGGAACGCCAGCTTGTCCTCAACAATGCCGCCACCCACCGCCGCGTTGGCGGAAATGGTGTCGAACGATCCAAAGCTGACGCCCAGTTGAACATCGTCTTCAAAGCTGGGCTTGATCGTGTCGATCTTCACGATCCCGGCGGGCGTGTTGCGCCCGAACAGCGTGCCCTGCGGCCCGCGCAGCACCTCAATGCGCTGAACATCGAAGATCGGGAAGCTTTTCAGCGTGACGTTTTCCAGCACGACATCGTCCAGCAAAACGGACACCGGCTGCGACGCGGCAAGATCAAAATCGGTGTTGCCAAGGCCGCGAATGTAAAACCGCGGCGCAACCCGGCCGTTGGAACTCTCGACGTTGAGACCGGGAACCGATCCTGCCAGCGCGGTGGTGTCGGCCCCTGCGCTGAAGATAGCGCCGATGCGGCCCTGATCGAGGATTTCGGCGGACACCGGCACGTCCTGCAGGTTTTCCTCGCGACGGTTAGCGGTCACAATGATGGACGGCAGCCTGCCCTCTTCTGCGCTTTGGGTATCGGCATCTTGTGCAGCGGCGGGCGCGGCAACAGCGAGCATGGCGGCGGTGAAGATCGTCGTGCTGGCCCAGATGGCGCGGGCGGCGGGAATGCGGTGTGACATGAAGTGGCCCCTTGGAAAGAATGCGGCAAGCGATGGCAGAGGTGGTTGCGCAGGGCGAACGCTGGCAGATTGGACCGATTCGAGCGAGATGGGCGGGCCTAATTACGCCCGCAAAATCGGGCCCACGCACCTTTCTTGTCGCAATTGTTGCGCCTTGGTTACACTTGCAGGCGGTTTCCGAGACGAACGGGCGAGACACCGGGCAACAAACGTGCGCTCAACGCTGGGCAAACCCGCAACGCGCAGATTGCGCCCGGCGGCCTCCACGGTATAGCGAGGGGCAAGTTTTCGCCATTGCAGGAACCCGCACCATGAAAGTTCGCATTCTCGTCCGTCTCAAGCCCGGCGTGCTCGATCCGCAAGGTCGCGCGGTGCATCATTCGCTCGAGGGGATGGGTTTCGAAGGGGTCGCCGATGTGCGGATCGGTCGCCTGATCGAGATGGACGTGGCCGATGGCACCAGCGACGAGACGCTGCATGCAATGTGCGAAAAACTGCTCGCCAACATTGTGATGGAGGATTTCGAGATCCTCAAGCCCGGCGCCGCTGCACATCAGGTTGAGCCGGCCTGATGGCCTTCAGGTCCGCAGTTATCACTTTCCCCGCGTCCAATTGCGACCGCGATATGGCAGTTGCGCTGGAGGCAGTGTTCGGCTCCGCTCCGGCGCGCGTGTGGCACGGCGACGCGCAATTGCCCGATGGGTTGGACTTCATCGCGCTGCCGGGCGGATTCTCTTATGGTGATTATCTGCGCGCAGGTGCATTGGCCGCGCGCAGCCCGATCATGCAGGCGGTAACCGCAGCGGCGCAGCGCGGCGTGCCGGTGCTGGGCGTGTGCAACGGTTTCCAGGTGCTGACCGAAAGCGGACTGTTGCCCGGCGTTTTGATGCGCAACGCCGGACAGCGGTTCATCTGCCGCACCGTTCCGCTGATTGTCGAGAACACCACGTCGATCTTCACGCAAGGCTTTGCGCCAGGAGAGACAATTCGAGTGCCGATCGCGCACCACGATGGCAACTATTTTGCCGATCCGGCCACGCTGGACGCGCTTACAGCAGAGGGCCGCATCGCCTTTCGCTATGGCGAGCCGTGCAATGGATCACAGCGTGATATCGCCGGTATTCTGAGCGCCAACGGCCGCGTTCTGGGCATGATGCCACACCCTGAACGCGCAATGGAATCCGCCGCTCACCCGATGATGGGAGGCAGCGACGGGCGGCGCTTTTTCGAGAACGTGATGAAAAGTCTCGCCAGCGCCTGAAAGTCCGGATTGTGACGGAGTGACGCCTAGGCGATGCGGGCCTGCGTAGGCTTGAACAACAGCCGTGCATCTTCATCGGTCATCGGCCGGCCAAAATAAAAGCCCTGAATCTTGTCGCAGCCCAGATTGCGGATCAGTTCCGCCTCGTCGCTGGTTTCCACCCCTTCGGCGGTGGTGGTCATGTCCAGACTCTTTGCCATGGCGACAACGGCGTTGATGATCGCGAGGCTTTCATTGCTGCCCTGCGCTGCGCCCTGCACGAACGTGCGATCGACCTTGATCGTCGAAAACTGGAGTTTGCGCAGGTATCCGAGCGATGAATAACCCGTCCCGAAATCATCCAGCGCGACAGTACAGCCAAGCGCAAGGATCTGTTCCAGGGCGTTTCTCGCAATGCTGGCATCGCGCAGGAAGATGCTTTCCGTCACTTCGATCTCAAGCCGGTCGGGACGCAGGCCGGTGCTGGAGAGCGCCTCGACGACTTCGTGGTGAAAATCGGGCTCCAGCAATTGTTCGGGCGACACGTTGACATTGACCTTGATGTGGCCGGGCCAGTGGGACGCTTCGCGGCATGCCTGCCACAGCACCCACTTGCCGATCGGCACGATCAGGCGCGTGTCCTCGGCCAGAGGGATAAACTTGCCGGGGCTGACAAAGCCGTGGTCGGCGCTGTTCCAGCGCACCAGCGCCTCGAAACTCACGATACTCTCGCTGCGGGCATCGACGACGGGCTGATAGTGCAGCACCATTTCATCACGGCCCAGCGCCTTGCGCAGCGAAACCTCGAGCTGGCGGCGTTCCTCGGCGGAGGCGTGCAGGATCGGCTCAAACCGGAAATGCTCTCCGCCGCCTGCATCCTTTGCGCGGTACAGCGCCAGATCGGCGTTGCGCATCAGCTCCTCGACGCTGGCCCCGTCGCGCGGTCCGAATGCCGAACCGATGCTGGCTCCGACATACAGCGTGTGCTGATCGACCTGATACGGCTCCGAAAGGACGCGGATCACTTGGTCCGCAATCGCACGAACATGATTGGCATCGCGGGCATCGCGGACCACGATCGCAAACTCGTCACCCCCAAGGCGTCCGCAAATCGTGTTGTCATCCATCATCGCCATGATGCGGGCCGACACCTGCGCAAGCAGCTTGTCGCCGATCATGTGGCCCAGCGAATCGTTCACGGACTTGAAGCGATCCAGATCCACCATCAGCAAGGCGCAGCGCGTGCGCCATTGCCCGGCGAATTTCAGCGCATCGCCCAATGCTTCGGTAAGTTGCAGGCGGTTCGGCAGCGAGGTGAGCGTATCGAACCGCGCAAGATAGGCGATCTTTTCGTTTGATTCGCGCTGTTCGGTCACGTCGGAGCCGACCCCGCGAAAGCCGATGAACTTGCCCCGCTCGTCGCGGATGGGGGTACCCGAAAGCTCCCACCAGCGTACTTCGCCGCGGATCGATACCTGCACCAGCAGATTGGAGAAATTCTCGCGGTTCTTCAGCTTGTCCGCCAGTTCATGCAGGCTCGGCGGGAACTGTCCTGCATCCCAGGATCGCCCGGTGATGAATTCCAGCAGGGGCTTGCCCTCAACGTCATGCTGCGCATGTCCAAGCGCAAAGGCAAACCGTGGGCTGACACCGCGCAGAAGCCGATTGGGATCGACCTCCCACAGCCAGTCCGCCTCGTTTTCCTCGAATTCGCGCAGCAGCAAAGAGACAACCTCGTCTTTTTCGATCAGGGCCGAACCGGCAAGATGCACGGACAAGTAGGCATGCCCGACCTGCATCGCGCCAATGACGGTCAGGACACCGAAAACCATGCTGCCCACCATCGCAAACCACAGGCCGTTCAGGCCCAGAGCGATCGTTACACCGATGGCCGTGATGGCGATGAACAGCACCGAACCCAACGGCGCAGATGTGCGCAAACTTGCCGAGGCTGCACACAATGTCCCGACCACGAAAATGATGGCCATCAGGTCAGCCAGGGATCCCTGCATGCCAAAACCTACAACCGCCACGCTCCATAACAGGCCCGACAGGACCGGGGTCACCGATTGGCGGATAAATTCGTCACGGGTGATGGCGCGGCGGTCGACATCGGCAAGCGTCTGATCGAAACGCGCCCCTTTGATATGCAATGAGACAAGCGCAATCATCCACAACGACAACCAGACCAGCGACACGCTTTCGATGTAAATCTGGGCAGCGAAAACCGCGAGGACTGCGTGACCATAGGCGCGCAGAAACGTGACCTGCGCCAATGCGGCATATTGCATGCCGCGAAGTCTGGCCCAATCGGCGGTGCCAATTCCGGCTATGCCCAGCACAGCGGAATAGGACAGGCCCGACGGCGCTTCCTGAGTTTGGGCAGGGGTCTTTTTCACAACCCAACGGATTATGGGGCAAAGGTTAATTGCGAGGTAAAGGTGCCTAGATTTTATTACCAATTTCGCGATATTTTTCAGATGTGTGCACGCATGGCATCACGGCTGTGACGATACCGGTTTTCCGAACCCCGAATGCGCTGCGGCGCTCTCCCAATTGCGCCCGTCGAACGGCGTGATTTGGGTGGTCAGGCTGCCCACATCATCAAGGCAGGCAAGATGCACGCTCCAGCTTTGCGGATGGGAACGCGGTTGGTAGAAGCTCTTGATCCCGCAGATCCGGCAAAACAGGTGCTCAGCTTGCCGGGTTCCGAATCGATAGGATGTCAGATGCCCCGCTCCCTGTACCAGCGTGAAGTGATCATGCGGGATCAACAGGTGGAGATAGCCGGTGGCCGAACAGATTGAGCAATTGCAATCAAGCACTTGCGAAGCGCGATCCACCTTCGCCTCGAATCGGACCGCGCCGCAATGGCAGCCGCCTGAAACCTCGACCAGATCGCCAGCTTTCACTCAACCGTGACCGATTTTGCCAGGTTACGTGGCTGATCGACATCGGTGCCCTTTACGACCGCTACATGATAGGCGAGCAATTGCACCGGTATGGCGTAGACCAGCGGTGCGATCAGCGGGTGGACCACGGGCATTTCGATGGTCGCAAGGCAACCCTCGCCCGCATCCTCCAGCCCCTTTGCATCGGATATCAGCACCACCTGACCGCCGCGTGCGCGCACCTCCTCCATGTTGGAGACGGTCTTTTCAAACAGCGGGCCCGAGGGCGCGATCACCACGACGGGCACGCTGTCGTCGATCAGCGCGATGGGACCGTGCTTCATCTCCCCTGCGGCATAACCTTCGGCATGGATGTAGCTGATTTCCTTGAGTTTAAGCGCCCCTTCGAGCGCCAGCGGATAATCCTGCCCGCGCCCCAGATACAGCACGTCGCGCGCAGGAGCGATCAGCGGGGCGATCGCCGCGATATCGTCATCGTGATCGAGCGCGGCGTTCAGCGCGGCGGGCGCTTCGAGCAGGTGCTTTACGATGGCTTCCTCACCCGCGCGGTCAACCAGCCCCCTTTTCACCGCCATGTGCGCGGCCAATGCGGCCAGCACCGCAAGCTGGCAGGTGAACGCCTTGGTCGAGGCGACACCGATTTCCGGCCCGGCATGGGTGGGCAACAGCAGATCCGCCTCGCGCGCCATCGTGCTGGTGGGCACGTTCACGACCACGCCGATTGTCTGCCCATGCGCCTTGCAATGGCGCAGCGCGGCGAGCGTATCGGCGGTCTCCCCGCTTTGCGAGATGAACAGCGCCAGCCCGCCCTCTTCCAGCACCGGCTCACGATACCGGAATTCTGACGCCACATCGATATCGACGGGCACTCGGGCGAATTGTTCGAACCAGTATTTGGCGACCATGCCAGCGTAGAATGACGTACCGCACGCGACGATGGTGAGCCGCTTTACCCCCGAAATGTCGAAGTCGAATTGCGGCAGCGCGACCGAATTGTCCTCGCGCCGCAGATAGGATCCGAGCGTTTGCGCAACCACGGTGGGCTGCTCGAAAATCTCTTTCTGCATGAAGTGGCGAAAATTGCCCTTTTCCACCGCCGCCGCCGATGCGCCCGATGCCTGCACCGGGCGAGGGGTCTCGTGACCCTCCGCATCGAAGATCTGCGCGCTTTCGCGCCGCACGATCACCCAGTCGCCTTCTTCCAGATAGGTGATGCGCTGCGTCAGCGGAGCAAGCGCCAGTGCATCGGAGCCGAGGAACATCTCACCCACTCCATGCCCCACCACCAGCGGCGAACCCAGCCGCGCGCCGATCAGCAGATCGGGGTGTGCGCGGAACGTGATCGCCAGCGCAAACGCGCCGCGCAGCCGCGGCAGAACGGCCCGCACGGCGTCTTCGGGCGTGTCGCCCGCCTCGATCCGTGCGGAAACCAGATGCGCGACAACTTCGCTGTCGGTTTCGCTTTCGAATGTCCGCCCTTCGCCTGCGAGTTCGCTGCGCAGTTCCTTGAAATTTTCGATGATGCCATTGTGCACGATCGCGACTTCAGCAGTGGCGTGCGGGTGGGCGTTGGCTGCAGTCGGCGCGCCGTGCGTGGCCCAGCGCGTATGAGCGATGCCGATTGTGCCTTGAGCGGGATCATGACGCAGCACCTCGACCAGATTGGCGAGCTTGCCCTCCGCCCGGCGGCGGACCAGCGCGCCTTCGTGCAGAGTGCACACACCGGCTGAATCATAGCCGCGATATTCCATCCGCCTGAGACCTTCGACCAGGCGGTCGGCAACGCTTGTGTCGCTTACAATCCCGATAATGCCGCACATAGTTTTCAATTAATCCCGTGTTGAACAGGCGCGCCGGGTTAGCGCGCTGCGGTAAATACTGGTCTGCGCAGCGTACCGCACATTCCTGTCAGCCTCGTTTCGGGGCCAATGGCGTGGTTTGCAAGGGCCCATTGGTCGCAACGCGCAGCCCGTCGCGCCACAGATACAGCCCCGATGCAATAATTATCCCCGCGCCCAGCAGCGTCCACCAGTCCGGCACCTCTGCGAAGAATATCCAGCCCAGCGTCACCGCCACCAGCATCTGCACATAGATCGCCGGAGCGACCTGCGCCGCGCCTGCTCTGGATGTGCCGACATATACCAGCCAGTGCGCGGTGCTGGCGGTGAGCGCAACCACCGCGCAGCGAGCAATCACATCCCAGCTTGGCCAGCCGAAATCGAGCGCGCCGATGCCCGATATCTTGGCCGCGAGACACGCCGCGATCAGAATCGGTGCTGAAAACGCCGCGACGAAGAATTGCGCTGCGAGCGCGCTGCTTTTCCCGGCGCTCGCCCGGTTGGTCACCATCAGCAGCGCAAAGAACACCGCCGACGCCAGCGGCAGCAACGCTGCCCAGCCCAACAGCGCGAGGTTGGGCCGCAGGATGATCGCCACCCCGGTCAACGCGACCAGTGACACCGCATAAACCTTCGGCCGGACCCGCTCCCCCAGAAACACCCCGGCAAACAGCTGCGTGAGAACCGGCGCAAGAAAGGCGATCGCCATCGCTTCGGCCAACGGCATGATAAAAATTGCCGAAAAGAAGCACAGCGACGCAAGTGCCACACATGCACCGCGCGCCATTTGCAGCAGCGGATGGGCCGGGATGAACGCCTTCGGCCCCTCAGCTCGCAACAACAGCACCGAAATGCCAATAGCGCCGATCGAAAACCGCAACGCCGCCACCGCATAGGCCGGCCACGCCCCGGCCATGCTCTTTACCACGGCATCGCCCAA
Organism: Sphingomonadales bacterium; assembly: GCA_038246695.1. Lineage (GTDB taxonomy): Bacteria > Pseudomonadota > Alphaproteobacteria > Sphingomonadales > Sphingomonadaceae > Erythrobacter. The sequence continues at coordinate 9,084 of JBBRVR010000065.1, forward strand.
CGAAAGAATCGCAAAACCGAGCACGGCGTAGACCAGTCCGCTGCGTTGCGTGGGGGTAACGATAAGGGTTTCTTTCAAAAGCCCGAAGGCACGCTTGTGTCGGACACGATGCGGCTATTGCGATGCTCTAGCATGGTTTACCATTGCTTAAAGCTATCCCGGCTAACTCCCCGCGAACAAGCATCGCAGGGGCAAAATCGTGACTACAACAGCAAACACGTCCCTCGCTGATGGGCACTCATCACCACCAAGGGCGTGGATGCGCAGTCTGCCGGGCATCGATTCGGCGATCTGGATCTATGCGCTGCTGGGTTTGCTGGGGGCGATCCATGTTTCGATGATCCTTGGTCGTTCGATCAACGGCGATGAGTTCTGGTTCTATTCGCAGGTCGAAATCGTGGCGCGCGGTGAAGCGATCCAGCCGCTCCAAACGATCCACACGCGCGCTTTTGCATGGTGGCTTCCAAGGCTGCCCGGCAATGAGATCGATCATATCAGGATCGCTCGATTGTTCATGCTGGGCTGTCTCGCGGTGACGGGGTTCGGCATTTATGCAATCGCGCGCGCGTTTGCTGATCATCGTGCGGCTTTGATCGCTGCTGCCGCTTATCTTGGTGCCGGCTATGTGCTGCAGCACGGGACATCGTTTCGCGTCGACCCGATCGTTGCCGCGTTTCTGACCAACGCGCTGGCGGTGGCAATTCGTACGAACCTCTCCGCGCGCTGGATCGTCGTGCTCGGGATTCTGGTGGGTTTCGCCGCGATGGTGACGATCAAGTTTATTCTGTGGGCACCTGCATTTGCCGGGGCTGCGCTGTGGCGCTGGCAAGCGCGCAAGTTTGAATGGCACTATCTCGCCCGCTGGATCGCGGCAGGTGCCGTGGCGCTCGCAGTGTTTGCGCTTCTTTTCACGTTGCACAGCATCCATCAGGGGATGCTCTCCGCCGAGGATTCCGCAACGGGCACGCTGACGAGTTCGGGCGAGCGGATGTTCGGGCTAAATGACTTCATCTACATTGAGTTCATGGGCGCGGCTGCGGCCAAGTCGCTGCCGCTGGCAGCGATGGCGCTGATGGTGCCATTTGTGCTGATATCACAGGATTTGCCAGCTGTGCGCAAATGGTCGGTTGCGGGGCTATGGATCGTCGCGCTGACGCCAATCTACTACCAAAACAGCTCGCCCTATGCGTATGTCTTTTTCCTGCCCCCGATTGCTGCAACCACTGCGTTCGCCGCTCCTTATCTTGCAAAGCGCTACAGTTACGCCGCGCTTGCCGGGGCTATCGCCATTTCTGCCCTTACGGCCTGGGCCGTCGATCGCCGCGACGTTCTTCCCCAGCAGCAGCAACTGCTCGGCGCGATCCACACCTCCTTTCCCGAAGCGAGCCATTATTTTGATTGCTGCGGAATGCTGGGCAGCCTCAAGAAAGCCAACGGGTTTCGCAGCCCGTTCGGCATCGAAAATTACCTTGCAGCCGGCCGCCCCGAATTCCGCGACGCGATGTTGGCGCAAACCCTTCCACTCGCGATCAACAACAATGACGATTTCTCAACCCTGTTCGCTGGCGATGCATCCCAATTCCTTGCTGAGGACGCCGCGGTGCTGCGCGAGAACTTCATCCCTTTTTGGGGTGATATCTACATTGCCGGAATCGAACTGGCTCCGGAGACAAGACGCAATTGGTCACTGTTGGTGCCAGGCATTTACACCGCGAGGGGCGAGATGATCGTCAATGGCAAAAAGATCGCCGATGGTTCGCTGATCGAATTGCAGCGCGGCACTCTGGACCTTGAAAATACTGGTCCCGAGCCATCGCGGCTGGTCTGGGGTAAGCGCCCGCAGGCGCCCCAATATGCGCCGCCTGAAGAATTCTGGGTTTCGTTCTGACCCGCACCCGGCGCGCAGGCCGACATGGTTTACGATTGCTTAAATCCATCCCGGTAACACCGGCTGAAAGAGCGCAAGACATTTTAAGACGCGACCGGGGGCAAGCCGCGATACCATGACGAAGCTGATTATTCAGATCCCGTGCCTGAACGAGGCGCAAGTCCTGCCTGATACGCTGGCCGCCCTGCCGCGCACGTTGCCGGGGATTGATGTGATCGAATACCTCATCATCGATGATGGCAGCCAGGACGATACAGTGGGCGTCGCGCGGCGCTGGGGGGTGCATCACATCGTCCGCCACCGCCGCAATCGCGGGCTTGCCGAAGCGTTTCGCAGCGGCATCGACAAATGCCTTGAGGAAGGCGCGGACATAATCGTCAACACCGATGCCGATGGCCAGTATGCCGGCGAGGACATCGGCGCCATCGTCGCACCCATCGTCGCACAACATGCCGACATCGTTATCGGCGACCGATCCGTTACCGAGAACGAGCATTTTTCCTTATTTAAACGGCTGCTCCAACGGCTTGGCAGTGCAGTTGTGCGCACGCTTTCGGGCACGGACATAACCGATGCCGTCAGCGGTTTTCGCGCAATCAGCCGCGAGGCTGCACAGCGCATCAATATCACCACTGATTTCAGCTACACCACGGACATGCTGATCCAGGCGGGGCGCAAGCGTCTCGCCATCGTTTCGGTCCCGATCCGCACCAACGCTGCGACCCGTCCTTCACGCCTGTTCAAGTCGATCCCGCGCTTCATCATGTCTACCGGCGTCACGATCATCCGCGCCTACACAACTTTCAACGCGCTGCGGGTCTTCGTTGCTGTCGGCGCGTTGATGAGCGCGCTTGGACTGGTGCCGATTGCACGGTTCCTGTGGTTCGTCATCCGGGGCGAGAGCGATGGCCATCTCCAGTCCCTGGTGCTCGGCACCGCACTGCTGATCGTGGGAGTGCTGGTAGCAACGCTTGGCCTGCTTGCCGATCTGGTGGCAACAAATCGAAAACTGCTGGAGGCAAGTATGCTAAAGCTGCGGCGCATTGAGGAGCGGCTTGAAAACTCAGGCATGCCGCGAAACCAAGTGCAACGCGACACAGCAATCGAGCGCGCAATCGAGCCTGCAACCCGTGCAGCATCGCGACAATGACGAACTTCTCCGCACCAACAAGACAGCCACCGCGTCGAACCAACGACGGTTTGCGTTTGCCAACTGCAGAATTGCAGTTCTGGTTGAACAATCAGGTCAAGCCGTGGCGCGGGGCAAGTCCATCCAGCTTTTGCAGACGAACCGAAATAGGATCGGTATCTTCAATTCGTCCAAGGAACGGTGGGATGATGACTGATCAATCCAAAACCAGCTCGATGCAGAGTGCTAGTCTGGAGAAATACATTGGTTGATTCCGTCGGTCTCAAAGGAGCGCCCGAAGTAGCTCGTTGCAAACGCCGAGCGCTTCCCCCGCTGACGCCCAATGCAAGCTTGCGCTGGGATGTGGTGTCGCGGCTCTTACCCGAACGTCCTGGATCGGTGCTTGAAATCGGTTGTGGACGTGGTGCGGCCGCGGCACGAATTGCAATGCGCGCAGACCGGATGGTCGCGATAGAACCGGATGCGCAATCTTTCGCAGTCGCAAAAGCGAATATTGGCGATGTCGTAAGTCTGCACAATTGCATGAGCTTCGAGTTGCCCGGGTCAGAACGTTTCGATACAATTTGTGCATTCGAGGTACTCGAACATATCGAGGACGATATGGCCGCGCTGGCCGAGTGGCGCGACAAACTCAACTCCGGAGGAACTCTCATCCTCAGCGTTCCAGCATGGCTGGATCGGATGGCCGCAGCCGATCAACTGACTGGCCATTTTCGGCGCTATGATCCCGAGCATATGCAAGCGCGCCTTGCCGAGGCTGGTTTTACCGATATTCACGTCGAACTTTATGGCTTTCCCGCCGGGAACATACTCGAAGCAGTCCGCAATCATGTCGCGGCAAAGAGGTTAGCGGCTGGAGCCTCAGACATGGACATCGAAGATCGCACTGCTGGCTCAGGACGGCTTCTCCAACCAACCTCGGGCTTCACTGGAACCCTCGCTGCAATGGTCGCTCAGCCGATGGTCTGGATGCAGCGATTGTTGCCGGGCCGCGGAGTTGGCCTGGTGGCGAAAGCGCGATTGCAAGAATGAACTTGGTGAGCACTCCCCTGCCTTCACAAGCAGCCAAGTCCGCGAAGTGGCGACAAATTATTGGTGCGGTGTTCCTTGCTTCAACTGTGGTCGTCGCCACGGCACTTATAGCCCGCGACCGTCACGCCATTGGCGCAGCTTTCGTAAGGGCAGATATCGTTCCCATCCTGCTCGCGCTACTCGCGTGCGTCAGCTATATTGGTTTAACCGCAGCGTCCTGGCGAATTCTTCTCAACGTATCGGCGGTGCGATTGTCCTGGTCCAATTCCGCCCGGATCTTCTTCATCGGCCAAATGGGCAAATACCTCCCGGGCGGTATCTGGCCCTTTCTCGCCTCTGCACAGCTCGCCAAAGAGGCAGGGCTTTCGCGAACCACAACGGTATCCAGTCTGTTACTCGCAGTTATGATCGGCTTGGGAACCGGCATTATAGTCGCGCTTCTGACCCTGCCCGGGGCGTTCAATCTGGTTTCGGTAGACTGGCGAATTGTTGCAATTGTCCTCTTGGTACCCCTCGTATTTGTGCTGCCACCTGTCAAAGCGACGATCCTGAGAGTTGCCAAAATGGACTTTGACGTCCCGGCAAAGACTCTGATGGTCTCGGGCTTGGCAGCGGGTCTCGCGTGGATGTTTGCAGGATTGCACATTGCCTTGCTGGTCAAGGCATTCGGATTCCAGATCGAGCCGGATTTCGTGATCCATGCGAGCGGGATTTATGCGCTGGCGTGGATTACAGGCTTTCTGTTTTTCATCGCTCCGGCAGGCCTTGGCGCACGCGAGGGCGTATTGGTTGCGCTACTGTCGGTGCATATACCGATCGGCGATGCGCTGGTGATTGCGTTGCTTTCCCGCGTTCTGGTCACAAGCGCCGATTTCCTGCTCGGAGGGATCGCAGTTCTCATTCGCACCGATCAAGCCGCGCGATAAGCTGGACTACCCCCGCGTCCGGGCCGAGTTCCGCCACCGAACGCTGTGGCAAGGGAACCAGTTTGCCGATGTCGGACAGGGCGGCTGCCACTGCATCAGCCAGCGCCTTGGGATCATTCGCCGGCACGGTACGCACAGTTTCGGGGAAGTTCGCCGCCAATGCATCCACGGCTGGGCTGGCGCGGGTGATCACCGGCTTGCCCATAGCAAGTTGCTGAAACAGCTTATTTGGGATGACCCGCGCAGCCTTGTCCGAGGCGCCAAACACGCCAAGGCAAACATCCGCGCGCGCGATGACAGACGGTAGCCGCTTATATTCCACCCACTCGATCCATTCGACCCGGTTGCAAGACTGATCCGCCACCGCATCGCGCATCACCCCTTCGAGCTGCCCGCGGCCGATCACCACCCACCGAGCCTTTGGTCCAGAGTAACCGCGCGCCGCATCCAGAATGGTCGGCACACCGTGGAGCGGGATCAACTGACCATAGAACAGCACGATCGGAACCTCATCTATCGGACCTAGCAGATCAGACACGTCTTCCACCGGCGCTGCCACGGCAAACTGGTTTTCCGCACCGACAAGGATCGTGTGGAATTTCTCACGGTCCAACCCGAACTCACTGGCAAAATAATCGCCATGGCAATCGGTATCGACCACGATAACATCGGCCAGCCGCATGCCGGCGCGTTCGAACAACCAGATTGCCCTGGCTACCACACTGCCGCGTCGTACAAAGCCCCTGTCGATCACGATCGTGTCATACAGGGGCAGGAACATGTCGAGGACAACCCTGCGACGCATTAGGCGCGCAAGCGGTGCGATGAGGAATATTTCGATGATCCCGGGATAAGGCAGCAAGATGGCGGCACGCGGACTTCGTGCCAGGCGCCACAACGCCTGCGGATATCCGAGCACCAGTTTTGCCAGCACCTTCAGAAATGCTACCCGCGATGGTACATTCGTTTCCGCGACACTCTCCCAGCCCGGTATCACGATCTCGTCTTCGAGGCCGCCCGCGCGCCTAATGGACGCGATCAAACAGCGTACACGCGGTTTGCGAGTATCATATCCTCCGAAAGCGATGAGTCGTGTGGTCATGCGACGGCTGTGCCGATTGTCCTTTTGGATCTTGTGAGATGCACAATCACCGAGGCAATTCCCCAAGGCGGCTGCATTCAGGGTCAACATCTGTGATCGTGAAGTTTGATGTGGCTGCTTGATTTATGGTCGGTATGCTTTGGCGAGGCAGTGTGTCCGATTGATAATGGCACTGCAAGCGCCCGGCGATCCCTCGCCCTCTCACCCTCTTTCCAAACCGCAATGTCTGCGTCCACCCTTAGGGAAAAAATAAGCTTTCCCATTTATTCACCACAATTCGAGAGGCACCGTTCGCGCTTTTGCGGGTGTGGTGTGTTTAAGTGGATTAATGGCCTCGGGGGCTTGGAATGAGTGCATTCGGCAAAAAGGGCAACGCTGGAGGAATGAAACCGGGCGCGCGGCCCGCTTTCGGTGTCGCCCGCCCGATGAAGGCAACCGGCGGCCAGTCCGCCCAGCCCAAGGGTGGAGAACAGTTTCCGCCCTTGCCCGTCGATGAAGAGGCAAAACGGCCCGAACGGCCCAGCGCGCCCGCTTCGTCCGGCAATTCCAAGGGCAGCACCGCCGAGGCGATGGACCGGCTGGCCGAACGCGCTGCCCTGATCGACGCTGTTCAGAACGAGCCGCAGGGTTTCGAGGCGAGCGTCCACAAGATCAAGGAACAGGTGCTGCCGCGCCTGCTCGAACGCGTCGATCCAGAAGCCGCCGCGACCCTTTCCAAGGAAGAGCTGTCGGAAGAATTCCGCCCGATCATCATGGAAGTGCTGGCCGAACTGAAAGTCACGCTTAACCGGCGGGAACAGTTCGCGCTTGAAAAGGTGCTGATCGACGAGCTGCTGGGCTTTGGCCCGCTGGAAGAATTGCTGAACGATCCCGACGTGTCCGATATCATGGTCAACGGTCCGGACCAGACCTATATCGAAAAGAAGGGCAAGCTGACCATTGCCCCGATCCGTTTTCGCGACGAGCAGCATCTGTTCCAGATTGCGCAGCGCATCGTCAACCAGGTTGGCCGCCGCGTCGATCAGACTACGCCGCTGGCCGATGCCCGTCTCAAGGACGGCAGCCGTGTGAACGTGATCGTTCCGCCCCTGTCGCTGCGCGGCACTGCGATCTCGATTCGTAAATTCTCCGAGAAGCCGATCACGATCGACATGCTCAAGGAATTTGGCTCGATGAGCGACAAGATGGCGACCGCGCTCAAAATCGCGGGCGCTTGCCGGATGAACATCGTTATCTCCGGCGGTACCGGCTCGGGCAAAACGACGATGCTCAATGCGCTGTCGAAAATGATCGACCCCGGTGAGCGCGTGCTGACCATCGAAGACGCGGCGGAACTGCGCCTGCAACAACCACACTGGCTGCCGCTCGAAACCCGCCCGCCAAACCTTGAAGGTCAGGGCGCAATCACCATCGGCGACCTTGTGAAGAACGCGCTGCGTATGCGACCTGACCGCATCATCCTCGGGGAAATTCGCGGCGCGGAGTGTTTCGATCTGCTCGCCGCGATGAACACCGGCCACGATGGTTCGATGTGTACGCTCTACGCCAACAGCCCGCGCGAATGCCTTGGCCGTATGGAAAACATGATCCTGATGGGCGACATCAAGATCCCCAAGGAAGCCATCTCGCGCCAGATCGCCGAATCGGTCGATCTGATCGTGCAGGTCAAGCGTCTGCGCGACGGTTCGCGCCGCACCACCAACATCACCGAAGTGATCGGGATGGAGGGCGATGTGA
>JBBRVR010000066.1:0-16724 GCA_038246695.1 Sphingomonadales bacterium
CGATGGCGCCGCCGCTCTGGCGCACAGTGAAGCCGCGCGCGCGCAGGGCCGCCGCAAGATCCTCCACCGTGCCGCCAAAGCTGACGCTCATCACCGAAGTTCCGCCCATTGCGGTGCTCGTTACCGCCAGCCCGCGTACGCCGGCTGCGCCGCGCACACCCGACAGCGCGGCATCAAATGCATCGGCATCAGGGGTGGCGAACTGGACGGTAACATTGCGCGCGGCAGCGGCCTGATCGGGCGCAGTGGAGGGTTGCTCCGAACCCGCAGCGGGCGCATTGGCCACCGCCCCTTGCGCCGCGACCCGGCGCGCCTGTGCAGCAGCGGCATCGCGCGTGCGGACTGCCTCTCCAATTTCGATCAAGCGCAGGATCGCGGGATCGATCGTGCCCGAACCGCCGATCCTGAGCGTGGGATCGGGTTGCAGCTTACCATCGGCCAGTGCCTGTTCGAACACCTTGTCCATCCGCTCCACCGCCTCGCCCAGCATCGCATCCAGCGTGGCGGGGCTGTCAGCCTTCATCACGAAAGTATCCAGCACGCGGCTATCAGGACCATAGCGGGCGGTGAAGGTGCCGGTGATCGGTCCGCCAGGAAATTGGTATTCGAGCCGGGCAATCGGGATCAACGTATCGGCGGCGCCGTACTGGTCGAGCGTGCTGCGCCACCAGGCACGGCTGCGCCTGCCGGTTTGTCCATAATTCAGCAGCAGCGAATCGCCGCCCGCCCCGCTGGGCCGCACATAGTCGACCCGGCTGGTGCCAGGGTTGAAATCTGCCCAGGCGCGCTGCCACGGATTGCGCACCTCGAATGTCGTGAACGTCCCTGCACTGGCCGTGATCGGCAACAGCAGCATCGGCGCGGAACTGCGCTCTTCGTCCGCGCCGCCCAGATACCGGCCCGCGCGCTGCCGATCAAAGATCACGCCCAGCGTCGCGATATAGCGTTTCGGGCCGACCCGTTCGCGCTGGATCACGATTGCGGAGACCAGCGAATTGAGCTGCCCATCGGCAATCTCCGGTCCGCCGGCCTTCTTCCACGCATCGCGCTGCGCCTGCTGCCAGCCCTTTTGTCGCGCGTCTTCGGGGTTATCGCCGGTGACATCGATCTTGATCCCGCGCACTTCGATGTCGGCGCTGGAGGCGGTGGGAGCGATCCCCCGCTCGCCGGAAACCTGCGCGAGGACCAGCGCATAGACGCCCGCCAGCAGCGCAAACGCCACCAGCGCCGCCCCCGCCCGCACAGTCAGGCGGGTGGACCACAATGCCTCGAATATCGGGCTGGAGGGGAATGCGCGTATCGCCATGGGGGAAATCGGTTTCCCTTTGCCCAAAGGTGAGTGGAATTCCAAGCGCGAAAGGCTACAGACCGTGCATGAACGGCAAGAACTTCCCTTATACCTACGCCCAGGCCGGCGTTTCAATCGAAGCGGGCAACGCACTGGTCAAGGCGATTGCCCCGCTTGCCCGAGCCACCGCGCGGCCCGGCGCGACGAGCGAACTGGGCGGGTTTGGCGGATTCTTCGATCCCAAGGCGGCGGGCTATACCGATCCGTTGTTGGTCGCCGCCAATGATGGCGTCGGGACCAAGCTGAAACTCGCCATTGAACATGACAGGCACGACACAGTCGGCATCGATCTGGTCGCCATGTGCGTCAACGATCTGATCGTGCAGGGCGCGGAACCGCTGTTCTTCCTCGATTATTTCGCCACCGGCCAGCTCGAAAACGGGATCGCCACCCGTGTCATCGCCGGGATTGCCGAGGGGTGCAAGCAGGCCGGATGCGCGCTGATCGGCGGGGAGACTGCCGAAATGCCGGGCATGTATGCGCCGGGCGACTATGACCTTGCAGGCTTTTGCGTTGGCGCGGTGGAGCGCGGCGAGCAATTGACCGGAGAGCGCGTGGCGCCGGGTGACGTGCTGCTGGGGCTCGCCAGTTCGGGCGTCCATTCCAACGGCTATTCCCTTGTGCGGCGGCTGGCGGCGGACAAGGGCTGGAAGCTCGAGCGCCCGGCCCTGTTCGATCAGGAACGCCTGTTGATCGACGCACTGATAGAGCCGACGCGGATTTACGTCGCCAGCCTGCTGCCACTAATCCGCGAGGGGCTGATCCACGGCCTTGCCCATATCACCGGCGGGGGCTTGCTCGAGAATATCCCGCGCATCCTGCCCGAAGGCGCGCATGCGTATGTCGATGCCGATCTGTGGCCGCAGCCTCGGCTGATGGCGTTCCTGCAGGCGCAGGGCGCGATTGAGCCAGAGGAAATGGCGCGGACCTTCAATTGCGGGGTTGGCATGGTGTTGAGTGTCTCGGCGGGCGAAGTCGATGCGGTGACACAGCGGCTGGAGGCGGCGGGCGAAACCGTGCTGCGCGTCGGTGAAATCAAGTCCGGCAAGCGCGGCTGCACGGTGCGAGGATCGCTTGAGACATGGGGCGCACGGGGAGACTGGGAAGCCGTCCATCATGGCTGAACGGGCCAGAATTGCGGTTTTTATCTCGGGCACCGGCACCAATATGGCCGCACTGCTCTATGCCAGCCGGCTGGTCGATTCGCCGTTCGAAATCGTGCTGGTCGCCAGCAATGTGCCCGATGCGGAAGGGCTGTCGCTAGCCAATCTTGAGGGCATAACCACCTTCGCTCACCCGCATGCTGGCCATAGCCGCGCGGATCACGATGCTGCGATGGAGGCGGCGGCGCAGGCAGCGGGGGCGCAATACGTCGTGCTGGCGGGGTATATGCGGATCCTGTCCGATGCGTTTGTCAAACGGTGGGCGGGACGCATCCTCAATATCCACCCCTCGCTGCTGCCCAAATACAAGGGGCTGGATAGCTATGCCCGCGCCATCGCGGCAGGGGACAGCCATGCAGGCGCGAGCGTCCATGTGGTGACGCCCGAATTGGATGCAGGCGCGGTGCTGGCGCGGGCGCGCGTCGCAATTGCGCCCAGTGACACACCCGCACGCCTCGCCGCGCGGGTCAAGATTGCCGAGCATCAATTGTACCCGCGCGCGGTGGCGGATTACGTTTCGCGCGGGTCCGATCCTGAATACCTGTATGACCGGGTGCGCGTGCTGGCACTGGCCCTGCCCGAAACGTATGAGCGCGAAAGCCACGGCTCACCCGGATTTCGCGTCGGGACCGAGAAATCGGGCAAGTTCTTCGCCTATTTCAGCGATCAGCATCATGGCAGCGAACACATCGCGCTGCTGGCAAAAACAGGCGGTATGGACGAGCTGTTGAACCTCGTCGAAAGCCAGCCGGAGGCCTATTTCAAGCCCGCCTATTACGGTGCAAGCGGGTGGATCGGGGTCATCCTCAACCGCCCCGGCGTGGACTGGGATGATGTCACCGAATGGCTGGGCCGCAGCTGGCGCAGCGTCGCGCCTGCGCGGCTGACGCGGCTGCACGATGTGGCCGACATGTTCTGATCATGGGACGCGCCACCCCGCCGCCCCGGCCGCACCCCCTCGCCCGGTCGCCCCGTGTTGAGCGTGCCAACCGGTTCTTTCAGAAAGCGTGGGACAAAGGCTGGCTTCCGCCACCGCTGCTTGATGCCAACACCTTGTGGCAAAGCGCAGCGCGGAGCGTTGGCGATGCCGCACTGCAAGCCGAGGCGGCGGCACGCGACCCGGAGGATATAGCTGATTTTCGTGAGCGGCTGGACCGGCTTGTTTCTGCAGTGCACGATGAGGCCGATCTCAATCCACTGGGCCGGGTCATGGCATATGGCCAGCTGGAACGGGTGGTTCGCAACCGGCTGCGCATGGGACAGGTGTGGCTGCGACAGCCTGAATGGCCAGAGACCCCGATTGCCCCTCCGATCATCATCATCGGCCACATGCGCAGCGGCACGACGCGCATTCACAAGCTGCTGACCGCGGACCCGGCGCATTCACACACGCGATATTGCGATGCGTTTCACCCCGTCCCCGCCCGGCCCGATCTGCGCCGATTAAAAGGTGCAGGCGAGATCGCATTCCTCGCCGCGCTCAATCCGTGGCTGCAATCCATCCATCCCATTGCCAGCGGCGCGGTGGAGGAGGAGCTCGGCTGGCTGGGGGGCGCGCTCAATCACTCGATCTACGAATCGCAATGGCACATCCCATCCTATTCTGCGTGGAGCGAGCCGCGCGATGCCACTCCGGTCTATCGCGAATTCGCCCGCGTCCTGCACACCGATGCCGCGCATCGCGGCCTTGCAGCCAAACCGCGCGTCTTGAAAGTTCCGGTGTTCAGCGAAAACCTGCCCGAATTGCTCGGACAGTTCCCAGATGCACGGCTGATCGTAGCGCAGCGGCGGCGCGAGGACGTGCATCGCAGCGCGGTGTCGCTGGTTGCAAACCAGATGGCGGTGCAGTCCGATACCTGCGACCTCGCCCGGATAGAGGGCCAATGGCACCGCAAGATCGCGGTTCGCGAAGAGCGACGAGAGGCGGCTTTGCGCGACTGGCGTGGCCCGGTTGCACAGGTCAGCTTCGAGGAATTGAACGCGGACTGTGAAGGCGCGATTGCGCGGGTTTACGCAGACCTCGGCCTGATGCTGACGCCGCAGGCGTTGGCGGCGATGCGGAGCGCGATGGCCGCTGGCGAGCGCGGTCAGCATCACGACCATGCGCGCCAGCTGAAGCGATTTCATGCAGAGGCACAGCCCTGAAATGAAAAAGGGCCGCCCCATTGGGACGGCCCTCGCCATCGTTAATGCCCGAAAGCTTACCCCACGATCTCATCTTCGTTGAAGAAGTACGCGATTTCGATCGCGGCGTTTTCTTCGCTGTCCGAACCGTGGACAGTGTTTTCACCGATCGAGAGCGCGTGAACCTTGCGGATCGTGCCTTCGGCAGCGTCGGCGGGGTTGGTCGCGCCCATGATGTCGCGGTTGCGGGCGACGGCGTCTTCGCCTTCGAGCACCTGCACGACCACCGGCTCGCTCATCATGAATTCGACCAGCTCACCGAAGAAGGGACGCTCGCTGTGAACCGCGTAAAAGCCTTCGGCCTGCGCCTTGGACATGTGAATACGCTTGGAAGCGACGACGCGCAGGCCGGCTTCTTCCAGCATCTGTGTGACCGCGCCGGTCAGATTGCGGCGCGTGGCATCGGGCTTGATGATCGAAAAGGTGCGGGTAACCGCCATTGTGTAGTTCCTTGTCTGTGATTTTGGCGCATCGTGCGCGAGAGGGATTGCGCGCGCCCTTACCGGGGGCAGCGCCGCACTTCAAGCGTTGCGTGTCATGCAATCAGTTGGCCGCAGGGTTCGCTTGCGTCTCACCCACTGAAAGCTGCGCCTGCGTGCCCGCAGGAACCGGGGTCGCCATCAGCGAGAACGTGATACCTTGCGCGCTTTCACCGGCGACCATCCGGCCGTCGTTGATCGGCAGTTGCATCTCTACACTCACACCGGCTGCACGTGCCTGGCGGGTGTAGAACGCAGCGATCTGTTCGGGCGTGTCTGCGCTTTCAATCGTCACGAATGCGCCCCTGCCTTCCCGCTGATCGAACACGGTGTTGCCGATCACCTTGGCGCCGGGATAGATCGTGAACCCGGCGGGCAGGTCGACCGGCACCAGCGCGCCCGATCGCACCGCGGTGGAGCCTTCGGCGGTCTGCGCGCTGGCGGTAATTTCACCGCTATTGCTGTCGATGGTGTAGGCGCCCTCGCCCGCCGCCTCGGATCCGCATGCCGACAGCCCCAGCAGCGCGGCACTCGGCCACGCAAATGCACTGGTCGACCGGACTGCTCGCATTTTTACCCCCCCCTTGGATTGCCCCTACGCAACCTTGGTCCATTTGCCGCCGTCCTGCCGGAAAAATGCCCGTTCTAGCCCCTCGCGGTCGGATAACGCTTTCCAAGTCTCGCGCGCATGTTGCAGGCTCGCCTCGTCAAACAACAGAAACGTCCGCGCAAAACCGGGCGCGTCGCGAAATGTGCCGTCGGCAAAGATCGCATGGGTAGCCCCGTTGGCCGCCTCGCAGGTATCCGACAGCAGGATCGGCTGGCGCTCTGCCCCCGGCCCGTCTGCCGCGCCGTGAGCAAGGAAGCTGGTCGGCCCGGCCTCCCACAGCCCGCGAGACAGTGCCGCGCGCTGATCGGCATCGGCGCTGACGACCAGCAGGCGCTCGCCGTCACCCAGAACCCGCTGGGCGATGAGCGCGGTTACCTTTTCAACCGGATCGCGTGATAACTGCCAGAAGTCGATTTTCATGAGGATGCGTTCTTATTCCTCTTACACCGCTCCGAACAATAGCGCACGTTATCCCAGTCGCGCTCCCATTTCTTGCGCCAGTTGAAGGGCAAGCCGCAGGCTTCGCAGATCTTCGAGGGAAGATCGGACTTCTTGCGCATCTTGGGAACGGCACTACTCCGCTGATCAAACGGGCCGACAGGCCCGCAAGGCCGACCGGCCGCCCGCAGCGACGCGACCTTCAGGTCGCATAAGCGAGGAAAGCCAAGGGGCCGGATGGCCCCGCCGGCGCCTAAGGTTACTCATAATTATCCGCTACCATCCGGTCGATCAGGCGTGCGCCGTATCCGGTTGCGCCCTTGTCCCAGCTGTGGCCCGGCTTGTCCGACCAGACCATGCCCGCGATGTCGCAATGCGCCCACGCGGTGCCTTTGCGGATGAAGCGGGCAAGGAATTGCGCCGCCGTGATCGAGCCTGCCTGACGCGGACCGACATTCTTAATATCAGCGATCGGCGAATCGATCAGCTTGTCATAGGCCGGGCCGATCGGCATGCGCCACAACTTGTCCCCGGTGATTGTGCCGGCGGCGATCAACTGCTCAGCCAGCTCATCGTCATTGGCGAAAACACCGCCGTATTCGTTGCCCAGTGCAATGATCATCGCCCCCGTCAGCGTCGCGAAATCGACGATCCGTTCAGGGTCGAACTCCTCCTGCGCCCAGTGCAGCGCGTCGCACAGCACCAGTCGCCCTTCGGCGTCGGTGTTGAGCACTTCGACCGTCTGCCCGCTCATCGTGGTAACGACATCGCCGGGACGCTGCGCGCGGCCATCGGGCATGTTTTCGACCAGGCCCATGACGGCGACGATATTCGCTTTCGCCTTGCGCTTCACCAGCGCGAGCATTCCGCCCGCGACCGCGCCCGCACCGCCCATGTCCCACTTCATGTCTTCCATGCCGGGGGGCGGTTTCAGCGAGATGCCGCCGGTATCGAACGTCACGCCCTTGCCCACAAACACGGTTGGTTTGTCGCTCGCCTTACCGCCGTTCCAGCGGATGGCCAGAATGCGCGATGGCCGCTCTGACCCAAGCCCCACGCCCAGCAGCGCGCCCATGCCCAGCTTTTCCATCGCCGCATCGTCCAGCACGGTAATTTCCGCTCCCGTTCCCGCAAATGCTTCCTCGCATTTCGCGACAAAGCTTTCGGGATAAAGGATATTGGCGGGCAACGTGACCAGTTGCCGGGTGAACTCCACCCCGTGCGCGACCGCGGATGCGCGTTCCCATGCAGCCTCGGTCCCCGCAGGCGCGTTGACCACATGCACGGTATCGAGCGTCGGGCGTTTGTCTGCCGCCAGTTTCGTACGGTATTCGTCAAACCGCCATGCCCTCAGGCGCAGGCCGAGCAGCGCGCCCGCCGCTTCTTCGCCAGACAGATCGGCATGGCCCAGATCGAGCACCATTTCAGTCTCGCCCGAAACGAGATATTTCGCGGTCAGCGCCGCGCCCGCCTTTTCGACATTGAGCATCCGCGTTGAAGCGTTGACCTCGCCAGCCCCGGCCAGCGCAATCCGGCGCAACGTGCCATCATCAGAGGTAAACCCTTCAAACACCTGCCCCGCGCGACCCGCAAAGCGCGCGGCGGTGGCGCCGTCAACAATCGCGGGATCCAGATCGGAGGGCGTATCGTTCTGGTTGACGATTCGCGCAATCAGGCGGACGCTGGCAGAGGGCTTGTCGGCGAAATGGATTTGCATGGGTTCTCCGGTGTGTGAAGGTGGCGCAGTCGCGCTCTTTTCTGACGAACTGATTACCGCAAACTTGTCTCCAACGACAAGGAATGGGCCAAATTCGCGGCATTAGACAAGGGTGATTGTTGGCGATTGCGATTAGGCGCGAGCGGTGCAATAGGCAAGGCATGTCGGGACGTCCCAAGCTGGTTGCGCCATGGCCGCTATCGCCGCTGCGCGCTAAAGGAAAGGGCGTGTCCCGGCTGACGCTGGGTGCTGCGCTGGCCACAAGCGCGCTGTTCCCGCACGCCGCTGTTCTTGCGCAAGAAACTACGGACAGCACCCAGGCCCCGCCCGCATCGGCTACCACAGCAGCGCCCGAACAGGCAGAGGTGCCGCTTGAGCAGCAATTGCTGGGCGACACGATCGATTTCGAGGCCGAGCAGCTTTCCTACGACAACGAAACCAATACAGTCACCGCGCGCGGCGATGTGATCCTGCGCAGTGCGGATCGATCGGTGCGCGCAGACGAGGTTGTTTGGAAACGCGGCGAAGGGCGCATCTTTGCCGCCGGCAATATCCGGCTGGTCGATGACAGCGGCAATGAACTGTTCACGGAAAAACTCGAGCTGACGGACACGTTCGAGGCTGGCGCGATGGGCCGCCTGCTGCTGGCCTTGCGGGCCGGTGGGCGGCTGGCCGCGCAATCGGCAGAGCGCGGCGCGGATGGCACGGTGCTGCTGACCGATGCAGCCTACACCGCCTGCGCCGTCACGGGCGCCGAAGGCTGCGCCAAGGATCCCAGTTGGCGGATTACGGCGCGGCGGGTCCAGTACGATCAGAAAAGCAACCGTGTGACTTTCAAGGGCGCGATGCTGGAACTGTTCGGACGACGCATCCTGCCGCTACCGGGCCTTTCAATACGCACAGATGGCGGCGCGGAATCCGGCTTTCTCAGCCCCAATATCCGTGTGACGCAGGTGAACGGGGTAGAAGTTTCAGGTGAATATTATTGGCGGATCGCTGAAAACAAGGACCTGACGCTGGGCGCGTTCGTGTTTTCCGAAGTCGCACCGATGGTGTCAGCGCAATGGCGCCACCTGACAGAAAAGGGCGCGTATCAGATCACCGGATATGCGACCGCCAGCAGCCGCGTCTCCGATTTTACCGGCGTGCCCACTACGCAAAGCGATCCGCGCGGCTACCTGTTTGCCAATGGCCGGTTCCAGTTCAGCCCGGAATGGAGCCTGACGGGTTCGATTCGGCTGGCCAGCGACCGCACCTTCCTGCGCCGCTATGACCTCAGCCGCGATGACCGCCTGCGCTCGACCGTCAATCTGGAGCGGATCGACGCTGATTCCTATTTCAGCCTCGCCGGTTGGGCGACCCAGACGTTGCGCATCACCGCCGATCAGGGACAGATTCCGATTGCGGTTCCCGCTCTGGATTATCGCCGCAACATTGCTGATCCGCTTCTGGGCGGCAACATCCAGTTGCAGGTCAACACACTCAGCCTGATCCGCGATGAGGGGCAGGATACGCAACGCGCCTTTGCCGGGGCGCGGTGGGATCTGCGGACGCTGACCGGACTGGGTCAGGTCGTCACCTTCACCGCACTGGCGCGCGGCGACGTGTATCACACGCAGGACACGCTCTCGACGCTCACGGCAAACTATCGCGGAAATGAAGGCTGGACCGGGCGCGCCATTGCAGTGGGTGCGATCGACCTGGAATGGCCGTTCGTGGGCGAAGCGTTTGGCGGAACGCAGGTGCTGACCCCGCGCGTGCAGTTCGTCGCTTCCCCCTCGATCCGCAACCTTGCCGTGCCCAACGAGGACGCGCGCGCGATCGATCTGGAGGATTCCAACCTGTTCGCGCTCAACCGCTTTCCCGGCTATGACCGGGTGGAAGACGGCGCGCGCGTTACCCTGGGCGTGGACTGGGAGCTGACCAAGCCGGGCTGGCGGCTTAAAAGCAATATCGGTCAGTCCTACCGCTTCGATGCGGACCGGCAGGTGTTCCCCGATGGAACCGGCCTGTCAGAGCGCGTTTCAGATATAGTCGGGCGAACAGAAGTGCGGTTCCGCAATTTCCTCGCCTTCACGCACCGGTTCCGGCTGGACAAGGACAATCTGGCGGTACGCCGCAACGAAATCGACGCCACGATCGGTTCGCAGCGCAATTATTTCGAAGTCGGCTATCTGCGGCTCAACCGCGATATCCAGACGGTGGAGGATCTGCGCGACCGCGAGGAGGTGCGCGCAGCCGGCCGCGTTACTTTCGGCCGCTACTGGTCCGCATTCGGATCGGGGGTGTTCAACCTCACCAGCGCCGCGGAAGACCCGGTTTTCTCGCCCGACGGGTTCCAACCGATCCGCACCCGGCTGGGCATCGCCTATTCCGATGACTGCATCGAACTGGGCTTCACCTGGCGGCGGGACTTCATCACCGCCGGAGACGCTGCGCGCGGCAATTCGTTTCAGCTGTTCTTTGCGCTGCGCAATCTGGGCTTTCGATGATTGGCGCGATTTCGGTGATTTGCCGAGAACTTGGTGATCCGGCCCTTCGCCAAAGTTGGCAGGGCGAACATTTGGGGCTAATATGCGGCCGTGCACAATCCGTGACGGACAGCGCCCGTTAAGATCGGCGGCGCTATGTCCGGCCTCACAAAGCAGCGCGGCCCATGCCGGGCACGACGGTTGCAGGACGCGGCGCAAAGCGGATCGAGCGGTAACGGCGTTTCGCACGGAATTCGGTATTGCTGACGACGACCCTTTGAAACAGGGATTGCGCGTCAGAGTTGGACGGGAAATTCGGAACTTGAACGTGACAATGAAAGCTACTTTGAAATCGCTCACCGCACTGGGCGCAGCCGGGCTGATCGGCCTTGCCGCGTGGCCGCTGGCGACACAGGCGCAGACCGTCGGCGTCCCCACCGCTGACAATCCGCTTGGCCTGCCCGAGACGATCAACATCATCGGCAAGGACAACCCCAATCTGCGCACCGCCACGGCGGTGGTGAACGGCTTTGTCATCACCGGCACCGATGTCGATCAGCGCGTCGCGCTCGTCACGTCGGCCTCGCAGTTGGAGGTCTCCGAGGAGGAAATGGGCAGGCTGCGCATTCAGGTGCTGCGCAATCTGATCGACGAAACGCTGAAAGTGCAGGCCGCACAGGCGCTGGAGATGACGGTCGAACGCGATCAGGTTGACCAGACCTACAATCAGCTCGCCGCGCAGAACTTTGGCCAGAATCCGGACAAGATGGACGAATACCTTCGCTCGATCGGATCATCGCCCACGGCGCTCAAACGCCAGATCGAAGGCGAAATGGCGTGGGACAATCTGCTGCGTCGCAACGTCAATCCATTCGTCAGTGTCGCTGCCGAAGAGGTGAACGAAGTGCTGGAGCGGCTCGAAAAATCGCGCGGCACCGAAGAACACCGGCTGGGTGAAATCTTCCTTTCGGCCACAAACGAAAACCGTGAGGCGGTGCAGCAGAACGCCCAGCGCATCATGCAGCAATTGCAGGGCGGCGGCAGTTTTGTTGCCTATGCGCGGCAATTTTCCGAAGCCTCCACCGCAGCGGTGGGTGGTGACCTTGGCTGGCTGCGGCTGGCGCAGTTGCCCCCTCAGCTTGCGACGGCGGCGCGCGGCATGCAGGCTGGCCAGCTGGTCGGGCCGATCGAGATTCCGGGCGGCTTCTCCATCCTTTATCTGATCGACCGCCGCCAAGTGCTGACCGCCGATCCGCGCGACGCCTTGCTCAGCCTGAAGCAGATTTCGATCGGGTTCGAGCCGGGCGTCTCTCAGGCAGCGGCGGATGCGAAGATCGAGCAATTCAGCAGCTTCGTCGGCAATCTGCGCGGTTGCGCCGATGCCGAGGGCGCAGCGCAGGCAATCGGCGCGACCGTCGTTTCCAACGATCAGATCCGCGCACGGTCCCTGCCCGAAGCCTTGCAGAACCTCGTCCTGCAACTGCAGATCGGCCAGACGACGCCCGCATTCGGCAGCCCCGAAGAAGGCGTGCGCGTGCTCATGCTGTGCGGCCGCGATGATCCCGAGGATTCGGGCAAGCCGACCTTTGAAACGGTCATGAACGATATTGAGGAAGATCGCATCAGCAAGCGCGCTCAGCGCTATCTGCGCGATCTGCGCAACGACGCCTATATCGAGTACAATTGAGCCCGCGCTTCCCGCCCATCCCGCCGCTTGCGCTGGATGCGCCGCTCGCGATTGCCCTTGGCGATCCGGCGGGCATCGGGCCTGAGCTGATAATTGCGGCGTGGTCGCACCTGTCCGGCAGGAATGCAGGGCTGGCGCATCCATTCTTCGTTACAGGAGGGATGGAGATATTGCGTGCGGCCGCTCACGCGCGCGGGATTGACTGCCCGCTGGTCCCAATTGCTGACGCGGCAGAGGCGGCGCTGGCGTGGAATGCGGGCCTGCCGGTGCTGGCCGGGCTCGACGCGCCCTATACCCCCGGCACACCCTCGCCCGCAGGCACGCGGGTGGCGCTTGCGTCCCTGCAATGGGCAACCGATCTGGCGCTGAGCGGCGATGTTGCCGGGATCATCACCGCTTCGGTATCCAAGAGCGAGCTGACCGCGATCGGCTTTGCCCATCCCGGCCAAACCGAATTTCTCGCGGCTGCCTGCGGGCGAGCGCCTGAAGATGCGGTAATGATGCTGGCCGGGCCAACCCTGCGCACCGTCCCCGTGACCGTCCATTGTGCACTCAGCCAGGTGCCTCAGCGCCTTTCGTCAGAGCTTATCATTCACAAGGCGGTGGTGACGCACGTTGCGCTGATGCGCGATTTCGGCCTCGCGGCACCGCGTATCGCGGTTGCCGCGCTCAATCCCCATGCGGGCGAGAACGGCCAGTTCGGCGATGAGGAAGCGCGCATTATCGCGCCTGCGATCAAGGCTTTGCGGGCCGAGGGGCTGGATGTAACTGGGCCGGTTCCGGGTGATGCGCTGTTCATGCCGCGCGCGCGCTCCGGCTACGATGTGGCGCTGTGCATGTATCACGATCAGGCGCTCATCCCGCTAAAGGCGCTGGAAGTTGATGATGGGGTCAATGTGACGCTGGGCCTGCCGATCATCCGCACCTCGCCTGATCATGGCACCGCGTTCGACATCGCCGGGCGCCGCATCGCCGATCCGGGCGCAATGATCGCCGCAATCCGCATGGCGAGCGCGTGCGCCACACAACGCACCGCCATCCCGGCGCATGGCTGAATCCCCCGATTTGCCCCCGATCCGCGAGGTGATCGCGCGCTACGGCCTGTCCGCGTCAAAGGCGCTCGGCCAGAACTTCCTGCTCGATGAGCAATTGCTCAGCCGCATTGCCGCCCTGCCCGGCGATCTGGCTGGCAAGCCCGTGCTCGAAGTTGGCCCCGGCCCCGGCGGATTGACCCGCGCTTTATTGCGAGCGGGCGCGCGCGTCACCGCGATCGAGATGGACCGTCGGTGTCTGCCCGCGCTAGCCGAACTCAGCGACGCATTTCCCGATCAGCTGACCGTGATCGAGGGCGATGCGATGAAGCTGGATCACGGCGCAATCATGCATGGCGAGCCGTTCCACATCCTCTCCAACCTGCCCTATAATGTCGGCACCGCGCTGTTCGTGAAGTGGCTTTCCGGGCCCAAGGGGCAGCACGCTTGGCCCCCGCAATGGCAATCGCTGACGCTGATGTTCCAGCGCGAAGTGGCCGAACGGATCGTCGCTGAGGCAGGGGGCGGCGCCTACGGCCGCCTCGCCGTGCTTGCACAGTGGCGCAGCACTGCAAAACTGGCGATGAAGGTCCACCGCAGCGCCTTTACCCCCGCGCCCAAGGTGATGAGCGCGATTGTGCATGTAGTACCGGCCAACGCACCCGAAGGCGTGTCCGCACGCACGCTCGAACGTCTGACCGAAGCCGCCTTTGGCCAACGCCGCAAGATGCTGCGCCAGAGCCTTAAAGGCCTGCCCGGCGCGCTCGACGCATTGGCGACGCTGAGCATTGATGAAACCCGTCGCGCGGAGACATTGAGTGTGGCGGAGTTTGTGGCGGTGGCGCGCGCGATGGGTCAGTGAGTGAGCGGGACCTTTCGACCGGCTGTGGGAACCTTTGCACAAGGGTCCACGCCAAAGGGCTGAACTGCGTAGATTTCCTGAGAGCTGGATAAAGGCTTTCATCGGCTCTGGCGCATATTCCTTGCGCCGTTCACACCATCACCAGCGAATTGCGAACACACTTACAATGGAAATGTCATCGGTCTCGATTTCTTCGGAATGCGCTGCCATCGCGGCCTCCCATGCCGTAGGGCTGAGTGGGGAAGATCTGGCTCTCGCCTTGCTTGAGCAGAGCGAAGATTGCGTGAAGCTGCTGAGTATCGACGGGCATCTGGAGTTCATGAATTGCGCAGGCCTTCGCGCCATGGAAATCGAAAATCCCGCCAAGTTCATCGGTAATCTATGGTGGGACCTGTGGCCGACGCACTCACGAGCGCAGGTTTGTGAGGAATTCAGACTTGCAGCGGCCGGCAACATGCGGGTCTTCGAAGCCGATTGCCCCACCGCTCAAGGCTCGCCCAGAAGTTGGGTCGTGAGTTTAAAACCCCTCATTGCGCGGCAAGGTTCGGTTGTCTCGATCCTGTGCACATCACGAGACGTGACAACGGCGCTGTCCTGACACACCGTTTCCAGACTAGCCTCATAACTGCAGTTTCCTGCATGCGATGGGACCCCTGACCAGCGCAATGGACTTTCCCTTGGTCGGCGCCTTGTTCCAGATCGCAATTGCATCACCGGCGCGCGCTTTCGTCCGCCAAGTGTCAGGTTCGGCCATACGCCGCTTCTTTTATCGCCGAGGGAAAGCTCGTCCGCGGCGCTTAGCTGCGGTCGGGATCGTCAAGCGGCCCGTCTGGTAGAACGGCATTTGCAGCGTTTCCCACACAAATGCGATGAGTCCGCCAAAGAATGCCAGCCAGATTGCCGGGATCGGTCCTGTCTGCACAGCTTCCGTCATCGATCCATCAGAACCAGAACCTGACACCCACAACGAAATTGGTGACGCTCGCATCCTCGCCTGCCGCGCGCGCAAAATCCGCGCTCTTGCCGATCTTCCATTCCTGCTCAACGCCGATGTAGGGCGCAAACTCTCGGGCAAATTCGTAGCGCAGTCTTATGCCCAGTTCAGCGGTGTCAAAGCCTGCGCCGATACCCAGCTCGGGCACATCCTGGGCTGAAAACTGCAGCTCTGCGCGCGGTTGCAAGATCAGACGCTGCGTAATCTTCTGATCGAGCTCGGCTTCGAGCCGTGCGGTCAGATCACCCCGGTCAGACAGGAATGCGGCCGCGTCAATTTCGAACAAATACGGGGCAAGGCCTTGCACGCCGACCACCGCATACGTCCGGTCCATCGGTGCGAAATCCTGCCGCACCCCTGCCTGAAGGTCGAAAAACGGTGCAATCGCATGACTCCACAAGGCCTGAACTTCAACGGATTCGATCTTGTCTCCAAAGCTGCCTTCGCCTTCGGATTTGAACCACAGCTTGTCGAGATCGCCGCCATAATATCCCTGGAGATCCCACAGGTAACCGTTCTTGCCATCGCGAATACGATATTCGGCGCGGTCGCCCTGCAGCCAGAACAAATTCATCGCACCAAGCTCGTGTTTGAGCTCTTCGCGCGAAGACCGCATTGCCTCCTCGCCCCAGATTGCGTCTGCGGCACGAGCGGGACCAGAGCCCGCCCCGGCAGGCGAAGGCCCTGCGATCATCGTGCCCCCCACCGCTTCATCACCCATTTGCGAATGATCCATCGTGGAATGGTCCATCGTGGAATGGTCCATCGTCGAATGATCCATTGCGCCATGCTCCATTGCGCCATGCTCCATTGCGCCATGCTCCATTGCTTGCGGAGGTGGTGTCGGGGCTGGAGCGACTGCCGCAGGCTTGTTCTTGACGATGGGCGCTGCGGGTGCCGGCTGTGCAGGGGAATTCTCGGGAGCAGCGATGGTCGGCTCCGGTGTAGCCTCTGGTGTCGGCGATGGCGTTGACATCGGCATGCTGTGTCCGGCGTGCTGAGCGAGCACGGGGGCCGCGGATCCCAGCAGGAAGAACGCAAAAGCGAACTTCTTCACGCACTGTCTCCCGGATTGGCGACGGTGACAATCTGGAACATCCCAGAATGCATGTGATAAAGCAGGTGGCAATGGAACGCCCAGTCGCCCGGTTCATCTGCAGTGAGATCAAACGTTGCGCTGCCGCCGGGCTGGACGATCACTGTGTGCTTGAGCGGCTGGTGGCCGTCGTGTCCGTTCACCAGTTCGAAAAAATGGCCGTGCAGGTGGATCGGATGCGCCATCATCGTGTCGTTGACCAGCTTGACCCGCACGCGTTCATTATAGGCGAACCGGATCGGTTGATCGGATACGGCTGAGAATTTCTCGCCGTCGAACGACCACATATACCGTTCCATGTTGCCGGTCAGATGGATTTCCATGCTACGCGATGGTTGTCGCGTGTCTTTGTTGGGCGTCAAAGCGGCGAGGTCTTTGTAATTGAGCACGCGGTGCCCGACCTGGTCGAGACCGATGCCGGGATCGCCCATCCGGTCGACCGGGTTCATAGCCACCATGTCGATGCCGGGCCCGACCTTGACGGTAGGCGGCAACAGCGAGGTATCGCGCATCTTCATGCCGTCCATGGTCATACCTGCCATGGGCGGGGCAGCAGTTTCACCTGCGCCCATGTCCATATTCGAATGATCCATCGCACCGTGATTCATGGCACCTTGGTCCATCGCACCATGATTCATGGCACC
>JBBRVR010000067.1:0-16721 GCA_038246695.1 Sphingomonadales bacterium
ATCCAGCCGTTCAAGGCGACCGCATTCCAGGCGGGCCATGACTTTATCGACGTCACCGAGGCACACATCGCGGGCAAGTGGGCCGTGTTCATCTTCTACCCGGCGGACTGGACTTTCGTTTGCCCGACTGAACTCGAAGACCTCGGCGAAAAGTACGACATGTTGCAGGGCATGGGCGTGGACGTGTTCGCCGTGTCGACCGATACGCATTTCAGCCACAAGGCGTGGCACGATCACTCGGACAAGATCAGCAAGCTGACCTTCCCGTTCCTGGGTGACCAGTTGCACACCTTGTCCAAACAGTTTGGCGTGCTGCGCGAGGAAATGGGCCTTGCCGATCGCGCGACCTTCGTGATCGATCCCGATGGCGTGATCCAGATCATGGAAATCACCTGCGAAGGTGTGGGCCGCAACGCAAACGAACTGACCCGCAAGATCAAGGCTGCACAATATGTGCGCGCAAATCCCGGTCAGGTCTGCCCGGCAGCGTGGGAAGAAGGCGGCGAAACGCTGGCTCCCTCACTCGATCTGGTGGGCAAAATCTAAGAGGCCGACGCCTCATCAGGTTATGCGGCGCGGGGGCACTCTCCCCTCGCCCACGCTCCCGCGTCGCAGCCTTGCCCGACAGGTTGCCGGTAAACCGGCAGCCTGAGAGGGTCGCAAGCCGGGTCCGGTGCATCAGCCGCCCCCGACCACCCCCCTCCAGCGACGGGGTATTGGTGTCCGGACCCGCACTTGCCTCAATTCCCCCAATTTTCCCGCACCCGCTCACGAAAGGCACCGCCCGATGCTCGACGCAAACATGCAAGGCCAACTGAAACAGTACCTCGCCAACCTGCGCGAGCCGATCGAACTGGTTGCATCGCTGGACGAGAGTGAAAAGAGCACCCAGACGCGCGAGCTGCTCACCGAAATCGCCGCGCTGCACGACATGGTCAGCGCGAATTTCGATGGTGACAATGCGCGCAAGCCGAGCTTTCAAATCCGCCGCACGAGCGATCGCACGCGCTTTGTGACGTTTGCCGGATTGCCGATGGGGCACGAATTTACCTCGCTGGTGCTTGCACTGCTGTGGGCCGGCGGGCACCCGCCCAAGGTTGATGCCGACCTGATCGAACAGGCGCGTGCGCTGGATGACGACTACGATTTCGAGATGTTCTTCTCATTGAGCTGCCACAACTGCCCCGATGTGGTGCAGGCATTGACCTTGATGGCGCTGGAAAACCCCCGCGTTTCCGCGACGCTGATCGAAGGCGGCACTTATCAGGACGAGGTGGAGCGGCGCGACATCATGGCAGTGCCCGCGACGTTCCTGAACGGAGAAAGCTTTTACAACGGCAAGATGGAACTGGCTGAAATCCTGTCGAAACTGGATACCGGCGCTGACGCAAAGGCGGCTGAAAAGCTGTCTGCCAAGGCGCCGTTTGAAGTGCTCATCATCGGCGGCGGTCCCGCCGGGGCTGCGGCGGGTATCTACACCGCGCGCAAGGGTTTCCGCACCGGCATCGCGGCTGAACGCTTTGGCGGGCAGTTGCAGGATACGCTTGGGATCGAAAACTTGCCCGGGACCCACTACACCGAAGGTCCAAAGCTTTCCGATAGCCTGAAACAGCAGGTTGCCGACAACGAGATCGACATGATCGACCTCGCGCTCGCCAGCGAACTCAAACCCGCTGGCGAAGCGGGCGGGATGCACGAGGTGCATTTCGCCAATGGCGCGGTGCTCAGAACCCGATCGCTGATCGTGTCGACCGGCGCGCGCTGGCGCAATCTGGGCGTTCCGGGCGAAGACAAATATCGCAACAAGGGCGTGGCCTATTGCCCGCACTGCGACGGCCCACTGTTCAAGGGCAAACGGATCGCGGTGATCGGCGGCGGCAATTCGGGCGTCGAGGCGGCAATCGACCTGGCCAAGATCGTGGGTCACGTGACGCTTGTCGAATTCGACACGAAACTGCGCGCGGACGAAGTGCTGCAACGCAAGCTGCGCAGCATGGATAACGTCGAAATCATCACCAGCGGCCAGACGACCGAGGTCACCGGCGATGGCACTCGCGTCAACGGCATGATCGTGAAGGATCGCGAAACAGGCGAAGACCGCACCATCACGCTCGAAGGCGTGTTCATTCAGATCGGCCTTGTCCCCAACACCGAATGGCTGAAGGACAGCGGCATCGAACTGTCGAAATTCGGCGAGATCGTGATTGACGAAGAAGGCGCGACCAATCTGCCCGGCGTGTTTGCAGCCGGGGATGCGACCACCGTGCCCTACAAACAGATCGTGGTGGCAATGGGTGAAGGGTCCAAAGCGGGCCTGTCCGCATTCGACTATCTGATCCGCAACGAGCCGGTCGAGGAAATCGCGCAAGCAGCGTAGAGTCACAAATCCTTTCTGGTGGCTGAAGCGCGCGTTCAATCGCCGCACAGCGCCGGGGGGCTAGATGCTGGGTCATGTTGAGAAAACGCACCCCTGCACTGGCCTTAACCAGTGCCCTGACCATCGGCCTGACAGCCGTCTGCACCACCGCAGCGATAGCCATGCCCCCCGCCGATGCGTGGGAAATCGGCCCCTGGGCACGCGGCAAGAACTTCTCGGTGAATATGCCGGCCAGCCCGCGGGCTAGCGCAGACGGCGCTCTCGTCGTGGATTTTCCGCGCGTGGGCCGCGGCGAGTGGGATGCGATGACAACCGCCATCTATCCGCTCGCGGACGTGAAACAGATAAGTGTGCGATACCGGATCGACGCCGCGCCCGGCACGCGATTTGTCGCGGTCGAGGATCCCACGGCGCCCGCCACGGTTTCGCTGTATTTCCAACGGGCGCGCGACACGTGGACGGCGAAAGGCAAATACATGTCCTATCGTTGGTACGCGCCAAAGCGCGCCGTCATGCCGATCAAGGCTGGCGAGCACACCGTTTCCATCCGGCTGGATGAGGAATGGACCAATATCGCCCATCGGCCCCGCAGCGAGCATCGCAGCGAATTTGACGCCGCGCTGGCGGATACGGCTCGCTTTGGTTTTGCCTTTGGATCCATGGGATTGCGAAGCCACGGCGTAGTCGCGACAGGGCCAGCCAGATTTACGCTTCTCTCTGTCGACTTCGACTGAGCGCAGGTC
Organism: Sphingomonadales bacterium; assembly: GCA_038246695.1. Lineage (GTDB taxonomy): Bacteria > Pseudomonadota > Alphaproteobacteria > Sphingomonadales > Sphingomonadaceae > Erythrobacter. The sequence goes on from JBBRVR010000067.1 coordinate 3,121, forward strand.
AAATCGCCTTAGTCGATCAATATGCGCGCTTTAATCGTTTTGACTAGTCACAGAACTTCCATCATCCTCCTGCCATCAATCGAGCGTATTCCGAGTCCCTCAGGGGAAAAGATCGGGGCGGTCACGAATTGGCGAGGAGAGAGACAATGGACGCAAAGACAGGCGAAATGAGCGGCGGCTGCCCGTTCCACGGATCAAGCGAAATGCGCAGCCTTCTGGGCCGCACCAATCGCGACTGGTGGCCAGAGGCGACCCAGCTCGATATTCTCACGCAAGAAGGCAAGGGCGCGAACCCGTATGGCGAGGATTTCGACTATGCCGAGGCTTTCAACACCATCGATTACACCGCGCTGAAGGCCGATCTGACCGCGCTGATGACCGACAGCCAGCCTTGGTGGCCGGCGGATTACGGGCATTACGGCCCGTTCTTCATCCGCATGGCGTGGCATTCTGCGGGCACGTATCGCACCGGCGACGGGCGCGGCGGCGCAGGGAGCGGGCAACAGCGTTTCGCCCCGCTCAACAGCTGGCCCGATAATGGCAATCTCGACAAGGCGCGCCGCCTGCTGTGGCCGATCAAGCAGAAATATGGTCGCAACATTAGCTGGGCCGACCTGTTCATCCTTACCGGCAATGTCGCGATTGAAAGCATGGGCGGTCCGGTGTTCGGCTTTGGTGGAGGCCGTGCCGACGTGTTTGAGCCCGAGTCGGTGTATTGGGGCAGCGAAGAGCAATGGGTGAACGAAGGCGTCGCCACGCGCATCCAGCCCAAAGAAGGTATGGCGCTCGAAAATCCGCTGGCCGCGATCCAGATGGGTCTGATCTACGTCAACCCGGAAGGTCCGGGCGGCAATCCCGACCCGCTTGAAAGCGCGCGCGACATGCGCGAAACCTTTGCCCGCATGGCAATGAACGACGAGGAAACCGTCGCGCTCACCGCTGGCGGCCACGCCTTTGGCAAGGCCCACGGCGCGCACCCATCGGACACGTTCGGCGGCGCGCCCGAAAGCGAAGACTTGCAGTTGCAAGGCTTTGGCTGGCTCAATGACGAGGAAGAAATTGCCGCTGGCAACATCACCACCTCGGGCATCGAGGGCAGCTGGTCGAACAACCCGACTTCGTGGAGCCACGACTATTTCCGCATCCTGTTCAAATATGAATTTGAGCTGGTGAAAAGCCCGGCCGGTGCCCACCAGTGGACCCCGATCAACCCGGACCCCGAAGATTTGGCCCCCGTTGCGCGCGAGCCTGCAATGAAGGTGCCGACCATGATGACCACCGCCGATATGGCGTTGAAGATGGACCCGGATTATCGCACAATTTCCGAACGCTTCCTCGCCAATCCGGAACAGCTGGACGATGCCTTTGCGCGCGCCTGGTTCAAACTGTGCCACCGCGATATGGGGCCAAAGGTCCGCTATATGGGCCCCGAAGTGCCTCACGAAACGCTAATCTGGATGGACCCGGTTCCGGCGGGCCAAACGCCCTCGGATGCAGAGGTCAACCGGTTCAAATCGGCGATCCTTGGCAGCGGGCTGACGGTTGGCGAGCTGGTGAAGGCGGCGTGGGCTTCGGCCTCCACCTATCGCCGGTCGGACCACCGTGGCGGCGCGAATGGCGCACGGGTGCGGCTGGTCCCGCAAAAGGACTGGGCGGTGAACGATCCTGAGGAACTGGGCAGGGTGCTGGGCGTGATCGACGATCATCGCGGCGATCTGTCCATGGCCGACGCGATCGTGCTGGCAGGTTCGGCTGCGGTCGAAAAGGCGGCGCACGATGCAGGGCACACCATCACCGTGCCGTTCACCGGCGGGCGCGGCGATGCCACTGACGAACACACCGATGCCGCCAGTTTTGAGCCGATGGAGCCGTTTGCAGATGGCTTCCGCAACTATCTCAAGACCAAAGCGAACGTGCGGACCGAGGAAATGCTGATCGACCGTGCGCACCTTCTGGGTCTGTCGATCCCCGAGATGACCGTTCTAGTCGGCGGGATGCGGGCGCTGGGCGCGGTGAGCAAGCACGCAGATCATGGCAACGCCATCGGCGTGCTCACTGACAGGGCGGGCGTTCTGACCCCTGACTTCTTTACCAACCTGCTCGACATGGGGACCAGGTGGACCCCGGTGGATGAAAGCGGTGACGAAGAATATGTCGGCACCGACCGCGCCACCGGCAAGGAGAAATACCGCGCCACGCGCACCGACCTCGTGTTTGGCTCAAACTCGCAATTGCGTGCGCAAGCCGAAGTCTATGCCGAGGCGGGCAACGAGGTGAAGTTCGTGCAGGATTTCATCGCGGCATGGACAAAAGTGATGAATGCTGACCGGTTCGATGTAACCTTTGCGCATTATCATGCGTAGTAATCTTTAGTCCTCCCTGACTTGCCTCCCCCCCTGTTGAGTCAGGGTCGCATGAGGCCCCCGGCAGAAATGTCGGGGGCCTTTTTTGTTCGTGGGCAGCCGTGACTGTTGTCAGATCCAGCCTGCCTGCTTCAGCTCGCTCACCTGCGCGCGGGCCACCGGGGCTTCCAGCCCGCGCGGCAGGATCAGGCGGACATTGCGCCCCTCGCGCTGGACATCGTCCACCGCGCCGCGCGCAACCCACCAGCTGCGATGCACCTGCCGCCCGTCAAGGTCGGCGACATGAGCCATCGCATCGCGCAGCCGCATCAGCACCAGCTCCGAACCCAGCGTGGTGTGAACGCGGACGTAGTGGTCCTCCATCTCCAGCGCGAGAATGTCGCTGCCCAGTTCGGCGGGTAGCTGATCGATCAGCGGGTTTGAAATCGGCGCGACCGGGGGAGACTTGGCGGAACCGGGTCCCGGCGGTGGCGCAGTTTGGGCATGCGTGGCGCGCGTCGGTTGGCGCGATCCGATGACGTTGAACAGCAGCGTTACTCCGCCCCCGATCACGAACACGTAGAAATAGCTTGCCGTGACCTGATCGAGCGACGGCATGCGGGGCCATTGCGGCATGGAATCGATCACGTGGAGCATCGCTGTCATCGGCACGGTGCCAACCAGCACCGCGGCCAGCCACAGCGGCGCCTTGGGCAAAGCCAGCGCGACATGCGCCCGGTCGACCAGGAACCCCATCGGCGCGTAGGTCGCATAGCCCAGATAGCTTAGCGCCAGCCAGCTGATGAGCCGCACCGCCAATGGCTGATCGATGGTGCCAAACGGCCCGATAATCGCCAGAAACGCGCCGATCACCGTCATGATCGCGAGATCGGTCAGCAGCTTGCGCCAGAACGCGGCGCGCCTGCCGATTGTCGCTTGCGCCTCTGATCCGGTGATCTGGCCATTCCCCATCCGCATACAGATGCCTGCCAGTTCGCGCTTCGTAAAGTGGCAACCGGGCTGCAGTCCGGCGGTTTTGCAGCCATCTTGCGAAGCGGGCGGCCTGCCCGCGCATGGGCGATTGCGGGCCGATGGGCGGGCGGCATGGTGGGCGCAGCAACCACATACGCTCTCACTCATCAGGAGAAACCGCCATGATCAGCTTTACCCGAAACCTGCCTTTCGCACTGATTTCACGCAGCACATCGAAAAAGCCCGCTCGCACCCCGGCACTCGAAATCAGCCCGCCGCTGCGCGCCTTCATCGCGCTGGCCGCATCCATCATGACGAGCCTCGCCTTTCTTGCCACCGGGCGAATGCTGCTGGGCTTTACGCCGGAAATTGCGCAGGTCCGCACCCTCGCGGTCGGCATTCATATCGCCACCGTGCTGCCCACGATCCCGCTGGGCGGCTTCCTGCTGCTCGCACCCAAGGGCACGCCGATGCACAAGCAACTGGGCAAGCTATGGGTCGCGCTGATGGTGATTACAGCGAGCGCCGCGTTCTTCATCCGCACCGGTGGCAATTTCAGCTTCATCCACATCTTCGTGCCGCTGACCATGATCGCGTCGTACAAACTCATCGCCAAGGCGCGGCGTGGCGATATCAAGGGGCACAGGAACGAGATACTCGCCCTGTATCTAGGCGCGCTGATGATCCCCGGCCTCGTCGCTATCGCGATGCCGGGCCGGTTGATGAATATGTGGCTGTTCGGATGAGGGGTGTGCGCGCTGCCGCCTTACCGCGCTCGTTTCAGCACCAGATAGACCGCACCCTCGCCGCCGTGGCGGATGTGGGCGCGGCGCACCGCGGCAATGGCATCGGCGTGGTCGCTGGCAGCCAGCCAGTCGAGCAGCTTTGCCCGGATCGCGCCGCGACGATCTGCACGGTCAGCGGGATCGACGGGCCTTTCGCGCCCAGCCACCACCAGCACCAGCCGCGCCTCCATCGCGCGCGCCTGATCCAGCCCGCTGATGATCCGCGCATAAGCGCTGTCGAGCGTGTGGCCGTGCAGATCGAGCGTGTAATCGGGGGCGATCTGACCGTTCTTGAGCCTGCGGTTCCAGTGCGAATCCAGCTCTGAATGGAATATCCGACGCGAGGCCGCGATGGGCGCAGACCGGGGTGCAGACAGGGGCGCTTTAACAGGGGCGGGGCGCTTCGCTGGAGGGGTCGGCGCGGGCTTTGGCTTTTGTTGCGGCGCAAGAGTGGCAGACGGCTTGGGCACAGGCGGGCGAGTGCGCCCGGCAATCGGCGTTACGCTTTGCGCAAGGGCCGCCCACGCGGCGCTCTCTTCCGCGCTCAGGCCTCTTGGCGCCTTCATTTTCGCATCATCTCTGGCTGGCGTTGATCCGCGCGACCGTACCCTTGGGCAGCATCACCAGCGCCTGCCCGCGCCCGGACATGCCGCCGGCAATGGTGCGCGCATCATCGCCCGCGCCCCAGAACGTGTCAAACCGGTTGGCCCCTTTGATTGCGCCGCCGGTATCCTGCGCGACCCACAATCCGTCCGCCTCGTTGCGATCGAGGTCCAGCCACACCGGCGCGCCCAACGGCACGAAGGCGGGATCAGCCGCCACCGAGGCCTCGCGCCGGACCGGCACGCCCAGCGCGCCAAGCGGGCCGTCTCCGTTGAGATCCTGAAAGAAAATCCAGCTCTGGTTGAGGCGCATCAGATCGCCCCCCTCGCGCGGGTTTTCGCGGATATAGGCCATGATGCCCTGCATCGATCCGGCGTATTGGCCCGGCCCATCGCCCAGCAATCCGCGTTCCCGCATGACGCTGCCGATACCGGTGTAGCCGCGCCCGTTCTGCCCGGCATATCCTATGCGAATTACCGCGCCTTCAGGGGTGCGCAGACGGCCCGAGCCCTGGATTTGGAGGAAGAAGAATTCGACCGGATCGGCGGCCCATGCGATCACCGGCACGCGGCCTTCGAGCGCGCCCTCCTCGATCTGTGACCGGTCATAATACAGCACGAAGCGGCCATTTGCGTCATAGCGGCCCAGCGGCGGGCGACCGTCGCGTTCGGATGCAGGCGTTTCTTCCGGCCAGGCACGGACAAGATCGGTCGGCATGGCGTAAACGGGCACTTGGTAGCCCGGGCGGCGCGTGCGACTTCCGGCGATTTCCGGCTCGAAATAGCCGGTCGCAAAGGCGCTGCCATCGCCAATCCGCGCGGTTTCGAAGAACCGGTCGAAGAACCCCTTTGCATTGGCTGCGGACCACGACCGCGCAGCGTCGCAAGCGGGGCGCCAGTCGGCATTTTCGGTGAGGCCGCTTGCGTCCTTGCGTCTGAGCAATTGCGGGCAGGATTCGATAAAGCCGGAAAGCGCCCGGCCCGCACCGCGCGCGCTGATCGGCAAGGCGCTGACGGAGGGCCCGCGCCCAACACCAGCAAAGGCTGCGCTGGAATAAATTGGAGCGGCGGATTCGGGTGTTGCGGGCCCAACAGGTGGCCGCGCATCGGGGATGATCGCGCAGGCGCTCAGCATCAAAGACATCGCGCCCACCAGCGGCAACCGCAAGCGGGGTGCCGACCGGGCGTTCATAGGGCGATGCTCTTCATGCCGGGGTGGGTGGGGTCAGGTGTGATTGCGCCTGGCGATGCCAGTTCGCGAAGATCACCTCAACCCTCGTCGGTTTCGTCCAGAACCCAGTTGGGATCGCCTGCGCCAACCGTCCGGCGGAAGGTCCACACATCGCGGCTTTCGATCGCATCGTCGAGCGAACCGGACACCATATTGCCATCCCTGTCGCGCGTAACCGCGGCGATATCCGCCACGAACAGCACCGCAATGCGGGCGATCCGGCCATCGAGCGATGCGGAATGGATGCGCGTCTCCTCGACCCGGATCAGCGAATTTGCGAGAGTCTCGCCAGCCTCTTGGCGCGCGGCAATCGCTGCGGAGAAGCCTTCGAAAACGTCGTCATCGCACAGTTCTCGCAGCGTTTCGCGGTCACCTTCCCAGAACGCTTCGAGCACCATCTGATAGGCGCTCTTAGCGCCTTCCATGAAATCGCCCAGATCGAATCGATTGTCCGCCTGCGCGATTTCGCGGACGCCGCGTTCGACCGCAGGCATCAGCCCGGCCATCTGCACAGATCGGGCTGCGGCACCAGAAGCAGCCTGCGACTGGCCCAATTGCACCGGACCGCCGACCGCTCCGGACTGTTTGTCCTGCCCTTCAAAGCGTTGCGGGGCGGATTCTTCCTCATGCTCGGCCCGGCGGCCCAGCACTGAATACAGCCGGAACCCTAGAAAGGCGGCGATCATGGCAAGAATGACAATTTGAGTGATCACATTAATTCCCGAATCTGGTTTTGGCGTGAAAGCGCCACTTCCCACGCTGCGGACTTGTCCCACCATGCCTAACATAGGCTTCAAATACAAATCGACAACAAACGATGCAGGTATTGTGTGCGCATTGAGCGTGTTTGTTGCACGTATATACGCAGGCGCTGCGAGTCTGGATGATCTGCGCTGACCGATTGCGCGATATGTTGCGGCGAGTGTATACGCCTGCTAGGCGCGCGCCCGGCAATATCCAATTCCTGCAACCCGATATATTCCAATCTGCTGAAAGATGTGACCACCATGGCCGATGAAGGCGACGTTCTCACCAATCTCGATAACCCTGGCGCAGGCCCGGCCCCGGGCGCCAATGGCGCGGACAACCAGCCGACCGCCGCAATCATCACGCAATATGTGAAGGACCTTTCGGTCGAAAACCCGAATGCACCCGATGTATTCCAGTGGACCGAACAGCCCAAGATCGACGTGCAGTTCAACATCGGTGCCGATCCCATGGGTGAGGAAGTCCACGAGGTCACGCTGAAGATCAATATCGGCGCATCCTGCGACAAGGGTCAGGTGTATCTGGTGGAGCTGGATTATTGCGGCCTTGTCGGCATGCGCAACCTGCCCGAAGAACAGGCCCATGCCTTTTTGTATGCCGAGGCACCGCGCATCCTGTTTCCGTTCGCCCGCCGCGTGGTGGCTGATGCGGTTCGCGATGCCGGATTTCCGCCGCTGCTGGTCGATCCGATCGATTTCAACCGCCTGTATGCGCAGCAACTCGCACAGCGCCGCGCAGAGCAGGGCCTTGGCGAAGGCGAAATGCCCAAGCCGCAGGGTGAGGTCTGAACGCCACCCTCGCGCGGCTGAGTCGCTGAACCGATGAGCCTCATCAGAAATGTCGGCACGATTGGCGGTTTGACGCTTGTCAGCCGGGTGTTCGGGTTTGCGCGCGACATGTTGCTTGCACGCGTGCTCGGCGCGGGGCTGGTAGCGGATGCCTGGCAGCTCGCATTTACCCTGCCCAACACGTTCCGGCGGCTGTTTGCCGAAGGCGCGTTCAGCGTGGCGTTCGTGCCAATGTACACCAAGGCGCTGACAGCCAATGGCGAATCGGTGGACGCAGAGGCTGTGGCAGACCGGTTTGCGAACGATGTGCTGTCGGTCTTTGTCTGGGTGCTGCTGGCGTTTTCGGCATTCTGCATGATCGTGATGCCGGGGATCGTGTGGTTGCTGGCGCGCGAATATCAGGACGTGCCGGGCAAGTTCGAGTTATCGGTCACCTTGTCGCGCATCACGTTTCCCTATCTGATGCTGGTGAGCCTTGTCGCGATGCTTTCCGGCGTGCTGAATGCGCGCAGCCGGTTCGCGCCGGGCGCTGTGGTGCCGGTGCTGCTCAACATCGTGTTGATCGCCGGGATCGCCACCGGCGCGGTGCTGCGCGACGAGTACGGCGGCAGCGACATAACCGTCGCCTACAGTCAGGCCATTGCCCTTGCCATCGCAGGGGTGGCGCAACTTGCCTACATGATCTGGGCAACGCGACGCGCCGGGGTCCGACTGAAACTGACGCCGCCGCGATTTTCGCCTGAGGTAAAGCGGCTTGGCCTGCTGATCCTGCCTGCGACTTTCGGTGCCGGGATCTACCAGATCAGCCAACTGGTGGACACGTTCTTTGCGACCAGCCTGCCGCAGGGTTCGCTCACGCTCCTGAAACTTGCCGACCGGTTGAACCAGATGCCGCTGGGCATTTTCGGAATTGCGCTGGGCACCGCGATCCTGCCGATGCTTGCGCGCCATATCCAGTCAGGCAATGCCGGCGAGGCGCAGCGACTGCAGACCAACGCCGTTGAGATCGCCATGCTGCTGTGCCTGCCGTGCGCGGTTGCCTTGTCCATCTGTGCCGAGGCATTCACCACAGGCATCTTTCAGGGCGGCAAGATGACCGGCCAGGACACCGCAACGATGGGCGCGATCGTGGTCGCGCTGGTCTGCGGATTGCCCGCCTATGTGCTAATCAAGGTGTTCCAGCCTGCTTTCTTCAGCCGGGAGGATATGCGCACTCCAGTGTTTGTCGCCGCCGGGGCGCTGACGATCAACATCGCGCTCAATTTCTATGTCGTCCCGCGATACGGGATCGTCGGCCTTGCCGCCGCGACAGCGATCACCGCGACGCTCAACGTCACCGCGCTGTGTACGATCCTGCAATTGCGCGGCTGGTTCAAATTCACCGGTAAGCTCGCCAGCCGCATTGCGCGGCAACTGATCGCGACCGGGGTGATGGCGGCAGTGCTGTGGTATCTGACCCCCGCGCTCGAACCATACTGGACGGGCCTGTGGTATAGCCGTGCCTGGTCGCTCGCGGCGCTGATCCTGAGCGGTGTGACTGCCTTCTTCGCGACGGCCTTCGTCGTCGGGGCACTCGACAAGGACCTCATCGCCCAGCTACGGCGCAGGCGTCCCGCCGAACCGGTAACCCCCTAATACAGGCCCTTTTCCCATGCGCGTAGTTTCCGGCATCCAGCCCACGGGTAAGCCTCATCTCGGCAACTATCTTGGGGCAATCCGCAATTATGTCAGATTGCAGGACGATGCGCACGCAGCTGGCGGCGAATGTCTGATCTTCATCGCCGATCTGCATGCGCTGTCACTGCCGCACAATCCCGCAGAGCTGCACACCTCGACGCTGGAACTGGTGGCCACGCTGGTGGCCTGCGGGGTCGATCCGGACAAGGCGATCCTGTTCAATCAGGCGCAGGTTCCCGCCCATTCGGAGCTGCAATGGCTGCTGGGCGCGACCGCGCGGATGGGCTGGCTGAACCGCATGACGCAATGGAAGGACAAGGCGGGCAAGAACCGCGAAGGCGCCTCGATCGCCTTGTTCACCTATCCCGTGCTGCAGGCCGCCGACGTTCTGCTGTATCAGGCGACGCATGTGCCGGTGGGAGAGGATCAGAAACAGCATCTGGAACTGGCGCGCGACATTGCGCAGAAATTCAACAACGATTTCTGCGCGCCTGATGCGCCCGTCTTTACCCTGCCTGATCCCATTATCCCGCCAGAGGCCGCGCGCATCATGAGCCTGCGCGATGGCTCCTCAAAAATGAGCAAATCGGACCCGTCCGACATGAGCCGCATCAACCTGTCCGATGATACGGATACTGTGATGAAGAAGATCAAGAAGGCAAAGACCGATGCCGAACCCCTCCCCAGCGAGAAAGCGGGGCTCGACGACCGCAGCGAAGCGCTCAATCTCGTGACCATATATGCCGCGCTGACGGGCCAGAGCATGGAGGCCGTACTGGCCGAAAATGGCGGTCAGGGCTTTGGCGCGTTCAAGCCGAAGCTGGGCGAGATGCTGGTCGAAACTCTCAGTCCCATTTCCGAGCGGTTCCGGGCGCTGAAGGATGATCGCGAAACGCTAGACGCGATCCTCGCACGCGGCGCGGCGCAGGCGCGTGAACGCGGCACACCGACGCTGAATGCGGCCTACAAGGCGCTGGGTCTGGTGCGCGGTTGAACGATCCTTGACCGGAGCACGCACACGACCAGGCGTTTCTGACGCGCGTTCAAACGGCATTCAGGACCAAATCCTATGCTGAGACGTAGTTCAAGAGTAAGACTTACGTAGAAGGGCAGGATATCCTGCGACGATCGCGCATCAGCGAGGTCGAATCGCTCCAAGGAAATCAATCATGCGAGGGGTACGCAGTCGTCCAGCAAAGGCCGTTTCGGCCATCAAGAAGGGTATCGCAAGGGTATTGCCATGAAAAATCATGATTCCACAGGTCCGTTTCAGCGCCGTTCGCGCATGGTTGCAACCACTGCACTGGTCGGTGCACTCGCCACGGCGCTCGCCGCCTGCGCAACCCCGTTCAAGGCGGATGTTTCGCGCTTTGCCGCGCAATTGCCCGCGCCCACGGGGCAGACCTTTGCGGTTGTCGCCGAAGACCCGACGCTTGCCGGCGGTCTGGAATTCGCGCTCTACGCCGATGAAGTGGCTGATGAAATGACGCGGCTGGGTTACAGCGAGGCAGCTTCCCCCGAAGCCGCCAACCTGCTCGTACGGTTCGACTATGGCGTCGACAATGGCCGTGAGCGCGTGCGCACGACCGGTGGCGGTTTTGGCGGAGCGGGCGCGTTTGGGCCGTGGGGCGGCTTTGGCGGGTTTGGTTTCCGCCGCAATTACGCCTTCGGCTTCTACGATCCGTTCCTAGGCGGCTTTGGCGGTCCTGACGTGCGCAGTTACACCGTCTACACCGGCGATATCGACCTGAAGATCGACAATGTCGCCACGGGACAACGTCTGTTTGAAGGCCGCGCCGAATCGGTTTCGCGCAGCAACCGCCTGCAATCGATCGTGCCCAATCTCGTGGACGCGCTGTTCACTGATTTCCCCGGCAATTCGGGCGAGACGTTACGCATCACCATCCGCGACGACGAAAAGACCGTGCGCCGCGCCGATTAATCGGATAGGCTCAACCCCTATGAACCCTTGGACGGGACATAAGAGGCGGCGCAAGGGATCAGCGCCGCCTTTTTGCGTTTTGCAGAACCGCAGCATCAACCCGGACGATGAATGTCCGCCTGCACGCATAGCTCGGCTATAGGTTCGGCTACAGCCCCGCCGCGCCGCCGGTCGAGCCAAAGCCGCCTGCACCGCGTTCGGTTGAATCCAGTTCCTCAACCTCTTGCCATGCCGCCTGAACCACGGGCGCGAGCACCAGTTGGGCCACGCGGTCGCCGCGCGCAATCGCGAAGGCTTCCGTTCCGTGATTGATCAGCAGCACTTTCAACTCGCCGCGATAATCGCAATCGATGGTGCCGGGCGTGTTGGGCACGGTGATCCCGTGCTTGAACGCGAGGCCAGAGCGCGGTCGGACCTGAATCTCGTATCCGTGCGGGATCGCCACTGCGAGACCCGTCGCAACCAGATGGCGCGCGCCCGGTGCAATCGTCACATCCTCTGCCGCGACCACATCCATCCCCGCCGCGCCCGCCGTGGCGTAAGTGGGCAGCGCCAGTCCTTTGCCATGGGGCAGACGTTTGAGTTCAACCGCCACGGCGGTGGTCACGCCACCTGATTCCTTGCCGAACAAGCGCGGGCTGTTGGCGTTGCGATCATGCGAAGGGTTCACTCCGCCGCCTCTGCGGCCAGCGTTTCCGCGATGCGCCGAACGAGCGCCATCGCCACCTCGGGCTTGGCCATCTTGTCGAGGCTTTCCACCCCATCGGCGCTGACGATGTGGACCTGATTATCATCCCCGCCCATCACATCGCCTGAAACATCGTTGGCGATAATCCAGTCGCATGACTTGCGCTTGCGCTTTTTCTTGGCGTTTTCGAGGATGTCATCGGTTTCCGCAGCAAAGCCAACCACCAGTTCGGGGCGTTTGTCGCCGCCGGCAAGATTGGCAAGAATATCGGGGTTCTCAGTAAGCATCAGAGCGGGCGGCGCAGACCCGCGTTTTTTGATCTTTTCAGCGACATACTGGCGCGGCCGCCAGTCCGCGACCGCGGCGACCATCACGGCGGCATCGGCAGGCAGAGCGGCGCGCACGGCCTGGTTCATTTCCGCCGCGCTTTCCACGTCCTGCCGATCCACCCCGTTCGGAGTTTTCAGCGACACCGGCCCTGCGACCAGAGTGACCCGCGCACCCAGAGCGGCGGCGGCGGCAGCGATGGCAAAGCCCTGTTTCCCGCTGGAGCGGTTGGCGATGTAACGCACCGGGTCGATCGCTTCCCAGGTTGGCCCCGCGGTGACCAGCACGTGCCGCCCAGCCAACGGCTTGTCCTTGGCATCGATATTGAAGGTGCCACCCGCATCGGTGACTTCGGCCTCTATGGCCTCCACCGCGACATTGGCCGGTTTGCCGCCCTTGCCCGCTGCGGGTTTTGACGGGACGGGTGCCGGGGCGGGCGCAGGCTCGGGTTTGGACTCAGGTTCGGGCGCCTCATCCATCAGTGCCTCCGCCTCATCCTGCGCCAATTCCTCTTCGGGTTCAGGCAGGATTTCCGGCGCGGACTGGCGCTCGTTGACTTCGTGATTGATCGCTTCAGGGTCGATCGGCGGCGCAGCACCGGCGCCGCCCTTTTTCGCGAGCAACGGCCCGGCAAGATCGGGATTGAACTCGATCTCCTCTTCCTCGATCGGCATATCGGGATCGAAACCCTCAGGCATTTCGAGATCCTGATACTCCGCTTCGATGTCGTCCTGCGTGCGCTTTGCCGTGGAGCGCGGGATGATCCGCGAAAGCAGACCGCTGAGGCCGGTTGTCACCGATCCCTCATCGTCCGCCTCGACCACCTCGAATGCGTCATTGGCCGCAATCGGCATGGCAGGTTCGGGAACGTCGATCCCGAAACGCCCGGCAATCGCGCGCCAGATCGCATCGGGTTCAGGCAGGCGACCATAGCCGAATTCGCCACAGGCCATTTGCCCTTCATCGGGATGCAGCACTTCGACGCCCGCTTCCTGCAGGGCAAAGATATTGCGCTGGGTCGATTCGTGTTCCCACATGCGCACGTTCATCGCCGGGATCGCCATCACCGGCTTGTCCGTCGCAAGGATCAGCGTTGTCGCCAGATCATCGGCAATGCCCGCCGCCATCTTCGCCATCAGATCGGCGGTGGCGGGGCAGACGACGATCAGATCGGCTTCGCGGCTGAGCTGGATGTGGCCCATTTCCGCTTCGTTCTTGAGATCCCACAACGTGGTGTAAACCTGATTTTCGCTGAGCGCTGCGAGCGACATCGGGGTGACGAATTGCTGGCCACCCTTGGTCACCACGCAGGTAACCTCGCCCCCACCCTTGCGGATCAGACGCACCAGCTCGCACGATTTGTAGGCCGCGATACCGCCGCCCACGACCAGCAGGATTCTTGGCCCGAACACCGCCTGCGCAGCGGTGCTCACGGGCGAGCGTCCGCCCGCATCAATATGCGGCACGCCATGCGGCCCA
>JBBRVR010000068.1:0-16630 GCA_038246695.1 Sphingomonadales bacterium
CGTCGAAATGTTCGTACAGGAACGATTCCTTGTGATGCGCAAGGCACCATTTCGCCATGATGCTGCCGCCGCGGCTGACGATACCGGTCACGCGCTTGGCCGCCATCGGCACATAGGCGAGGCGCACGCCGGCGTGGATGGTGAAATAGTCGACTCCCTGTTCGGCCTGTTCGATCAGCGTGTCGCGGAAGATTTCCCACGTCAGGTCCTCGGCCACGCCGCCGACCTTTTCGAGCGCCTGATAGATAGGCACGGTGCCAACGGGCACGGCGGAATTGCGGATGATCCATTCGCGGGTGTCGTGGATGTTGCGCCCGGTGCTGAGGTCCATGATCGTATCCGCGCCCCAGCGGGTTGCCCACACCATCTTGTCGACTTCGGTCGCGACGTCGGATGCGACGGCGGAATTGCCGATATTGGCGTTGATCTTGACGAGGAAGTTGCGCCCGATCGCCATCGGTTCGGTTTCGGGGTGGTTGATATTGTTGGGGATGATGGCGCGGCCACGGGCGATTTCGTCGCGGACGAATTCCGGCGTGATGATGGTCGGGATTTCCGCTCCCCAGCTTTCCCCGTCGCGCACTATGTCGGCGGCGATTTCGCGGCCAAGGTTTTCGCGCTCTGCCACGTATTCCATCTCGGGCGTGATGATGCCCTGGCGGGCATAGTGCATCTGGCTGACGTTCATGCCCGCCTTGGCACGCAGCGGGCGCTTGATAGTGTTTGGGAATTGCGGGACGCCGCCCGAACGGTCGGGGCCAAGCTGGCCGTTATCCTCCGGCTTAATCTCGCGCCCATCATACGCCTCCACGTCACCGCGGGCCATGATCCAGTCGCGGCGGAGCGGGGCCAGCCCGGCATTGATATCGATGGTGACGGCGGGATCGGAATAGGGGCCGGACGTATCGTACACGCGCACGCTCGGCTCCCCACCTTCAAGGTCGATCTCGCGCATGGCGACCTGAACGCCGCTACCGGTGCGCGCGCCGACGTGGACCTTGCGGCTGCCACGGATCGGCCCGGTGGTAACGCCTATTTCTACCGGTGAATTGATGTCGGCCATGCGAAGTCTCTCCTATTGGCGGAGCGCGGACTTCTGGTGTGTCACTGACAATCGAACCAGCCGCTCCCTCCGCCGATGTTAGTCGGTTCAGGTTCAACGGGTCGGGCGATGCTACTCGCCCCTCTCAGCGAAAGCTCGCTCCCCGGGGATGGATCATGGTTTAGGCGGATTGTCCGCTTGCGTCCAGTCGCCAGTCGATCAGCTGTCCTCGATCGCGCTGGAGATGCACAGCGCCAGCAGCACCGTCGCGGCCACGCCCGATGCGCCCGCCAGCGGCAGTTCGCCCAGCACCTCGCGTCCGGCCGCCATCGACAGCGCGTTGGCGATCATTGCGACAACGCCCACCAATGCGGTCAGCCCGCCCAGCACCCTTGCCACCGGCGATCCTTGCGCCAATTTCGCAAGGCCAAAGACCAGTGCAGCCAGACCCAGCAGAACCTTTGCCGCGTTGTACACCATGAAGGAAAAGGCGACGATTGCGCCCGCTGCCGGCGCCAGCGCCTCCACCTGCGTCGCGGCGTCGCGGAACGGGCCGAACATCGTCAATCCCACGCCCACCTGCACGACATTCAGCACTGCGGCAAAAGCAATGGCCGAAAAGCCCAGAGTGTAGCGCTTTGCCTCGACCAGCGCGGACCCGGCAAACGCGGCAAGCAGCACGAAGATCAGTCCCTCAAGCCCCCACAGCACCTGACGCGGGGCATCGACCCCGCCGAGATAGAGCGCGGTGTAGATTGCCTGCGTAACAGCCGCCGTAATGAGCAGAAATGCAACGACCTGCACGGTGCGTTTGAATGTGAATTCCATTGGTCTAAGATCCCTGACCCCGAGAAAATCGGTTGTGCACGGTTCGGTGCGGTTTGGCGAAAGGTTACTCCCCGGATGAAACTCCAGATAGGGCTGCCGTGCATTCGGCGGGGTTCACAGGTGGGTGGCACAGACTGACCCGGCTTTACCGCCTCGATGCCACCGCGCCCGCAATCGCCGCCCGGTTCGGTGCGCTTGTCGGCGATGATCCGTGGGCGGGCGGGTATGGCGCGCCGGGCCAATTCATGCCGGTGATTACTGCCGGGCGTGAGTTCATCGCCGGGCCTCGTCCTGCGGGAAAGCGTCTCCAGCCGCGCATGACGCCTCGCCTGTGGGGTGTAATGCCGCCGCCCAATGCGTCCGATCCGTTGCGGCGCATCCACAGCGTGCGCAATCCGGACAGCCCGTTCTGGATCGGCAATCTGCGCAACAGCGAATTTCGCTGCCTGATCCCGGCAACCGCGATCATGCTGTGGGGCAGCGGCACGGATTACGAGGGGCGCCGTCTGCGCCACTGGTTCGCGCATGGTGAACGGGGGCCGGGGCCGGGGAACGGGCAGGCCATCATGGCGATGGCAGGCGTGTGGAAGGATGAGGACGTGCCCGCCTTCGCGATCCTCACTCGCCCGGCTCAGGGTGCAGCAAAGGCAGCCGGGGCCAACGCCATGCCAGTGATCGTGCCCGCCAATGTCGACGCGCAGCAGGAGTGGCTGCATGGCAGCTGGAACCGCGCGTGTTCGGCGCTGCAATCCGGTTCGCGGGCAAACCTGCACGAAATCGAAATCCGCGACACCTGAAGCGCACCCGCCCGCGATTACATCAGAAATAGATGCGCGTTCGCAACACTTAGCCCCGATACTTAACTGCTTGTTCAAAATCGATACCTGCCTGAACAAACTCGAAGTATTGCGACGGCTTCATCAGGGGGCGCAGTCAGACGGGAGGTCTGACGATAATTTCGTGCGCACCCCGCAATCAGGGGGACGCACCATGAACACCGCCAGCCGCCTTTCCGCCGCACTTCTGTTGGGCTCTACCGCAATAGCCGCGTTGATGCTGCCTGCGCCTGCGCGCGCGGATGATTGCCTGCTTGACCGGGATGGCGACGGCAATGTCGATGCCGGCAGCACCGATAACGATGGCGGCGCGAGTTCGAACGATGACGATGCCAGCCTCGCCTGCGGCGTCGGTGCCGAGGCGACCGGGCAATTCGCAACGGCACTCGGCAGCAATGCTGTGGCGAGCGGCGATCGGACTGTCGCGGTCGGACGCATCGCACAGGCGACCGCTGCAGATGCGACGGCGCTGGGGCATAATGCGATTGCGGGTGGTGTAAGTTCTGTCGCGATTGGAAAGGACGCCAGTGCAACTGGACTTGAGTCGGTTGCTGTTGGTGGACAGGCATTTTCCAGTAATTTTCGCAGTGTCGCGGTTGGTTTTTTCACTTTTGCCAATGGACCAAGCGCAGTTGCCATTGGCAACAATGCAAGGGCGACGAGTGAAGGAATTGGTATCGGGAAAGCGTCCAACGCCGCGTTTAATGCGGTTGCTATCGGAAGCACCGCAAATACTTTGCAGGAAGGGGTTGCGATTGGTCGCGATGCCAATGCCGGAGAGATCGGCATCGCAATCGGGGCGCTGGCCAAAGCTGGCACAGGATCGATAGCGATCGGCAGCCGGGAAATCACGGGCGGCGCATCTTTCAATGGCGCAGGAGCAACTGCATTTGGCGTCGCGGCCATCGCTGTTGGTACTGATGCGGAGGCATCCGGAGATCGCGGAGTTGCAATCGGACGCAGAGCCTTTGCGACCTTTGCAGACAGTATAGCCATCGGAGCGGACTCCTCGACACAAGCCGATTTCACCGTATCGGTGGGCAACACATTCCAGAAGCGCAGGATAACAAACGTGGCAGACGCGGTCGATGCGACCGACGTTGTAACGCTGCAACAGTTGAACAATGCCATTGCTACAGGCAGCACAACCGCCGGTGCCACTCTGGCATTCATCGATGTCAATTCTACAGGGACATCGGCAGATGCCAGCGGTGTCGATGCGATTGCAATTGGCGAAGGCACGCGAGCAGAAGGCACCCGTTCCGCCGTGCTTGGCAACAGTGCTGTCGCCCTGGGGGGCGATGCCGTCGCACTGGGCACCAATGCGTCCGCTACCACCGATGACTCGATAGCGATTGGAAACCTTGCTCAAACCCAGGGGGCCAGTGCCGTCTCCATCGGCGCGCAGTCACGCGCATGGGGCGAGCTGGCCAGTGCTGTTGGCCCCGGAGCCGCTGCTTTTGGGCCGGGCGCGGTTGCCCTTGGCAATAATGCCATTTCCACCGGCGGCGGTTCCAGCGGGGCCGCGGCGGATTCATCGGTCGCAATCGGCAATTCTTCAGTGGCAAGCGGCGCTGGCGGAATTGCGATAGGCGGCGGCTCAGAAGCTCAAAACAACGGCACCGCAATCGGGTCAGGCAGTTTTGCCGGCAACGGATTTGGCACGCTCGCTTTGGGAAGCCTTGCACGAGCAGACGGCGTCGTCGCAACCGCCATCGGATCGCGCAGTGAGGCAACAGGCTTCATCGCAACGGCACTTGGCTATCAGGCGAACGCGTCAGGACGCCATGCGCTTGCATTGGGTCAAGACACAAATGCGAGCGCTGAGGGCGCAGTCGCGCTTGGGTTCAATTCCGTCGCCGATCAGGCGAACACCGTCTCGGTTGGCAGCGCCACGATCAAGCGCCGCATCGTGAACGTTGCGACGGGCACGCAAGGTACCGATGCGGTGAACCTCAACCAGCTCAACAGCGCGATTGCGACAGTCATCGGCAGCGGAGGTTCAGCAAACCCCTTTGTTTCGGTCAATTCGTCGTCCGGCGCGGCCAGCGCAACCGGTAGCGGGGCAATCGCCATCGGCGGTGACATCAACAACAACGGCGCTGGAGCGGTCGCAACCGGTGAAGCCTCCGTGGCTATCGGGGCAGATGCTGTTTCCGTGGGCTTTAACGGCACAGCTCTTGGTGCGAGAGCCGCCGCGAACGGGGCAAGTTCAATCGCGCTCGGCTACAACTCATCCGCGCTCGGCCAACGCACCGTCGCCGTTGGACTAGGCGCCAATGCGCCCTCATCCGGAGGGGTTGCTGTCGGCTTCCTCGCCAATGTCGAGGGTGATGAGGCAACCGCGCTGGGCACGCGCGCTTCGGCTCTTGGAACATCGAGCGTAGCTATCGGCGGTGATGGAGCGTTTGACAGCGATCCAAACGATTTCCTCGGCGCGCAGGCGCTTGGCACGCAGACCACCGCATTGGGCGCGGATGCCTTTGCCGAAGGGCTGAACACCACGGCCCTGGGCGCGGGGTCTTCGGCTTTGGGCGTGCAGTCCACCGCCGTGGGATCGGGCGCAGGCGCTGACGGAGCCGGAGCGCTCGCGTTCGGAGCATTCGCACAGGCGCGCGGGCTGCTTTCCACCGCGCTGGGTTATGCCAGCTTTGCGCCGGTCGACTTCGCCACCGCGATCGGCAATGGTGCGCAGGCGGTCAATGACCGTGCGACCGCGATCGGTTTTGGCACGCGGGCACGCGGGGCCGATTCCGCGGCGATCGGATCGGGCGCAGTAGCCAATCAGGACGGCTCCACCGCCATCGGCGCAGGCGCGGTGACCACTGCGGCCAATCAGGTCGCCGTTGGCGGCACGGGCAGCGCGGTGCGGATCGGCGATATCGAGGCCTCCACGCTGGCGCAGCAGGGGCCGGTCGACATCGTCACCATCGATCAGAACGGCACGCTGGGCCGCCAGCAAATCGCCACCGCCGGATCGGTTGCGAACATTCGGGTCTCGGTGAACGCGCTGGCGCAGGTGAGCGAGACGCAGTTCAACACGCTGGCCTCCAGCGTGTCAGCGCTGGATTCGCGGCTGACCGGTGTCGAGTTCCGGTTGGACGAGGTGGACCGGCGCGCGCGCGGCGGGATCGCGGCGGCGGCGGCGCTCGGCAGCGCGCTGGCAATGCCGGACAAGAGCTTCGTTCTGGCGGGCAACGTCGCCACCTATGGCGGGGAGCAGGGCTATGCACTGTCGCTGTCCAGCCGGGCAAGCGATAACCTGGCCTTTAGCGCCGGTGTCGCGGGCAATACCGGCGAGGGCGATGTGATCGCGCAGGCGGGATTCGCAATCGGGTTTTGAGCGCGGGACAAGCGTCGGGGCCAATTCTTTGACCAGGCAGGAAAATTGATGCGCTGATAGTGCTCCCACCGAATTGACTTCATGTTGAACCCGTGTAGTCGAAGATCAAATTCCAATCGGAGAAGTAAATGTCTGTAACTCGGCGCTCTTTCGTCGCGGGCGCGAGCGCCTTTGCTGTGGCCTCGTGTGGGGGGGGGGGTAGTTCAAGCCCTGCACCGGTAAGTCCGGCTCCGGCGCCTACGCCTGCTCCAGTGCCAACGCCTACGCCAACTCCGACACCAACCCCCACAAGCAGCCAACCTTACGATGCGAGTGCAGACGCGCTCGACCCGTATCTGCAGGCGATTACCGCGCAGCTGGTGCTCTTCAACGCGAAACGGCGCGATTTCCGCGTTTCGCTTGTGGAAACCGATGCGGACCTGTTCCGGATGCACATCTGGGATGAAATGCTGGGCCGCGAAGTCGCGAGTTTCCAGCTGGAAAACCCCGATTACAACAACCTGCCCGAACGCGTTCTGTTGTCCTCGGGCAATCCGCTCAACTCGCAGCAGTATTCGGGGATGGAAGGGTTCATCAAGCTGAACGCGGCGGCAATCGAGGTCGGGCCGGCGGTGCGCCAGTTCGGCAGCCCGCAAACCAGCCGGATCAATCGCAGCAATGTCACGACCAGAGCCGATTACCGCGACCGCCACTGGGCGGACAATTTCGATGAGGTGATCCGCGTCGGCGAAGGGCGCCCGCTCACCACGATTCGTCAGGCACTGGTCAGTCTGTATGCTGGCGGGGCGCTGGCCGATCCGTCCAATCCTTCGCAATTGCCCGTGTGCCTGCGCGCCAACCCGCTCAACCGGATCGCGCTGGTGTTCGATCCGTCGGAGCGGCCCTATCTGGGCGTAAGCGAGCACGTGCCAGATTGGGTGTATCTGGGCGGGCGAGAGCGGCAGGGCACCGTGTTCGAACATTCGGCGGGTGCTGCCCGCGCCCTGATCGAAGGGCAGGCCAACACTGGCGCGTACGATCTCACCATCCGCAACACTGCATTGAATGGCTCCGGTCCGGCGCGTTACGGCTGGCACACGGATTACGTGCATCTGGTGCAGACCCCCGATCCCGAAGGCGATATCAACCGCGATTATGCGGTCAATTTTGAACGGGTGCGGTTCGTTGTCGGGCCGCAGGCGGGGATCCAGAGCTATGGATCGGGCATCGGCCCGCAGGCGGCGGCGAATTTCGTCGATTGCGAATTTGCCTGCGAAAACCCCGCGTTCAATAACGTGCTGGTATCGGCCAACAATTCATCTAGCCCAATTGGCGGGGGGCGGTTTACATTTCGCAATTGCATCGACACCAGCAATCGCGGGTCGGATGTCTCGACCATCGGCGTGCAAACCAAAGTGAACGCAACCAACTCCAACATCGTTGAAGTCAACGATTGCCGCAATTTCAATCAGATCACCTTGTCGCCCGGCTCCGCTGGAGTGTTTCCGGGCAAGTGGATCTTGCGCGGAAACACACCGATGCGGGTCGTCTCCTTAATTCCGGGGGACAATCTGACGGGTTAGGGGATCATCCCCTCACTCGATAACGCGGCCGCGCACCATCACGAAATCGACATCTTCCAGCACGGTCACATCGTCCAGCGGATTGCCGTTCACCGCGATGATATCGGCAGAATACCCCGGTGCGATGCGGCCAATCTGGCTTTCCATGCCCAGCACCTTGGCAGCGCCGGTCGTGGCGCTGGCCAGTGCCTCGCGGTTCGACATGCCCTGCCGCGTCATCAGCGCGAATTCCTCTGCGTTGCGACCATGCTGGAACACGCCGGCATCGGTGCCAAACGCGACCGTGACGCCGTATTGCCGCGCGCGTGAAACAAGCGACGCCATCAACGGCTGAACGGCACGGATCTTGCCTTCAACAACCGGGGTATAGATCCCCTTGCCCAGCCCTTCGCTCACGCCCTCCAGCGCCATCAGCGTCGGGACAAGCACGGTGCCGTTGGCTTTCATCGCCTTTGCGGCGGCTTCATCGAGATAGGTGCCGTGCTCGATCGAATCGATCCCGGCTTCGGCAGCCTGCTGGATACCGCGCGCGCCATGGGCATGGGCCATGACCTTCAGTCCCAGGGAGTGAGCGGTGTCGGCGATGCTCTTCATTTCATCTGGAGTGAAGTGCGCCTCCAGCCCGCGCCCCTGCTGAGAGAGCACGCCGCCGGTCGCGGTGATCTTGATAATGTCGGACCCGTTCTGGCTGGCCAGCCGGACCTTGGCCGCGCATTCCACCGCGCCGGTGCAGGTGAAGCCGCTGTCCAGCAATTCGTTCACCTCGGGGCGAAATCCGCTGACATCGCCATGCCCGCCGACAATCGCCAGCGCAGGTCCGGCGGCGACAAGGCGCGGGCCGGGGATCAATCCTTCGGCGGTGCCGCGCCGCAGGGAAAAGGCGGTCTGCGGCGCGCTTCCTGCCTCGCGCACGGTGGTAAAGCCTGCCAGCGCGGTGACCCGCGCGTTCTTGGCGCCCACAACCACGCCCCAATCATCCGACTCGACCGCTTCCTTCCAGAAATCGCCGCCCGGATCGCCGGTCAAATGGGTGTGCAAATCGATAAGCCCGGGCAGCACGGTCTTGTCCGACAGGTCGATCACACTATCGGCCTCGAAATCGGTTGGCACGTCGGTGGTAATCGAGACGATCTTCCCGTCCTCGATCATGATCAGCGCCGGGCCGGTCGGGTTGGCGGCGGCATCAGTGATGACGCTCCCTGCCCTTATCGCGACCGTTTCAGCCGCCAATGGCACCGTCATATTGGCCGAGAGTGCCGCCATCGCGCAGCCCAGTTTCATCAACAATTTCATCGGTGTTCCCTTTCCCTCGCCTGATCCTTTGGGATGCGTGATGCGCGTATCGCCCGATCAAGGCAAGCGGCACAACACATTTGCGGTTCATCGGTTGATCGTTACAAGCACACGACACAACCCGTTTCCAAGAGGACATATCCACGAATGACCCGCCTTCTGACTGTTACTGCCACCCTGCTTGCCACCGCCTCCATCGCCGCAACCGCGCATGCCCGCCCGATGACGCCAGAAGATGTCGCCAAACTCGAAAGCGTGGGCGCGATGGCGGTCTCTCCTGATGGGACGCGGATCGCCTTCACCACCTCCAGCCTGCCCGATGTTACCACCGGTGAGAAAAATGGATCATCGAAGTCAGAGCT
This sequence comes from Sphingomonadales bacterium, assembly GCA_038246695.1. Lineage (GTDB taxonomy): Bacteria > Pseudomonadota > Alphaproteobacteria > Sphingomonadales > Sphingomonadaceae > Erythrobacter. Next base: position 9,267 of record JBBRVR010000068.1, read on the forward strand.
GAAAGTCGCGACCGCGCCCGATACCGCGCGCGCTTTCCTGCCAGAGGATATCTCGCCCGGCGGCGTTGCCTTCAGCCCCGATGGCACGATGGTCACCTTCCTGTGGGCCAAGGACGATGAGGATCGCGCCGTGTGGTCTGTGCCCGTGGACGGCGGCACCTACACGAAAATCGCCGCGATCAAGGATGCTGGCGTGCAATCCTATGAAGTCAGCGCCGATGGCACGATGATCTATCTGCTGGCGGGCGCCGCCAAGGACGAGCAGCGCGAAACACAGTCCGAGGCGGGCTTCAACTCGCGCGTTTACGAGGAGGAATTCCGCCCCGCCCGTATGTTTGCGGCAAAGCTGGGCGTCGAGATCGACGCCGCGCCCACCCAGATCGCCGTCCCCGGTTTCGTCAGCGCGTTCGATGTGGCCGACAATGGCAGCTTTGCCATAGTTCAGACCGCGCCCACCCCGCTGGTCGATGACAGCTATACCAAAATGCGGGTCAACATCATCGACCTGGCCACTGGCGCGGTGCGCGCCGTGGTGGAGACGCCGGGCAAGATCGACGATGTAGAAATCTCTCCCGATGGGAAGCAGTTATCGCTGATCGCGGCTGTCGATGAAAACGATCCGGCGCCGACCACGCTCCACCTCGTTGATACCGCGACGGGGGCATACCGTGCGCTGAACGCTGGCGCTGCTGAAGCAGTGGTGGATACCGAATGGTTGCGCGACGGGCGGTTGGCCGCGATCGTGCATGTGGGAGTGCAGTCAAAACTGCGGTTCTACGATGCCAGCGGCAAGGTGTCGGGCGAGGTCGATGCAGGCGATCTGATTCTGACCCGGATCGATGCCGGCGCAAAGACGCTGGCCTTCGCCGCCGACGCGCCCCGCCACCCGACCGAGCTGTTCACGCTCAACGGCAAGAGATTCGAGCGGTGGACCACGCACAATCCCTGGCTTTCGGAAGTCGATTTCGGCACGCAGCGCGCTTATCGCTACACCGCGACCGATGGCCAGCAGATCGAAGGCGTGCTGATCGAGCCGGTCGGCGGCGTGCCCAGCGGCGGTGCGCCCACCATCATGAACGTGCACGGCGGACCAGAGGCGCATGACAGCAATGGCTGGCAGACCGCCTATTCCAAGCCCGGTCATGTCGCTGCGGGCCAGGGTTATGCGGTATTCCTGCCCAATTATCGCGGATCGACCGCGTATGGCGTTGCCTTCTCAAAGGCGCATCAGGGCCGCTATACCGATCCCGAATTCCGCGACATCGTGGATGCAAAGAAGGCGCTGGTGGCCGAAGGCATCACCGACCCCGAACGCACCGGCATCACCGGCGGATCGTATGGCGGTTATGCCAGCGCGTGGGGATCGACCTATCATTCGGATGAATACGCGGCCAGCGTGATGTTTGTGGGCATCTCCAACCAGATCAGCAAATTTGGCACGGGCGACATTCCTTATGAGATGTACAATGTGCACAGCCGCGCATGGCCGTGGGACAATTGGCAAAAGATGCTGGAGGTCTCGCCGATCTATCACGTGGACAAGGCCAACACGCCAACGCTGATCATGCACGGTGAGGATGACACCCGCGTCAACCCCAGTCAGAGCCTGGAGCTGTATCGTTCGATCAAGGTGCGCAAACCCGATGTGCCGGTGCGACTGGTGTTCTTCCCCGGCGAAGGGCACGGCAACCGCATCGCGGCGAGCCGCTATGACTACAATCTGCGGATGATGCAGTGGTTCGAAACCTATCTGAAAACCGGCGACCGCCGCGCCCCCCTGCCTGCGGAGCGCCCGCAACTGGCCGACGGTGCCAAGGGCGCAAAACCGGGCGAGGAGAATGAGGCGGACAAGGCCGCACAGTAAAAATGGGCGCCTCCCCTCCTTCTCGAAGGCGGGGAGGCGCGCTCAAGCAGCGAAGCGGTAGCGCAGATCAAAACGCGCATCACGAAGGCTCGCGAGGCAAACCGCAAGCCCGACCGGGCGCCCGCAGCGATGTAACCTTCAGGTCGTGATGAGCGAGGAAATGGCACCCCGGATGGGGTGCCTCACGCTAAAACGTATACGCAATCCCGAGGCCGCCGATGAACTGGTCGGCGCTGCCGCGGATCGCTGTGAAGGGGGTGTCGGCGGCATCGCCCATCAGCCGGGAGTATCCGAATATGCCAAAGACGTTGAACCCGCCATTCAACGCGTCGCCATCCAGATCGTAATTCATGATCGCAGTGGTGCCGATGGAGTTCAATCCGCCCTCTGCGGTGAACACCGGCAGGCCGCTCGCCGCGCTTTGGGCGGGGGTTACTGTGTAATAATAACTGGCGAAATTATCATCGACGAATTGCAGGCCAGCGGTGATCTGGATGATGCTCGCGCGGCTGAGCGGGGTGCGATAGCCGATGCTGGGCTCCACCAGCACGCCATCATGCGCGCCCAGAATATCCTTTCGCACCTGGGTGGAGAGTGTCACGGCGTCGAACGGGTTCAGGACGCCGGGAAATGTGATGCCGATATTGCCGCCCAGTTCGATTGCAATATCGAGGTCTTCCAGCTGTTTGACAACTTCATCCTTGATCCGGGCGGAACGGTCATTGCGGATGCGGAAGGCCGGGCCAAAGCTCACCCGTGTCGTTTGCTGGGCGGCGCCGGGACTGGCCGAGTTGAGATCCAGCGTCAGGCCTGCCCCGTTGGGGCTGATTCCCACCCCGCCTACGCGGCCCACGATCAGCGGCAACGGGAACAGCACGTAGTCGTCTGACCCGCCATAGCTGGGGACGAGCCCGGCACCGATGCCCACCGCGACCCAGGTTTCATCGAATACGCCGGTGGGGATTTCGGACGGCGGCGGACCGGATGCAACGGCGTTCTGCGATTGCACCTGCAGTGTCTGGCCCTGCGCCTGTGCCAGCTTGGCCGAAGCCACCGCCTCGCTGCCCTCTACACTGGCTGCGAGGGTAAAGGTCGCCGCATCCAGCGTGCCCATAGATGCTGCGATCTCAGCGTCGCCGCCCGCGTCTGAACCGCTGCCGGTATCGGCATCAGTGTTGGCCAGAACCACGGTCGGCAGAGCAAGAAAGCTGACGCCAAGGGCAAGAATGGTTGGACGCATGGGAGATGAATTCATTTTCGGTTCCTGATCGAGGGCAAGGTTGAAATAGAGATCAAAGAGGCAGCGGAATTGGATGCATCACGTTCGACACGCAGCGCACGCACAGGCGGACACAGAAGGGCATCGTGCGAAATATCGCAACCAGTCTCGCGAATTAATGAACGCCAGCGATTGCGGTTCCCTGTCCGATCGATCAAAACCGCTCGATCTTGCGCGCCTCGATCATTGCCCCCTTTCGCTGTGTGCCCTAGGGCATCAGGCGGATGCGCGATTCAACTCTTGATGTGGCCATAATCGGCGGCGGGCTTGCGGGCGGGCTGATGGCGCTTGCCCTTACCCGCGCGCGTCCAGAGTTTCGCATCGCCCTCATCGAAGGCGGCGCGACGCTGGGCGGGAATCACCGCTGGAGCTGGTTTGCGAGCGATCTGGACGAGGCGGGAGAGGCTTTGCTCGAACCGATTCGAAAGACGCAATGGAACGCCGGATATGATGTGCGCTTTCCCAAGCTGCACCGCACGCTCGATACCGGCTACACCTCAATGGCGTCGTGCGATTTCCACGAAGCCCTGATGCGGCTGCTGCCCGAAGGTGCGGTGTATCTGAAAACCCGCGCAACTCGGATCGAGGCGGACGCGGTCACGCTTTCCAATGGCTCGCGAATGGATGCGCGCATGGTCGTGGATTGTCGCAGTTTTCAGCCAAGCGCCCATCTGCGCGGCGGCTGGCAGGTGTTCATGGGTCGTCATATACGGCTAGACGAGGCGCACGGCATTGAACGCCCGGTGATAATGGATGGCGATGTCGATCAGCTTGCGCCGCACGGCAATGATGGGGCCTATCGGTTTGTCTATGTCCTGCCGCTGGGCGCGAATGACGTGTTTGTCGAGGATACCTATTACGCTGACGAGCCAAAGCTGGACCGGGCCGCGCTGTCTGGTCGGATCGACCAGTATTGCCACCAGCGCGGCTGGCAAAACGGCGTGCCGGTTGGGCACGAAATCGGGCTGTTGCCGGTGCTGACGGGGGGAGATTTCGACGCCTACAGGGCCGAAGTCCGCATCCCCGGCGTGGCAATCGCTGGCGCGCGCGGCGGGTTTGTCCACCCGCTTACCAGCTACACCATCCCGATTGCGGTCGACAACGCGCTGGCCTTCGCTGCCGAAGCGGACCTGACCGGCGCGCAGATGGCCGCCCTGTTCGAGGCGCGCGCGCGCCGCCACTGGCGCCGCACCGGATATTATCGGCTGCTCGCACGTTTTCTGTTTTTCGCTGCCGATCCGGATCGTCGGGTCGATATCTTTCAACGCTTCTATGGTTTAAGTCAGGGGCTTATAGAGCGATTTTACACCGCTCGCTCCCCGATCCGCGATCAGGTGCGCGTCCTGTGGGGGAAACCTCCCGTATCTATACCGCGCGCGATCAAAGCGATGTTCCAACGGGGCAAGCCACTGAGCGCACAGACAAAAACCGCAATGCACACCACCAATGAAACCAGGACGGAGACACCCGTATGAACGCCGATGCCACACTCAATCTCGCAGCCACGATCGGCGGCAAAGGCATCGATCCCCGCCTGGCACAGCGTTACGCGGGCAAGACCGCCTGCGTCATCGGTTCGGGCTTTGGCGGGATGGCGCTGGCGCTGCGGCTGCAATCGGCGGGCATCACAACGACCGTGATTGAAGCGCGCGACAAGCCGGGCGGCCGCGCCTATTTCTGGGAGAAGGATGGCTTCACCTTTGACGCCGGGCCAACCGTGATCACCGATCCGCCCTGCCTCGAAGAGCTGTGGAAGCTGACCGGCCACGACATCGCCGAGGATGTCGAGCTGATGAAGGTCATGCCGTTCTATCGCCTCAACTGGCCCGATGGCACGAACTTCGAATATTCGAACGACGAAGAACAGCTGAACGCCGAGATCGCCAAGATCAATCCCGACGATGTGCTGGGCTATGCCCGCTTCCTCGAATATTCGGCGGGCGTTTACGAAGAAGGCTATGTGAAGCTGGGTCACAAGCCGTTCCTCGATTTCAAGACCATGTTGAAAGCTGCGCCCGCGCTGGTGAAGGAACAGGCGTGGCGGAGCGTCTATTCGATGGTGTCGAAATACATCAAGAGCGACAAGCTGCGCGAGGCGTTCAGCTTCCATTCGCTGCTGGTGGGCGGCAACCCGATGAAAACGTCGAGCATCTATGCGCTCATTCACAAGCTGGAAAAAGACGGCGGCGTGTGGTGGGCGCGCGGCGGCACCAATCGCCTGATCGCCGGCATGGTACGCCATTTCGAGCGGTTGGGCGGACGCATGATCGTTGGCGATCCGGTGGTGCAGGTCCACACGATGGGCACGCGCGCAACCGAGGTCGAGACGAAAAGCGGGTTCAGGGAACGGTTCGATGCGGTCGCTTCCAACGGCGATATCATGCATTCCTACAAGGATCTGCTGTCAGACTCTGTGCGCGGCAAAAAGATGGCCAAGTCGCTGAGCCGCAAGAGCTATTCCCCTTCCCTGTTCGTGGTGCATTTCGGCCTCGATGGCACCTGGCCGGGCATTGCGCACCACATGATCCTGTTCGCCAAGCGGTATAAGGGGCTGCTGGACGATATCTTTTCCAACGGCGTCCTGCCGGAGGATTTTGCGATCTATCTGCACCACCCGACCGTGACTGATCCCAGCATGGCGCCTGCGGGCAAGAGCACGTTCTATGCGCTCGTCCCCGTCGCCCACATGGGCAAGATGCCGATCGACTGGGATGTCGAGGGGCCGAAGCTGGAAAAGATGATTCTGGATGAACTCGGCCGCCGCCTGATCCCGGACATTCACGATCGGATCGTGACCAAGTTCAGCTACACTCCCAAGGATTTCAAGGCAGACCTCTCCGCCCATATGGGCAGCGCGTTCAGCCTTGAACCCGTGCTATGGCAAAGCGCCTACTTGCGCGGCCACAACCGCGACGATGTGATCGAGAACTATTATCTGGTCGGTGCAGGCACCCATCCGGGCGCAGGCATCCCCGGCGTGGTCGGCAGCGCGAAAGCGACTGCGGGACTGGTGCTGGAGGATCTGGCAGTAAGGGAAACGGTGTGATCGCTCCCTTTGTGGGAAATGGGGAGAATAAATGAAACGCATCGCAGTCTACTGCGGATCTGCCACACCGGCAGACCCACGCTATGTTGAATTGGCCGAGGATGTCGGCGCGGCGCTGGCGCAGCGCGGCATTGGCTTGGTTTATGGCGGCGGCAGGCTGGGCCTGATGGGCGCGGTCGCGCGCGGCGCAAAGGAGGCTGGCGGCGAGGTGATCGGCGTGATCCCCGAAGCTCTGATCAAATCCGAGGTTGCCAACCCCGACTGCGATGAACTGATCGCGGTCAGCGGAATGCATGAGCGCAAGCAGCGTTTCACCGACCTTTCCGATGGCTTCATCACCCTGCCCGGCGGGGTGGGTACAATGGATGAATTATGGGAGGCGATGAGTTGGGCGCAACTGGGCTACCACTCGGACCCGGTTGGCCTACTCAACGCGTTCGGATTCTATGACGATCTGATCGCCTTTAACGCAAAGATGGCCGATGTCGGCTTTGTCCGTCCAGCGCATTCGGGCATCCTCATTAGCGCGACCACCCTGCCCGATCTGCTGGATCGGATGAAAGTCTATGTGCCGCACACCCCGATTTTCCGCATGAAGGCCGATGACCTCTGACAACCCGCCTTCGCTAGTCGATCCCGCGCGCCGTGCGGCGCTGGTCGAACATGCGCGCCAGTCGATCAAGCTTGGCTCGCAGAGCTTTTCCGCCGCATCGCGTCTGTTTGATGAACAGACGCGGGAGCGCGCGTGGCTGCTGTATGCCTGGTGTCGCCGTTGCGATGATATTGCCGATAATCAGGTAAAGGGAGGCCCGCTAGGCGATCAGTCCGATCTTGCCGATCGCCTGGCTCTGATCCGGCGGCTGACCGCGCTCGCATTCGAGGGCAAGCCCACTGGCGATCCTGCGTTCGATGCGTTGGGCGTGGTGGCGCGCGAATGCGGCCTTACCCCTGCGATGGCCGAAGACGTGATCGCCGGCTTCGCGCTGGATGCAGAGGACTGGCGACCGCGCACAGAGGCCGACATGATGCGGTATTGCTATCACGTGGCGGGCGCGGTGGGCGTTATGATGGCGGTGATAATGGGCGTGGACCCTGACGATGCCGATACGCTGGACCGGGCGAACGATCTGGGGCTGGCGTTTCAGCTGTCCAATATCGCCCGAGACATCGTGGAG
>JBBRVR010000069.1:0-16358 GCA_038246695.1 Sphingomonadales bacterium
CCGCCGCACGATCTCCCTTGAGCATCTTGAGCACCTCGCTGATCGGGACCGCAGGGGAATAAACGAACCCTTGAGCAATATCACAGCCCATCGCGCGCAGGCGCTCTGCGGTCACTTCGTCTTCAACGCCCTCAGCGACAACGACTTTCCCCAGTGAATGCGCCATATCGATCGTCCCCTTGACCAGCGCTGCGCTCTCCTGCGATGTTCCCATCAACATTACGAAGCGGCGGTCAATCTTGAGCTCCGAGCTGGGCACTGTCTGCAGATATTCGAGGCTCGAATGGCCTGTCCCGAAATCGTCGATCGAGAAACTGACGCCGTCTTTTTGCAGGGCGGTGATCTTTTCGTGGACAAGTTCATCGTCCAGCGGCGATGATTCGGTAACTTCCAGGATGAGGTTGCGGCTGGGAAACTGGTAACGATGAAGCAGGCGCGCGACATGATACAGGATCATGTCGCTGCCAAGCGTCTGGGCGGAAAGATTGACTGCGAGCTTGAACGATGAAGACTTGCCCAACACGGCCTTGGCCTCTCTCAGCGCACGGTCGATGACATAGACGCTGAGTTCGTCGATGCGCCTGTGTTCTTCCGCCATGTGGACAAGCTCCTGCGGATCGACATAGCCCAGTTCAGGATGGTGCCAGCGGATCAACGCTTCGGCTCCGATCACATTACCAGTCGCCAGTTCGATCTTGGGCTGGTAGCCGAGTTCGATAGTGGCTTCCGCAATACCGCGTTCCAGTTCAGCGAGCAGTGTCAGCCTGTGCGCCCGCTCATCAAGAAATGCTGCATCGGCGATGTACAGACGCAGCCCCCGACGCGACCCGGTTTCGGCCGCCTGCAAGGCGTTCTGCATCCGCTTTTCGTGCGGCAGGGCGTGGTTGACATCAATGCCCAGCGTGGCCTCGATAAATTCCGAACGGCCGCTCGTATCCATCGCATTCTTGAGCAGCGAAACAAGCCCCAGACCGTTCTCCTCAAGTTCGTTTTTGTGCAGTTTGGGCGCGAACCAGATCAACGTGTCTTTGTCGAACGCAACCTGTTGACCCGTGCACCCCTGAGGCCAAGATTTCTCGAGATAGGCGATGATGCGATCGACCAGTCGGCCCAATTCTTGTGGCATCCCCGCTTCGGCGAAGTCGCCGAGATTATCGATCTTTAGGGCGTAGAGATCACGCTCCGGCCCGGCTTCTGTATCCTTGATTGCTTCCGGCAGCACTAGGTTGGTCGACCTGTTATAGGTCTGGTTTGCCAGTCGGCTTAAACCAATCATGCCGATGCACAGCACCATCAAAGCGGGAAAGATATCAATCCCGATGGAAATGCTGTCCAGAACGAAGGGCGCGAGGGTGAGCGCGCCAACGGTGATCCATGTAAGGCTGCGCAACGGCCGCCTTCTGCGCGCCTGAACGAGGATAATGCTAGCTGCGATGAGCAGTGCCGGATACCAATACAGATCAAGCGGGATACCACTCTTAAGGGTGTGTGCGCCCATTACGTGCAGGTAGACACCGGGGATCGCCCCACCAAACGGAAGTGGATGAATATCGGCAGAATTGAGGTATGTGGGTCCGGAGACAACGTGCTTTCCCAAGAAGGCATCTGGCGCGAAGCGACCCTCTAGAATATCAACGTAGCTGACAGTGGGAACCGAAGCAGGATCGAATGATAAATTTGGCCGATACCATCTTTCTTCGTAAGTATGACCTGTCAGCACCGCCGAAATCGCAAAAACTTTCTCATCTTGGACTATCTGTGAGGCCGGGAACCTAATCGACAGTTCGAATGGTGACATTTCTCCGGACATCGACGCAAGAAGGGCGTTCTCGCGAAATTTCGGTAAAGGAACCAATGCTTCACTCCGCTGAAGTCCATTGTTGACAGCAGGCATCGCTCCCAACCACACTCGCCCCTTATGCTCTCGCAGAACCTTTGCGAACGCTGCGTCCTCCGCATCGCTTGCCGGGTCGGCGAAAGCTTTGTCGAACACCAGACGCTGCGCGCCAGCAGCGAACACATTCTTCACCAATTGGGCGTCCTGAAACCGCGTCGGCATTTTCCCGCCAAGTTCAGCCAGCGTCGCATCGTCCAGCGCAATCACCACGATATCGTCGGGCGCCGGGCGCGATCGCAGCTCCGCTCTGATCGCGCGATAGGCATCCTCGGCTGGGAGCGGCAGTTCAATCAGGCCTGAAACCATCCCGATCAGCGCCGCTAAAAGCACGATCCGCAGCTTGCGCCGGTTAATGAGAGAGGCACTGGAGGATGAGGTCGCAGACGCACCACAAAACTGCGCCACACGCGCGAACATGGCCTTCATGCGACCTTCAGGGGGGTCATCAATTTTTTCCATTGCCCAGTCCATTGCGCGCCCCGATCACCGCCAACTTGCGCGCAAACTTCTAAAACTTCGTTAAGTTTGGGTTACCGCACCTCGGCAGTCGGCGCCGCGCTGCATTGCGGAAAAGACGGTATCCACAGGAGTTCCGGGCTTTGCGCGGCCCAAATTACCCCGAAACCAATGAACAGACAGGCTTAACGTGCTGTTATGCTAGGCGCCGGGGAGCGATCATCCGACCCTTCCGATTTTGCTTGTTGCGAGGGTCTCGACGATTAAGCATCCGCGAATGACAGATTTGCAGATCAGGGAAGAGCTTGGCGCACCGTTTGGCAGTTTCACCGAAATCCTGCGCCTGTGGTCGCGCGCGCGGCCCGATGCGATTGCGCTGGTGGATGACACCCGCGATGTCGCATGGGCCGAGCTGATCGGAGAGGTCGAGCGGCTGGCGGCGCGGCTGATCGAGACCGGGTTGGAGCCCGGACAATCGGTGGCCATCCTTGGCACGAGCAGCGTCGAATACGCTCTGGTGTTTCTGGCGGCGGTGCGCGCAGGCGGAGTGGCCGCACCGCTGACTACAAGCGCGACGCCCGAACAACTCGCGGGAATGGCGAGGGATTCCGGCGCGCGCCACCTGTTCATCGACGCCGCGAAAGCGCGCGAGCTCGGGCCCGATTTTCTGGCCGACCTGATCCGTGTGCCACTGGAGGGAATAGCGGGTTGGATGGCCCCTCCCGGCGCGCGCGCGCCTGATTTCGAGCCAGCGCCCGGCGACCCGTTCAACATCATCTATTCCAGCGGGACCACTGGCATTCCCAAGGGGATCGTCCATTCGCACCAGATGCGCTGGCGGCAATTCGGCGCGACTGCAATATCGTATCTGGCGGCCGGGCTGCCGGTGCGCTCGCTTGCTTCGACCCCGCTTTATTCCAACACCACGATGGTAGCTTTTCTCGCCCCGCTGCTGGCGGGGGGCACGATCCGCATCATGGGCAAGTTCGATTGCGCACTCTGGCTGGCCCACGCGCAGGCTGATCGCACCACCGTGACCATGCTGGTGCCGGTTCAGTACCAGCGCCTGATCGACTTTGCCGGGTTCGACACCTTCGATTTGTCGAGCCTCGCGGTGAAATACTGCACCTCTGCGCCATTTTCAGCTGAGCTGAAACGCGCGGTGCTGGACCGGATGCCGGGCGGTTTGATCGAGATTTACTCGATGACCGAAGGCGGGGTCGTCTGCCTGCTGGCAGCCCACGAATTCCCGGACAAGCTCCACACCGTCGGCCGGCCCGCACCGGGCAGCGAGATAAAGGTGCTGGACGATACCGATACGCAGGTGCCGGTGGGCACGCCCGGCAATCTGGTCGGGCGCAGCCATACGATGATGTCGGGCTATAAAAACCGCCCGGACAAGACCGCAGAGGCGCAATGGACCGATCCCGCAACCAGAGAGCTCTGGATGCGGATGGGCGATATCGGGCGAGTGGATGCCGATGGTTTTGTCGAATTGGTGGGCCGGGCCAAGGATATGATCATTTCGGGCGGGTTCAACATCTATCCCAGCGATCTGGAGGCTGAACTGACGCGCGAGCCGGATGTGATCGAGGCGGCGGTGGTCGGGATTGCATCGCGCCAGTGGGGCGAAACGCCGGTCGGATTCGTGGTGCTGGCGAAGGGGGCGCGAGATCCGGAGGAGATCCTCGCGGCAGTCAACGCGCGGCTTGGCAAGACGCAGCGCCTGTCCGCACTCCACGCCATCGACGAAATGCCGCGCAGCCACATCGGCAAGCTGCTCAAGACGCAATTGCGCGACCACGCGGAGGCGGTGCATCGCGGTGAATGAAGCCAGGGCAGCGCGAGCGAAGACGCGGCCGCCAGTTCAGGGGGGAGGGGCGACCGCGTCTTGCTCACTGCATGGTTGCCTAGTTTGCCCGGAAACCCGCGCCGATCCCATGGCGCAAGATAATTCCGGGGCGGACGCGGCGATGGTCCGGGGGAATGACCGTCATATGCAGGCCGATCGCGAATGAGCACCGATGGTGCCGGATCGCTCGAATATCAGCCGTGCTTAGCCACGTCGGCAACACATCAAGCAAATGAACGCACATGCCGTTTTCGGTTTGCGGTTCATCGAAGCGGGGCAGGCTGGAGGGGGGTGCCTGCGCGCCGCTCCATTCCCAACTGGTATTCGACCGGATCGAACGCAAATGCGAAAGCGCCAACTTTTGTTGCGTAATTTGCAACGAGGCCCAGCGCGCGAACCTAACTATTGACGAACGGGGGCGAATGCAGGCCAGACGCTGGACAGTGGGGCAACCGCTCCGTAATTCCTCGCCCATGACCGCACAGCATTCCGACGATTCCCCGCCCGTCCCCGACTCGATCCTCATCGTGGATTTCGGCAGTCAGGTGACGCAGCTTATCGCCCGCCGCGTGCGCGAGGCCGGCGTCTATTCGGAGATTGCTCCGTTCACGATGGCGCAGGAGGCTTTTGATCGCCTGCAGCCCAAGGGTATCATCCTGTCGGGATCGCCCGCCAGCGTGCCCGAAGACGGGTCGCCGCGTGCCCCGCAGGCCCTGTTCGAGGCGGGCGTGCCGATTCTTGGCATCTGTTATGGCCAGCAGGTGATGAGCCACCAGCTCGGCGGCGAGGTTCGCCCCGGCCACGAAACCGGGGAAGGCGGTGAATTCGGTCGCGCCTACCTTACCGTTACGAAGCCCTGCGCGCTGTTCGATGGGCTGTGGCAGGAAGGCGAGCGCCACCAAGTCTGGATGAGCCACGGCGACAAGGTTACCAAATTCGCGCCCGGATTTGAAATCGTCGCCACCAGCGATGGCGCACCGTTCGCCGTGATCGCCGATGAACGCCGCAAGTTTTACGGCACGCAGTTCCACCCCGAAGTCGTCCACACGCCGGATGGCGGAAAGCTGCTGGCCAATTTTGTGCGCCATGTCTGCGGGCTGACGGGCGACTGGACGATGGCGGAATTTCGCAAGACCAAGATCGCCGAAATCCGCGAGCAGGTGGGAAAGGGCCGGGTTATCTGCGGACTTTCGGGCGGGGTCGATTCGGCCGTCGCCGCGGTGCTGATCCACGAAGCGATCGGCGATCAGCTGACCTGCGTTTACGTCGATCACGGGCTCATGCGCCTCAATGAAACAGAGCAGGTCGTCACGCTGTTCCGCGATCACTACAACATCCCACTGGTCGCGGTGGATGCCGAGGAAACCTTCCTTGCGGGACTGTCTGCCTCACCGATCCTGAGAAAAAGCGCAAGTTCATCGGCGGTGCCTTTATCGACCTGTTCGAGGCTGAGGCAAAGAAGGTCGGCGGCGCGGATTTCCTCGCGCAGGGCACGCTTTATCCTGACGTGATCGAATCCGTGTCTTTCACCGGGGGGCCAAGCGTCACGATCAAGAGCCACCACAATGTCGGCGGGCTGCCCGAACGCATGAACATGGCTCTGGTCGAACCGTTGCGCGAATTGTTCAAGGACGAAGTGCGCGAACTGGGCCGCGAACTGGGCCTGCCAGAGGCGTTTGTCGGGCGTCACCCGTTCCCCGGCCCCGGCCTTGCGATCCGCATCCCCGGCGAAGTCACGAAAGAGCGCTGCGATATTCTGCGCAAGGCCGACGCGATTTACCTGGAGGAGATTCGCAATGCGGGCCTGTATGACGCCATCTGGCAGGCGTTTGCCGTGCTGCTCCCGGTAAAGACCGTGGGCGTGATGGGTGATGCACGCACGTATGACAGCGTGTGCGGATTGCGCGCGGTAACCAGCACCGATGGCATGACGGCGGATGTGTACCCCTTTGACGCCAGTTTCCTGACGCAGGTGGCAACGCGCATCGTCAACGAGGTCAAGGGCATCAACCGGGTGGTGTATGACTATACTAGCAAACCTCCCGGCACGATCGAATGGGAGTGATACGCGCGCCGCAGGGCCGCACCGCGATCACGCAACCTTTGCCACGCGGTTGTGTATGAGTATGTATCGACCGGAGTTTCCAAACCGAGAGGCCATCGCCGTGATCCGAGCAACCATCCTGCTGACCGCCCCCGTACTAATCACCCTCGCTGCCTGTGCGCAGGCTCCGTCTGAACCGACCGCGCTGGCTGAAGGCAATTGGAGCGTCGATCCAGCGGCCTCCAGCCTATCCTATGTCAGCGTGAAATCGGGCGAGGTCGCGGAGGCCAACAGCTTCACCGGCCTTTCTGGCAGTGTCGCCGCCGATGGCACGGCCAGCGTCGATATTGACTTGTCGACGGTCAACACCGGGGTGGATATCCGCAACGAACGCATGCGCGACATCTTTTTTGACGTTGCCAACCACCCCACGGCAACGGTGACGGCAAAGATTGACCCGGCAGCCTTCGCAACTTTGGCCGTGGGTGAAACCATAGTGCAACCGCTGGACGCAAAGCTGACGGTGAAGGGTGTGGAAGCGCCCATCACCACGCAGGTTTCCGTAACCCGCATTGCCGATAACCGCGTGCTCGCCACATCGACCCAGCCGGTGATTGTCTATGCCGATGCACTGAAACTGACCGAAGGACTGGCGCAATTGCAGGAACTGGCCGGACTGCCCTCTATCACTCCGGCCGTACCGGTGACGTTCTCGATCGCGTTCCAGCGCTGACCACGGAGCAGGGCCGGATTGTTCGGAACGGGGACATTTGCCGCGCGTTGGATCTGCAGTCAGATTCGAGAGAGGAAGCTTACCCCATGGCATACAAGATCATTCTATCAGGCGCAGCGCTGTTGTCGCTGACCGCGTGCGAAACCATTCAGGAAGCTTATACTGAGCGCACCTCGACGACCTATACGGCCGAACTTAAGGGTTCGAACGAGGTGGCGATGGGCGATCGGGACGGGTCCGGCACTGCAGAAATCAGCTTTGCAGATGAATTGACCCGTGTGTGCTGGGACCTGAACAATATCAAAGCTCTCGGACCGATCACCGCTGCACACATCCACCGCGGTCCTGCAGGTGTCGACGGACCTGTCGTTCTTGCCATGGCTCAGGCAACCGAGGGTGGATGGCGCGGCTGCAGCAATGATACGGCTTGGGTCCAGAAGGCTTTCAACGAAGGTCTTTCGAACTATTACGTAAACGTCCACACGGCTGAATATCCCAACGGCGCCATTCGCGGACAGCTTCGAAAGTAGCCGGTCGAAAAGCGCGCCTTGCAACTTGATCTAGGCCCGGATGATCGCACTGAAACGCTGCGCCGGTCACAGTCGGCGCTCATTGTGCGTTTCGGGCGGATCGTGCGCCCGCCTGAAAAGCGCCGCGATCCTGTATGGGTGCTGGTGCATGGCGTGATCGGCGCGCAGACGAAGACGGCGGCCTCCAACGCATCCGCCGATGATCTGATGGCGGAATATGGCAGCTGGGAGGCGGTGGCCGCGGTGCCGGTGGAGACGCTCGAGGAGCGATTGCAACGCCAGACCTTTCCCGGTGTCGCAGCCCGGCGGCTGAAGGATTGCCTCAACGCCATCATCGCCGCGCGCGGCAGTGTGGACCTGCGCCACCTCTCCAAACTCGAAACCGCAGAGGCCATGGCGTGGCTGGAGCGCCTGCCCGGCGTCGCGCGCAAGAACTCCGCCGGAGTGATGAATGCCAGCACCTTTGCCCGGCGCGCGATGGTGATCGACGGGCACCACCGCCGGATCATGCAGCGCATGGGGATCGTCCCTGCCAAGGCAGACACCGCGCGCACCTATGATGCGCTGATGCCGATCGTGCCGGAGGAATGGAGCGCGGCGGATATGGACGAACATCATCTGCTGCTGAAGAAACTGGGGCAGACATTCTGTCGCCCGCGCAAGGCCGATTGCGACGCCTGCCCGGTGTGCGAGTATTGCGCGACGGGAACCGCAGGCGCCCGCTGAGCGCTTTGCCATCATGCTTGAACCGCCTCAAATCGAAGAAGTCTATCGCCGCGTGTCGCAGGCGATGCCGGGCCGCATAAAAGGTGCCAAGGGGCCGAAGGGTCAGCCCGATGCCTTTCGGTCCTGCATTTCCTGCATGCTGTCGGCTCAGTCGCTCGATCGCAACACCGCCGCGGCCACGCGCGCGCTGTTCAAACTGGCGCGGACGCCAGAGGCGATGCTCGCGCTGGATGACGCGGTGATTGCCGCCGCGATCAAGCCGTGCGGCCTCTACAACAACAAGACCAAGAACATCCGCAAGTTCTGCACGGCCCTGCTCGAAGAACACGGCGGCGTGGTGCCCGACACCCGCGAAGGACTGCTGAGCCTGCCCGGCATTGGGCGCAAATGCGCCGACATCGTGATGAGCTTTACCTTTGGCGCGGACGTGATCGCAGTCGATACGCATGTCCACCGCGTGTGCAACCGCATCGGTTTGACGCAGGCAAAGACGGCCGAAAAGACCGCGCAGCAACTCGAAGATCGTAGCCCTGACTGGGCAATGCGCGATGGGCATTTCTGGCTGATCCAGTTCGGCAAGCAAGTCTGCCGCGCTCGCGTGCCCAAATGCGAAATCTGCGTGGTGAGCGACCTGTGCGAGACCGGACCGATTGTGCGCGACGCGGATTAAGCGTTGATCGGCCAGCGCAGAATGCGGTGCTGCACGAACCATCCGGTAGCCGCACCGATGGCGGTAAGGGCGACCCAAGGGGCAAAGGTGCCGAGGGAGTGCGATTCGCCCTCCGACGCAGCAAAGATCCAGAACCCGAGAAAAACGATCGCGACGATCAACCCGCCGATCAGCCCGCCAGTCCAGCGACCCTGCGGCGCGAGGCGCAGCATGATCAGCCCCAATGCGGTGCTCAGTGGCGCGACCAAAACAAATGCAAGCAGGACCGCGATGAACAGGCCATACATGCCATAGACGCTGAAGACACCGAAGGCCCTTAACGGCCCACCAACGGAAACCAACGCCACAACCGTCAAAAGCAGCAGCACCGCCACATAGTAGATGCCCGCTGCGATCAGACTGGCCGTAAACAGGCGCATTGGCCCCGGCGGCTTGGGCGTTCCGGCTTCGAACATGACCTTGTGACAGTGCACTCGCTTCGCTGGGTAATCAAGCGCTCTGGCTGACGTTACGGTTTGCGCCCCTCGCAAGAGCGCGCTTGCGCAGCAACGCAAACTCGGCTTGTCTCATGCACAAACATGAACCTCACGGGAGACACAGCCATGAAAACCGCCATCACCGAAATGTTCGGCATCCAGCACCCGATAATCCAGGGCGGGATGCACTATGTCGGGTTTGCCGAGATGGCGGCTGCTGTCTCCAATGCGGGCGGGCTTGGCATTATTACCGGGCTGACGCAGGGCACGCCTGAAAAGCTGGCGAATGAGATCGCGCGTTGCCACGATATGACCGACAAGCCGTTCGGCGTGAACCTCACCATCCTGCCCACGCTGACGCCGCCTGATTATCCCGGCCTGTTGAAAGCCGTGATCGAAGGCGGGATCAAGGTGGTTGAGACCGCCGGGCGCAATCCGGTCGAACTGCTGCCGCCGTTGAAGGATGCGGGGATCAAGGTGATCCACAAATGCACCAGCGTGCGCCACTCGCTGAAAGCGCAGGACATCGGCTGCGATGCGGTGAGCGTGGACGGGTTCGAATGCGGGGGGCATCCGGGTGAGGATGATATTCCCAACTTCATCCTGCTGCCGCGCGCGGCGGATGAACTGGACATTCCGTTCGTCTCCAGCGGCGGCATGGCTGACGGGCGCAGTCTGATTGCGAGCCTCGCAATGGGCGCGCAAGGGATGAACATGGGCACCCGCTTCATCGCCACCAAGGAAGCACCGGTCCACGAAAACGTGAAACGCGCAATCGTCGAGGCGAGCGAGCTGGACACGCGGCTTGTCATGCGTCCGCTGCGCAACACCGAACGCGTGCTCCATAATGAAGCTGTCGATCGCCTGCTCGCCAAGGAAAAAGAGCTGGGCGATGCGATCACCATTCAGGATATCCTGCCCGAGGTTGCCGGCGTTTACCCCTCGATCATGATGGACGGCGAAATGGACAAAGGCGCGTGGAGTTGCGGCATGGTCGCCGGGCTGATCAACGATATCCCGACGTGTCAGGAACTGATCGACCGCATCATGCGCGAGGCGGATGAAATTCTTGCCCGGATGAACGCGATGGCGGGCGCGAAGGCTTCCGTCGCGGCCTGATCCGGGCCGCGCGCTATTTCTTGCCCGCTGTTTTATACGCAGGCCCGGCGGGCTGCGGTGAACGTGGTTAAGCGGATTCTACGTAGCGAACCCGAATAAACTACGGCCCGCGGCTTCGGTAATACACGCACGTCCGGAACTGAGGCTGCCCTCGCTCGATGAGGCGACTGTCTCGTCAAGAGCGGTGGCGGAGCCGGTCTGCAATCCGCTCACCCATCCGGCGCAGCGAACGAGGGAACCTGTATGGAACACAGTGTCGCGATTGGTGTGTGGATGGTCCTGATCGCGGCCCCCTGCATCGTAAGCTGGTTGATCGGGGATGCGGTAGGTGCCGCGCGCACCCGCAGCTATTACTGCATTGGCACCAGCCCGGATGCCCCCTCGCGCGCACACCGACCGCTGACCGCGAAGCGTCAGCGGCGCAAGCGCGCTGCACCCGCCGTAGCCGACGATCCGCTGACCCTTGAACACAAGCGCCGTCGCCGCGAAGCGTTTGCGACCATGCCGCCGCTGGTCGATCTGCGCGCGCAGGCCAATGCGATCCGGCGTTCCGAAAGCGCGGTGATCGCGCAGGTCTGTAATGATGCCACGAGCAGAGGGAACCTGACCCTCAGATCATTTCCCGCCGCCGATCGTACTTTGCGCCATTATCGCGCTTCGATCCATGAGCTGCACCGCGCCAATGGCGATGGGTCAGGCACAGTGGGAGGTCTGATCTTATGGTCCGCGCACGAGGAGTGCGAACTGGCGAACCGGTGGGATGCGAAGCGCATCCCCGATGCCGAGCCATTGTCCGTGGCACTGCGCTGCGCTCGACTGGCCGTTGAGCGGCAGGAACGCCGGGCAATAGGCACCGCGCACCACGACCCGCGCCTCTGAGCCAAAGGGCCCAAGGCTCTGCCTCGCGACTGTAACCGGTCGTGTTATCCCGCGTCTTTATCGACGCGGGTATAGGGTATGAAATCGTCGAAGAGGACGGCACCTGTCAAAAATCCGTTCAGCGGGTCGACCGTCGTCGTCACATCGACCTTACAAAATTGCGTGCCGCCGCCAAAACGCTGCGTCACCAGCACATCGCGCCGGTCGATCTGTTCCGGGTTCTGGGTGCGTTGCACATAGATGGTGTTGCCGCGGCCATAGACATAGGCGGTCTTGTCGATCGTCGTCATACCGGCGGTCGGCATGACGCGGATGCACGTCTGCGGTTCGCCCGCCACACGGCCTTCGAGCAGTCTGGCCAGCTTCTTTTCGCCCTTGGTCATTTCATGCGCAGGCTCATCGCTGTGGGTGCCGGATTCAATCGGCGGCGCCTCATCCTGCGCCCATGTCGGCACAGCGCCCAGAGCGAGCCCAGCGAACAGGGCGGCAGCGCCGAGCATGCGGGGAAGACGGAAATTTGACGGACGGCTCATCGGTTTTACTCCTCGGACAATCCTCACGCTGTTGGACTACACCAAGATGCCTGAACACGCGATGAGCGCAAACGCGCATCATGACCTAGGCAGCGCGACTCACTCGTATTCGAGGGTTACGGTGAACTCGCCATTGTAGACGCCGGGAACCTGATCGCGGGCCACCTGCAATCGGCCTGCAATCGTAAAGGAGAAATATCCGTCGGGATTGATGATGCGGAACCTGCGAGGATTGCGGGTGATGCGGATGGGCGGTCGGCTGCCGATCGTCACGCGATCGAACAGCATCGTTTCAGAGCCGCCATCGCGCGTCAGCAAATAGGTGTTCTGATCGACATTGATCAGCACGGTCTGGTTAAAGGCTCCGTATCCCCAGAACCGGGCCGGTTGCGTCGTGCCATCCAGCACGGTTATGCCGTTGGTGGTGGTGACGGTCCCTTCGGAATCCATGTTGACTTCGCCATTGGCATCGCCCGGCACGATCTGGCCAAAGTCGAGATCGGTCTGTTTGACAAAGCTGAGGGGGGTCACAAGAAACGCACGCGCTTGGGTTGACTCACTGCTCTGCGCAGCGGCCGGTGTGGTCACAAACGCGGAAAACCCGAACACAGCAAACATGGCAGCCACAAACCACTCGATCGATGCGCTGCAAATGCCAGTCAGCCGCCGTCTATGGCCTGCCTGAAGATGCGTCATTCGCAATGTTTTCATGCCCCGTCTTGCCCCAAGCGTGATCAGGCGCAGCGTCAACATCGCCGCATCGCGGGCGCGTTTGCCAGTCACGATTTCCACATAGACGCCAGCAGGTTAACAATAGTTTGAAACCAAATGAATGAATCAGGCCGCGAACCTGCGCACCATTACCGCAAGCCGAATAGACGGCCCTCAGTCGGAAAGGCAGGCTTTTCAGCCTTAACGGTGGCCGGGATCGGCCCCTTCGGAGATATCCGGGAGAGTTGCCTGATCCGCCCCGTCTGCCGGTCCACCCTTCAGGACAAATCGCCGGTCGCAGTATCCGCAATCGACATAGCCGTGCTCGTCTATTTCAAGGTAGATGCGCGGGTGGCCCAGCGCGGCAGGGAGATAGCCCGCACCGCTGCGGATCGCGCTTGCGCCATCACAGCTGACGCGGCGCGTATCGACCATCAGGACTTCGGGTGGGGGGATATTCATGCAGCAGCGGATAATCGCGCTCTCGCCCTAATTCAATCACTGATAGTCGAGGCGGATCTCGAATGTGCCCTCATAGACGCCCGGAGCCTGATTTGGATTGACGTTCAGCGTCCCGCCGACCCGGAAAACAAATGTTCCCCTGGTATTGGCGATCCGAAACCGCTCCCAGTTCGGGTTTGAGCGGACCGGCACCAGATCGGGGTCGCCATTGATTGTTATATCGGTCACGATCATGTCCTGACCGGGCCCGGTCAGCGTAATGGTGTTGCGGATTGGCCGCCGCACGCGGGCACGCTGATCAAATCCGCCCACGCCGATGAAGGTCGCTGGCTGGCATTCGTTGATCTGGACCAGCCCGCCGGTTGCGGTGCAGGTTGGCGCGGTGGTGGGCGTGAGGACGATCGTGCCGCCACTTGCGCCGATTATGTCGCCAAAATCCATGTCCGCCAGCTTGGTGATGGTCAGCGGATCGATCAGTGTCACTCGCGCCTGTGTCGGCGTGGAGCCTTGCGCGGATGCTGCCGCAGGCGCAAACGCCAATGCCATCACCAGCGCTGCCGCAATTGGCGCAAGGATCGGTGCGCCGGAACGCCGGAGGGAAGGGAGACGGATCGTCACGCCTTCCGCCTACCATCGAAGATATGTTGGTATGCCGACCAAAGAGGGTTAACACCGCACGAAGACCTGCCGCTGGGGCTCTTGCGCTGGGGCCGCGCATCTTTATGGCGGTGGCGATGACAGATGCTCCTGCAATCCGGATCGAAAACCTCGTAAAACGCTATGCCCCGCCCAAGGGGGCAAAGGGTGCAGACGCGCACGGCAAGCTGGCGCTGGATGGTGTCAGCTTCGATGTGCCGCAAGGCTCGATCTTCGGGCTGCTCGGCCCCAATGGCGCGGGCAAATCGACGCTTATCAACATCCTTGCCGGGTTGGTGAACAAGACTGGCGGCACCGTCGATATCTGGGGTTTCGACATCGATAACCAGCGCCGCAACGCCAGCCGCGCGATCGGCATCGTGCCGCAGGAGATCGTGTTCGACCCGTTCTTCACCCCGTTCGAAGTGCTGGAAAATCAGGGCGGCTTTTACGGTATCCCGGCATCGCGCCGCCGCAGCGAGCAATTGCTGGCCGCGGTGCGATTGGCCGATAAACGCGATGCCTATGCCCGGACGCTGTCGGGCGGGATGAAGCGCCGCCTGCTGATCGCCAAGGCGATGGTGCATTCCCCGCCGATCCTGGTGCTGGATGAACCCACGGCGGGCGTCGATGTGGAACTGCGCCGGCAATTGTGGGAGCTTGTCACCGAAATGAACCGGCAGGGCGTGACCGTGGTGCTGACCACGCATTACCTCGAAGAGGCGGAGCAATTGTGCGACCGCATCGCCATCATCAACCACGGGAAGCTCATCGCAAACAAGCCGACCAAGGAGCTGATCGGCATGGCGCGCGAGAAAATCGTTGCGGTGACGGTGGCCAGTGATCTGGCCGCTGCGCCCGCGCATGAGGCCTTCAGCAAGGTCGAGGTGACCGGCGAACGCGGGGTCGAGGTGACATATGACAAGGACCGCCTGAGCGCCGGGCAGGTGCTCGCAATTCTTCAGGAACAGGGGCTTACAGTCGAAGACGTGACCACGCGCGAAGCCGATCTGGAGGATGTGTTCGTCCAGTTGACGGCCGCGCCGGACATTGCCGCCTGACGCGAAGCGATAGCCTCCCGCCAAAGACCGCCCAGTTCGAAATCGATCCAGTCTGCCGCGAATGGATCAAGACCGCTTCCGGGGTAGAGGCAGAACTCCCCGAACAGCGGCTTTCCGGCCACCTCGTAAAAATCGACCCGCAGGAAATCGAAGCCGGTCGCCAGTTCCTCGGCTGCATC
This sequence comes from Sphingomonadales bacterium, assembly GCA_038246695.1. Taxonomy (GTDB): domain Bacteria; phylum Pseudomonadota; class Alphaproteobacteria; order Sphingomonadales; family Sphingomonadaceae; genus Erythrobacter. The sequence continues at coordinate 14,965 of JBBRVR010000069.1, forward strand.
CAGCATCGCACCGAGAGACCGGGGCGCTGCCGGAGCCTCGTCCACCTGCACCAGCTGGCGGTAGTCGCGATCATGCAGGATCCAGCGGTGTGAGGATCCGCGATCAAGGTGGATCTGAACGTGGGTGGCGACGCCTCCGAATACATAGATCTTGTAATCGACCGGCAGTGCGCCGCCGGGGCCCGCGATAAGCGGTTCGGCGATAATTCCGCGCGGCACATTTTCATACGCCCATTCGTCCAGCCACAGGCCATACGGCTTGCGCGTCCAGTGTGCCGACAGCTTGCGCAAATCCTCCCACGCGCGCGCATCGGGCTGTTCTCGCAGGACGCGGTACTGATTGCAGCCGTGCCGAGCCTTCACGATCCTAGGGCAGGCGAATGGTGGCAGCTGAGGCAGGCAATCACCGACCCATGCTGTGGGAATAATCCAGTCTTTGCCCAATTGTCCTCCTGCCATCGCCTTGGCGGCGATCTTGTCCATCAGCATCGTCTGCGCAGGATCGCGGTCGTTCAGCTTGCGCCTCTGCACCAGTTCCGTGAACCGGCGCGGCCGGGCAAGGTTGGGTAGACGGCGGTGGCGCGCAGCGTAGGTAAGCCCAACACGCAAATGGGCCAGCCAGTCCCCCGGCGCTGCGCCAGCGATCTGCGCGTGATGATCCGGGTGAAGCATCAGGTGATCGCGTAATGGATCGGCTTGAAGGTGCCGCCGTTGGACGCGTATGCGGAACAGGCGGTCAACCCGATCACGCAATCGATCATCGCGCGCAGGCGGATGTACCCGCCGGGCGCGCTGGTGGGCGGATCGACCCGCAATCGCCCGCTTATGCCGTCGACTGGCACGTTCATGAACACGTTGAAGGCGGTCGGAATATCATCGGGCGCAATGCCCCACGGTGCCAGCGCCTCTGCCAGATTGCCAAAGCAGCCGCGATGCACCGGTTTATCGGCATAGAAATGGCGGAAAGTGGCCTCGCTGCAGGGTGTGAGCAGGAAATCATGGCGGCCCACGCTGTCATCGATAATCTCCAGCATCGGGCGGGACCGGTTTGACCAAAGAGTATTGCCGGTGGTGAGCGCGATCGTCTCCTCGTAATCGAACGTGCGGCCGTTCGATATGACTTCGCGCACATCATCATGGCCATAGGCGAGCAGGTCCGCAACCTGGCTGCCTTGCGGATCGATCACCGTGAGGTGCTGTCCAGCCTGGATCACGAATGCAGCACCGCTGCGTGGCCGGATTTCGATGATATCGCTCAACTGCGCGGATCCTTGAAAGGGCAAGACCATTCTGGCCCGACTTCCCGCCCGCTATACTGGCGCGCTTCGCTGGCGTCGCCATGGCGCGTGAGCATCGGGTTGGGTGTGCCGGCGAGCCTGACATCGCGGTCGATA
>JBBRVR010000070.1:0-16339 GCA_038246695.1 Sphingomonadales bacterium
ATCATCGCATCGAAATCTAAGGTTGCGGACATTTTCTCTGTCAGCGGTGCGAGTTCATCGCGCGGCGCCTCGCGCGTGGTGACGGTGCGCAGCGCCTCCATCAACCGATCAGGGGCGACGGGTTTGACGAGGTAATCGCTGGCGCCTGCGCGCATCGCCTCGACCGCAAGCAGCGGGGATGCGCTGGTGGTCAGCATCAGGATCGGCAAAGCGGGGCGCCGTTCTTTCAGCTCGCGAATCAGACTGCACGCATCATCGCCCGGAACCCATTGATCCAGCAGGATTGCAGACAATTGCATGCCTTCGCGCGTGCCGAGCGTTGCAATTGCTGTTTCCGCATCGCACGCCACGACCGTGCGCCAGCCATCACGCGCGGCAATTGCCGTGATCAACCTGCTTTGCGCAGGTTCATCATCGATCAGCATTACCAGTCGTGGAACGGCTTCCGTCATGCGCGCAACCTCTAACTCCCTCAAACCCGGCAGAGTGCGCCGGGATGAACGTCCAAGGATGCAGTAGCCGAGGGGGGTAAAGACCAGATTAAGGCTGTTCCCGGCTTCACCCGCATCGCTGCCATCCCCGTCAACCATGCGCGAAGGGCTTGAGCAAACCGTGACGCTTCGATACGAGCCTCATCCAGTGACGCGGTGCGTTAGAGGCAACCTATTGCCGACGGCGCCGCTTGGGATAGAAGACACAAGGAAACACAAGGCCATGGCGAGCCAGGATATCAAACAGAAGGACAAACTTTACAGCGGGTTCATGAACACGCTGAAATGGGTTGTTCCGACTATTGCAGTCATCGTGCTTGTCGTGATGATGATGATTGCTGATTAAGTCAGCCGCAAAAGGGGCCGATACCAAGTGAAGATTGCTGTCCTGAAAGAGCGCGGCGCGGGCGAAACCCGCGTCGCCGCAACACCTGAAACGATCAAGAAGTTCGCAGGCCTTGGCAATGAATTCGCGGTGGAGTCCGGCGCGGGGCTGAACGCGTCGATTTCCGATGCCGCCTATGCCGAAGCGGGCGCGAGCGTGGGCAGCGCCGCCGAAACGGTGAAAGACGCCGATATCGTGCTGGCGATCCAGGCGCCTGACCCCGCCCTGCTTACAGGCGCAAAGCCCGGCGCGATGGTCGCCGCTCTGTTCGATCCGTTCAGCAATTCTGATCTGGTCGCCGCCTATGCCAAGGCGGGGCTAGAGGCGCTTTCAATGGAATTCATGCCGCGCATCACCCGCGCGCAAGGGATGGATGTGCTTTCCAGCCAGTCCAACCTTGCCGGGTACAAGGCCGTTCTGGTCGCCGCCAACACCTATGGCCGGGCGTTTCCGATGATGATGACGGCGGCTGGCACGGTGCAGGCCGCCCGGTGCTTTATCATGGGTGTGGGCGTTGCCGGACTTCAGGCGATTGCGACCGCGCGGCGTCTGGGGGCGCAGGTTTCCGCAACCGATGTGCGCTCTGCGACGAAGGAACAGATCCAGTCGCTCGGCGCAAAGGCGATTTTCGTCGAGAACGTCGCGGGGATCGAGGGCGAGGGTTCGGGCGGCTATGCGACCGAAATGAGCGATGAGTACAAGGCCGCACAGGCGCAGCTGGTGAGCGAACACATCGCCAAGCAGGATATTGTCATCACCACGGCGCTGATCCCCGGACGCGCAGCACCGGTGCTGGTTACAGACGCACAGATCGCCACCATGAAGCCGGGCAGCGTCATCTTCGACCTTGCCGTGGCGCAGGGCGGGAACGTGGAAGGGTCGAAGCCCGATGAGATCGTGGTGAAGCATGGCGTCAACATCATCGGCTATTCCAACACGCCTGCACATCTGCCCGCCGACGCATCGGCACTGTTTTCGCGCAACCACTTCATTATGTTCCAGGCGTTCTGGGATGCCGAAGCGGGAAAGCCGGTGTTCGACGAAGAAATCGGCAACGCGATCCGCCTGACGCAGGGCGGCAAGGTTGTGAACGAGAGGCTGCAGGCGTGAAACAGGCATTTCTGATAGCTGCTGCAACATTGCTTGTCGCTGCAAGCCCCGCGCAGGAGCGGGCTGCTGCGCTCTCAGGTGAATGGATCGTCGACTTGCGGCTCTCGCTTGATGATGAGCCCTACAGCCAGCCGATGAACCTTGAGATTGACGAACAGGGCATCGTGACCGGCAATTTCTACAATAGCGAAATTCTCGCTGGCCGGGCCGGTACGGCGCAAGGCCGGACATGCGTTGCCTTTCGCACGACCGACGGTAGCGGCTTCTACCACACCTCGGCCTGCCTGAACGATGGCAAGATGATTGGGCAAACATGGGCAGAGGGCCGCAACTTCGTCCTGCCGTGGACAGCGGAGCGCAAATAGTGGACTTTATTTCAATCCTGTCGATCTTCGTGCTGGCGTGTTTCGTCGGTTATTATGTGGTCTGGTCGGTTACTCCCGCGCTGCACACGCCTTTGATGGCGGTGACCAATGCAATTTCATCGGTGATTATCGTCGGCGCGCTGATCGCGGCGGCGGAAGCCAGCAGCCCGGCGGCGAAGTATCTTGGCTTGTTCGGGGTGGTCCTGGCCAGCATCAACATCTTCGGCGGGTTCGCCGTGACGGAGCGTATGCTTGCCATGTACAAGAAGAAGGAGAAGTGAGGGTGGTTTCGCTTCTCGCCAGACGCGTCATTCCAACGTGTGCTGCAATGACGGTTGTTCTTGCCACCCCCGCACACGCGGCAGGCGGAGCCTCGACCACGCCCGCATGGGCGATGCTCGCCTATCTGATCAGCGGCGTGTTCTTCATCCTGGCCCTGCGTGGGCTTTCCAGCCCGGCTACCAGCCGCACCGGCAACCGCAATGGCATGATCGGCATGGTGCTGGCCGTCGTCACGACGCTGATCACCCATGATATCGCCAACATCGTCGAGATTGGCATCGCCATCTTCTTGGGCGCGATTATCGGCGTAACCGTTGCGCGCAAGATTGCGATGACCGCCATGCCCGAACTGGTCGCAGGCTTTCACAGCCTTGTCGGTCTGGCCGCCGTGGTTGTCGGGCTTGGCGCGTGGCTCGATCCGGTCAGCTTCAGAATTGTCGACGATGCAGGGCAGATCCTCGCCGTCAGCCGCATTGAGCTAGGTCTTGGCATCGCCATCGGCGCGATCACGTTCTCGGGCTCGATCATTGCCTTTCTTAAGCTTTCGGGCCGGATGGGCGGTTCGCCGATCATGCTGCCGGGACGCCACATCATCAATCTGGGCACGCTGATCGCGATCCTCGCGCTGATCGGTATCTACACCGTCTCGCCCCAAGGCGGCGCGGGTGAAGGATACCTGATCATTGGTGTCGCCGTGCTGGCCTTCATCATCGGTTTTCTTCTGATCATCCCGATCGGCGGGGCGGATATGCCCGTGGTCGTGTCCATGCTGAACAGCTATTCCGGCTGGGCGGCGGCGGCGATGGGCTTTACGCTGGGCAATTCCGCGATGATCATCACCGGCGCGCTGGTCGGATCGTCGGGCGCGATCCTCAGCTACATCATGTGCCGCGCGATGAACCGCAGTTTCATCAGCGTGATCGCGGGCGGCTTTGGCGGGGACAGCGCAGCGGCTGGCAGCGGCGAAGCCCGCGAGCAGCGCCCCTACAAACAGGGCAGCGCGGTAGACGCAGCCTATATGCTGGAGCAGGCGGAAAAGGTCATCATCATCCCCGGTTACGGCATGGCGGTGGCACAGGCGCAGCACGCGCTGCGCGAGATGGGCGACAAGCTCAAGGAAAAGGGCGTGGATGTGAAATACGCCATCCACCCCGTTGCAGGCCGCATGCCGGGGCACATGAACGTGCTGCTGGCCGAAGCCAACGTGCCCTATGACGAAGTGTTCGAACTGGAGGATATCAACTCCGATTTCGCGCAGGCGGACGTTGCCTTCATCATCGGCGCAAACGACGTAGTGAATCCGGCGGCAAAAACGGACAAGACCTCGCCCATTTACGGCATGCCGGTGTTTGATGTGGAAAAGGCCAAGCAGGTGTTCTTCATCAAGCGTTCGATGGGCGGCGTCGGCTATGCCGGGGTCGATAACGATGTGTTCTACATGGACCAGACGATGATGTTGCTGTCCGATGCCAAGAAGATGGTCGAGGAAATCGTGAAGGCGCTGGACTGATCCGCGCCTGCTTGACCCGCGCCTGATCCAAAGGACATTCGACAATGCGTAAACTGCTGATTGCAGTGGTGGTGCTGATTTTGCTGGCGGGAGTTGCGCTGCAGACCGGCCTCGCACGGCCGGTGGTCAAGTGGCGGGTGGAGAGCGCGCTCGTCGCTTCCGGCCTTTCCGATGAACGCGCCGATTGCATGGCGAACCGCATGGTCGATCGGCTGTCCGCGTGGCAGCTTTACAAACTGCAATCGGGCATGGCCGCGCGCGAAGGCGAGGCCGATGCCGCGACCGGGCTGGGTGATCTGGTAAAGCGCCTGCGCCGCGTGGAGGATCGCGAGGCTGTGGCCGTCGTCACCACCAGCGCCGGTTTGTGCGCGGTGGGTTTTGGCTGAAACGTTCTTGGTTAAGGCACGTCCATAGCCGCTTGCATTTGCTCCCCCCGATGCGCCACAGTGTGCAGGCGAGAGGGAGAACGCCATGATCAGGATTACCGCCGCCGCGCTGCTGCTGGCCACAAGTGGGGCCGCGTGGGCGGAAACGCACACCATTCAGCCCGGCGAGGGCGCGCAGGAACGCCTGCAAGAGGCGCTGATCCTGGCCGAACCGGGGGACGAGATCGTGCTTGCCGCCGGGCGTTATGCGTTGACCGACGGGCTCAGCGTCGATGTCGACGGGGTGACTTTGCGCGGCGCTGGCATGGGGCCGGGCGAGGCGGGCAGCATCCTCGATTTCACCGCGCAGGCGGGTGCGGGCGAGGGGCTGCTGGTCACCTCCGACAATGTCACACTGCGCGATTTCGCGGTGGAGAATGCCAAGGGTGACGGGATCAAGTCCAAGGGCGCCGACAACATCGTCTATCACGCAATCCGGGTCGAATGGACCGGCGGGCCAAAGGCCACCAATGGCGCATACGGCATCTACCCGGTGGAGGCGTCCAACGTCCTCGTGCAGGATAGCTATGTGCGCGGCGCGTCGGATGCGGGCATTTACGTGGGCCAGTCGGAAAACATTGTGGTGCGGCGCAACCGCGTGGTCGAAAACGTCGCCGGGATCGAGATCGAAAACAGCAACAACGCCGAAGTCACCGAGAACCTCGCAACGCGCAACACTGGCGGCATTCTGGTATTCGATCTGCCCGGCCTGCCGCGCGTTGGTGGGGGCGACGTGCTGATCGCAAACAATGCGGTGATCGACAACAACACCGACAATTTCGCGCCCGAGGGTAACATTGTCGCCAGCGTCCCCGCAGGCACCGGTATCATGGTGATGGCCAACACGGGCGTGCAGATCATCGACAACGCGCTCATCAACAATGCAACCAGCCACGTGATACTGATTGCGTATTCGCAGCCTTACACCGACGAACGCTATCAGCCGGTGCCGCAGGACGTGTTCATCGGCGACAACATCTTTGGATCGGGCGGTTATGCGCCTGATTTTGCCGGAGGTGCGGAGCTGCTGAAAGCAACAGGGCTCGATGCGCTGCCCGCTATCCTGACCGATGGCCTGCATCGCAATGTCACAAGTTCGAAAGCCCGACGCGCGATGACGCTGGGGCTGGCCAGCGTTGGCCAGCCCCGGACCGAGGGGATGCCCGACTTCATCGAGCTTGCCGCTGCGCCAGCCATCACGACGCGCAAACAAATGCCAACGGCCGCCAAGGCGCTGGAGGCGCGGATCAAGTGAGGCGATCGGCGCTTGTTCTCGCGGCGGCGGCCTGCGCCTTTGGCGGGGCGATCGCCGCGCGTTCGGCGGCGCCTCCGACGGTCAATGACGCGGCTATTGCAGGCGAGGCGATGCCACGCTCCTTAAGCGAATTCGGGTTTTTTGCCGATGCCGGGGGGCGGGTGCCTACTGACGGGCTGATCGAATATGCGCTCAATACCCCGCTGTATTCCGACGGAGCGGACAAGCTGCGGTATGTCTATGTGCCCGATGGCCTGTCGGTCGTGAGTGACGGGGACGGCCTGCTGCAATTCCCGGTTGGAAGCGCGATCGTAAAGACGTTCGCCTTCGGCACGAGCGCGGATCAACGGTTTATCGAGACGCGGGTGCTGCTTCACCGCGCCGATGGCTGGGTGGCGCTGCCCTATCGCTGGAACGAAGACCAAACGCAGGCGACGCTGGCGCTGGCCGGCGCGCGCCTTCCGATCACCCGGCCTGACGGGGTCGAGGTCAACTATCGCATCCCGAACAAGAACGAATGCAAGACCTGCCATTCCAAAGATGGCGAGGTCATCCCCATCGGGCCCAAGGTTCGCAATCTCTCGCCGCAGTTTCTGGTCGCCCTTCGAGAACGCGGCGCGCTGGCGACAATCCCTGCGGCTGATCGTGCGATGCCGGTCTGGGGCGACCGCGCGGGCAATCCCGATACCGCCAGCCTCGCGCGCGGGTACCTCGATGTGAACTGCGCGCACTGCCATCAGCCGGGCGGCATGGCGTCGAACAGCGGGCTCGATCTGCGCTGGGAACAGGATGACCCCCACGCCATCGGCATACTCAAACCCCCCGTCGCCGCCGGACGCGGGGCGGGCGGGCACAGGGTCAGCATCGCTCCGGGCGATCCCGATGCGTCTATCATGGTCCACCGGATGAGCTCGACCGAACCCGGTATCGCCATGCCCGAACTGAGCCGTTCCACCAATGATGAGGAAGGTATTGCGATAGTGCGCAAATGGATTGCAGGGATGCAGCGATGAAGTGGGCCCTGCGCATCGTCGCCGCGCTGGCCGCACTGCTGGTAATCGCCTTTCTGATCTTTCGCACGCCCGATACCGACCCGGCGCAGATGCGCGCAAAATATGGCGGCGCGCCCTCGCAATTCGTGGAGATTGGCGATGGTGTTACCGTGCACTTGCGCGATGAAGGTCCGCGCGGTGCTCCCGCTATCGTGCTGCTGCATGGCTCCAACGCCGATCTCCACACCTGGGATCCCTGGGTGGACGATCTGCGCGCCGATACCCGCGTCATCCGCTTCGATCAGGTCGGCCACGGCCTCACAGGGTCGGACCCGGCGGGCGATTACAGCCGCGACAATTACGTCGAGGATATCCGCGAGGTTGCCGATGCGCTGGGGCTGGACCGGTTCATTCTCGGCGGCAATTCAATGGGTGGCAAGCACGCCCTCGCCTTTGCCGCGAAATATCCCGATCGGGTCGCGGGGCTGGTGCTGGTTGATGCCGGCGGGATGCCCATGCCAGAGCAGGCTGAGCAGGAAGAAGACGCAGGGGGAGGCGGCGGCAATATCGGCTTTGCCATCGCGCAGACGCCGGGGATCAACCGGATCGTTGAGCAGATCACGCCGCGTTCGCTTATTCAGCGAGCCCTTGAACAAAGCGTGTCGGTCCAGTCGGTCGTGACCGATAAGGCAGTGGACCGATATTGGGAATTGCTGCGCTATCCCGGCAACCGCGCCGCCACGATGGCGCGTTTTGCGGCGCCCTACGATCCGCTGACGCGCGAGGAAATCGCCGCGATTGATGCGCCGACGCTGATATTGTGGGGGGAGGAAGACGCGCTGATTCCGGTGTCCGCCGGGCGCTGGCTTGACACGGTCATGCCGAACAGCGCGATCACGGTCTACCCTAAAATCGGGCATTTGCCGCACGAAGAGGCACCAAAAGCTACCCTGGAGACCCTGCGAATGTGGCTGATTAACCTCAAATCAACCATATAATTCCCGCAATTCACACAGTTAATTCTGCCCTATGGACGCGGGCTTTCGATCCTCGCTACAGCTTTACATCAAGGTCATTCGGATTCGAGGAATTTGCGTTGCGTAAACTGGGTATGATCGGTGGCATGAGCTGGGTGTCGACCGGTATCTATTACGATCGGATCAATCGCATTGTGCAAAGGCGCGCGGCCCCGATGGCGAGCGCGCCGTTGCTGATTGAAAGCCTCGATTTCTGTGAGCTTTACGCGATCCGCGAAAATCGCGAGTGGCTCCGCGCGAGCGAAGTGCTGATCGAAAGCGCCAAGCGGCTGGAGGGGGCCGGCGCGCAAGGGCTGATCATTGGTGCCAATTCCATGCACAAACTTTATGATGATGTTGCGGGCGCGGTGTCGATCCCAGTGCTGCACATTGCGGATCAGGTCGGGCGCGCAATCCGCGATGCGGGTCACAAAAGCGCCGCGCTGATCGGCACGCGCAACGTGATGACTGAAAGTTTTTACCGCAAACGGTTGGTGGCTCAGGGCGTCGATCTGCTGGCCCCGGATATGGCTGTGGTCGAGAAACTGGAAGGCATCATCTATGATGAACTGATGCTGGGCAAGGTGTCGCGCGACGCCCAGCGGGCGTTGAAAACAATCATCACGAACAAGGCGCAGGAAGGGGCCGATGCAATCGTGCTCGCCTGTACCGAACTGAACCTGGTCGTCGATGTAGACGCCAATGTCCTGCCGGTGTTCGATTCCACCAGAATCCATTGCGAAGCGGCCGCGAACTGGATCCTCGAACCGGAAACTGTGAGTTGATAAGCAGATCGGCTTTCATCGCGAACGCTTTGTCCCAAGTTGTATCTTTCAGGATGTAATTTGTTCGAGGTGCTATTATTACAGTTTCAAGAGCATGCCTTTCGTTACGAAATGGCATTCTCCGAGTCCTCGGGTCGCATTCCGATGGCTCTGCGGGGCCACCTGCCAACCCCCCAAGAACCGGCGGGTGGCCCCCTTTTATTCCCACTTTCTCAAACCTTGGCATAGTCTATCGCCCATTGCGCGGACCGATTGCCTCTCAGATTGCCCCGATCCTCTGATACAGCGGCCTATCCACCGCATTCCGGCGGATCGAGCGGGGGTTGCCAATCTGTTCCCGTTGAGCGGCGGACTGTGTCTGCCTAACCCGGTTTCGTGACTGTTTTGCATCCCTCGGGCTTGTCCCCATCCGGCCGCGCGCTGTACGCTGCCGATCCATCGCGCCATGGCGGGCGAGAATTCGGCAGAGCCCCGCGCGGCGGTATTGCGCCACACGGTGCTGCCGCTCGCCCGGAAATACGCGGGCCGCGCAGCGATTTCCAACGCGACCGCGATCGCATCATCCATTCGATGAGCTTCCGCCGGCTCAAATCGAAAACGCAGGTATTTATTGCACCCGAGGGCGATCATTACCGCACCCGGCTGACTCACAGCCTTGAAGTGGCGCAGATAGGCCGAGTGCTGGCGCGCGCGCTGGGGTTGGACGAGGATCTGACAGAGGCGCTGTGCCTCGCGCATGATCTGGGCCATCCGCCGTTCGGCCATGCGGGCGAAGATGCGTTGCGCGATGCGATGGAGCGGTTTGGCGGGTTCTGCCATAATGCGCAGGCGCTGCGCACGGTGATGCGGCTTGAGAGCCCCTATCCCGATCATGACGGGCTGAACCTGACGTGGGATTTGCTCGAAGGGTTGGCCAAGCATAACGGCCCTGTCGCCGCGCCCGGCTGGGCGCTGGCAGAACTGGATGCCGTGTTCCCGCTGGCGCTATCGCAATGGCCCTCGCTAGAGGCGCAGATTGCCGCCGTGTCCGACGATATCGCCTATGACAACCACGATATCGACGATGGCCTGCGCGCGGGGTTTCTGGGACTTGATGACCTGATGGAGCTGGATTTCCTCGCCGTTCAATGGCGGGAGGTTGAAAAACGCTTTCCCAATGCGCCGCGCGATCGTCAATTGCGTGAACTGGTGCGCGACCAGATCGGTCTGATGGTCAACGATGTGCTGGAATACACAGGCGCCGCAGTCGCCGGGATAGAATCGGTGGCCGATGTGCGCGCGGCGGGGCGTCAACTGGCCGGGTTCTCGCCCGAAATGGCGCAATACGAACGGGCGTTGAAGGCATTTATGTATGAAAAGCTCTATTTCCATCCTGAACAGGTCGCAGCCGCGCGATCCGCTCGCGATGTGGTGGCACGGCTGTTTGCAGCCTATTCGCAGGATGCCGGCCTCATGCCGCCCGACTGGCAGGATCGGCTGCCCGAACGCGAGCCGGAGCGCTCGCGCATGATCGCCGATTTCATCGCAGGCATGTCCGATCAGTTCGCGATCGATGCCTGCGCGGCTATTTATGGCAAGCGGCCGGAGGGATTGCGCAATGTCTGAAGGTTTGCACTCACGACGGGCAAAGGTTCACGGCGAGTTCGGCAAGGCCAGCCCGCTGATTGCGCCCACGCGCATCGGACTGGTCGGAGCGACCGGGTTGATCGGGCGCACCCTGATCGAAATATCGAGCGCGGGCGAAGAGGCGCGCATGGTCGGCATTGCCCGGCGCGAGATCGAAATGCCGGAAGGTGCGCGGATGGAATTGTTCGTCGCCGATCCGGAAAAGTGGGGCGAGGTGCTGGCCGCTGTGCACCCGCGCTCACTGATCTGCGCGCTGGGCACGACATGGAAGAAAGCGGGACGAGACGAGGCGACTTTTCGCAGCGTTGATCAGGAATTGATTGTAGGCACCGCGCAAGCGGCGAGGGATGCCGGGGTCGAAAATCTGGTCCTGATCAGCGCGGCGGGAGCGGATCCCCGGTCAAAGCATCTCTATCAAAAGGTCAAGGGCGAGACCGAGGCGCTGGTGACGCAGGTGGGCTTCAAACGGCTCGATATTCTGCGCCCCGGCCTGCTGCGCGGTGCGCGCGAAGGCGATTTCCGGTTGCTTGAACGCATGGCTCTGGCTGCCAGCCCGGTCATCGATCCGTTGCTCAGCGGCAGCTGGGAGATGTTTCGATCAGTCGATGCGGCGCTGGTGGCGGAGGCTGCACTGGGCCTTGCCTTGCGCAAGGCGGCGGGCCGCTTCACCCACGATAACGAATCGATGCGCCGCGCAGCGCGCGAATGGCGGGCAAAGACCGCGCCGCAAGGAGAACACTGATGGACTGGTCCGCCGTATTCACCACAATCAACGTGGTCGCGCTGCTGGCGTGGATCGCGCTGATTGCGCTGCCGCGGCCCCCTGCGCTGCTTTCGGGCGTGCTGTATTTGGGCGTGGGCGGGCTGTGCGCGTTGTATGCCGTGCTGCTCGTCAGTGTGCTCACCGGCCTGGTTGCTTCGGGCGGGGGCGCAGACTTCACCACCATAGAGGGCGTGCGCGCGATATTCGGCAGCGATGTTGGTGTGGTGATCGGCTGGACGCATTACCTTGCCTTCGATCTGTTTGTTGGCCTGTGGATCGCGCGCGATGCCGATGCGAAGTTCTTTTCGCGCTGGTTGCAGGTCCCGGTGCTGGCGGCGACATTCATCACCGGGCCGGTGGGCCTGATCGCATGGCTGCTGATCCGCGAGCGCCGCGCACGGGCCAGAGGACGGTTCAAATAGGCCGGTTCCAGTAACGTAAAGTGGTGGACGCCTGTGGCGGCGGTGGATACTCCTGTGGACAAGAAAATCCGGGAGAGAGACCGACCATGCCACAGGCCGCGCACGAGCAATTCACCACGTTCGACCAGTTCCTCGCATTCTGGGCTGAGCAACGCCCCGATGGTATCGCGGTGCAAGAGGGGACGCGCCGCACCACCTATGCCGAGGCCGACCGCCTGACGCGCCAGCTGATCGCATTTTTCGAGGCGCACGGCATCGCCAAGGGGGATCGGATTGCCTGGCTGGGCAAGAATTCGGACCGCTATTTTCTCGCGCTGTATGCCGCCGGGCGCATGGGCGCAGTGATGGCCCCCATCGGCTGGCGCCTCGCCCCGCGAGAGGTTGGCTATATCCTTAGCGATACCGGCGCAAAACTGGTGATCGCGGCGCATGATTTCCTTGCCACCGCCAATGACGTCGCCGCCACGCTCGATCCTGCGCCAATTGTGGTCGAGGCCGAAGCGGCCTTTGCCGATGCCGCAGCGATGGAGCCCGCCGACTACACGCCTCCGGGCGATCATGAACCGGTGCTGCAACTCTACACCTCCGGCACGACGGGCAACCCGAAAGGCGCGCAACTTTCCAACCGCAACCTGTTTGCGCTGAGGAAACCGAGTATCGAACAACACCTGCCGTGGCAGAACTTCGAACCCGACGATTGCGTGCTGGGCGCAATGCCGTGCGCGCATATTGGCGGCACGGGTTCAGGCCCGATTGCGGTCGCCAATGGCGTGCGCATCCATGTGCTGCCCGAATTCACGCCCGACGGCACGCTGGACGCGATCGAGGGCGGGGCGACGCTGCTGTTTCTGGTGCCCGCCGCGATCCAGATGATGATCCAGCACCCGCGCGCGCCCGAAACCGATTTCTCCGGTCTGCGATACCTGATGTACGGCGCGGCCCCGATGCCGCTCGAACTGCTGAAACAGGCGGTCCGCACCATGCCCGATACCGGCTTTATGCAGGTGTATGGGATGACGGAGACGACCGGCACGATTTCGCTGTTGCCGCCCGAGGATCACGATCTGGAAGGCAATCAGCGGATGCGGTCGGCGGGCAAGGCGGTGCCGGGCGTGCGGATCGAGGTGCGGGGGCCTGACAATACCGAGGTGCCGCGCGGCGACATTGGCGAGGTGTGCATCCTGTCCCCATCCAACACCGCCGGATACTGGAACCTGCCCGAAGCCACCGCCAGCACGATCGACCCCGATGGCTGGCTGCATACCGGCGATGCCGGGATCATGGACGAGGACGGCTATGTCTATATTCAGGACCGGATGAAGGACATGATCATTTCCGGCGGCGAAAACGTGTATCCCGCAGAGGTCGAAAGCGCGATCTACGGCCATCCCGCGATCGCGGAGGTCGCCGTCATCGGTATTCCCAGCGCAAAGTGGGGCGAGGAAGTGAAAGCGTGCATCGTCGCCAAACCGGGCTGCGAAATCGACGAGGCCGATGTGATCGCGTATGCGCGCGAACGGATCGCCGCGTTCAAGGTGCCCAAGAGCATCGACATTATCGCGGAATTGCCGCGCAACGCCAGCGGCAAGATCCTGCGCCGCCAATTGCGTGATCCATACTGGATCGGGCAGGAGCGGCAGGTCGGCTGAAACGCATCATGGACACCACCACGATGGATGAATTGGGGGGCGATCCCGGCGCCCGCCGTCACGCGCCTGCCACGCTGCGCAACCGCGATGCCATCGCCGCTGTGCTGGCGCGCGAATTGCCCGACACCGGAACCGTGCTGGAAATCGCCAGCGGCTCTGGCGAACACGCGGTGTTCTTTGCGCAAACCTTCCCCGCGCTTCACTGGCAGCCCAGCGATCCCGACGCGGACGCGCTTGCCTCCATTGCGGGGTGGCGGGCGGATTACTCCGGAGGCAATCTTGCCGCGCCGGTCATGCTCGATGCGCAGGCACCTGCAAGCTGGGCGGTCAAAGCGGCTGACGCAATCGTATGCATCAACATGGTGCACATCAGCCCGTGGGCGGCGACGCAGGGGCTGTTTGCCGGAGCTTCCCAAATTCTGGGCAGCGATCACTCGCCGCTGATCCTGTACGGCCCGTATTTTGAACAGGGGGTGGAGCCAGCACCCTCGAACGTGGAATTCGATGCCAGTCTGAAAGCGCGCGATCCGGCTTGGGGCATTCACACCGTGGGCGAGGTGGACGCGGTGGCCAAGCTCCACGGTATGGCCCGGACGGCGCGTTATGAAATGCCAGCGAACAATCTGGTGCTGATCTACGCCCGCACCTGAGCTGGATTAATCGATCGCGTCTTCGCCGGCACGGCCCACCGATTTGATGTCCTCTCCCAGACCCTTCACCGTGTTGCAGGCGCTTGCGGACAGGATGAAAGCGACCAGGATCGTGGCTTTCGCGAAGAAATGTATCACATCGAATTCCTTTATGCGTGCCTGCAAGGACAAGCCGCAATTTCCCGCGCCGTGCAAGAAAAAAGGCCCGCCGGGGCGCGGCGAGCCTTTGTTTGGAACTGGGTGAGCGATGGCTCAGTCGATGGCGCGCTCGCCAGCCTTGCCGACGCTTTCCACGTCCTCGCCAATACCTTCTACCGTGTTACAGGCGGTGGCGGTCAGGGCCATTGCGGAAAGCGCGAGTGCGGCAAAAGTCTTGCGGATCATTGGAATACTCCTGAAAATCTGTGTGTGTCGTATCCCCTCAACCGTTTCCTGGGCCAACTGGTTCCAGCGGCACGGCAGCCCGTTTTCTTTGCCGGACCAGCGCCCGTTCACGAAATGCAATCAAGGCCCCTGCGCCGATGATCAGCGGCGCGGCAAGCCACAGGCTGGCGGCCGGTGCGCGGTCAAACACGTAAAAACCATAGGCGGTGGCCCACAATAGCGATGTGTAATCCATCAACAGGATCACCGCCGCTGACCCGAACCGGAGCGATGCGGTCAGCAGCAATTGGGCAATCGCCCCGCACAGCGCCATCGCGACGATGATCCCCCAGGTTTGCGGATCGTGCGCGGTCGCGACAAACGGCAGGGCCAGCGCGGTCAGCGGGGTGGTTAGCGCGGCGAACCAGAACACGATAGTCCACGGTGCCTCCGTCTTGTTCAGATCCTGAATCTGAAAACTGATCAGCGCCACCAGAAACGCCGCAATCAGGCCAACCGCCGCGCCGAACGGATCTATCAGGCCAGAGCCCGGCCGGGTCAGCAGCAGCACGCCCGCAAACCCCAGAATAACCGCGCCCCAGCGATACTTTCCCACCTTGTCACGGAACAGGATGACTGACAGCAGCACCGCAAAAAACGGCGCGGTGAAACTCAGCGTGGTCGCCTCTGCCAGCGGTAACAGCACCACCGCGCCATAGACAAAGAACATGCCTGTAATGCCGTAAATCGCGCGGCGCAGATGTGCGCCAAACCGCTGCGTGCGGACCGCAGATAGCCGCCCCCACGCAGCCAGCATCCCTGCCACCGTTATCAGCGTGATCGCCTGACGCCAGAACACCAGCTCTGCCAGATGCACCCCGTGGGTGCTTGCCAGTTTGACCAGCATCGCCATTGTCGCAAGCGTTCCGGCGGTCAGCAATCGCAGGCCCAGCGCAAGAAACGGGCGGGGGCGGGCGATCGATCCATCCATGCCCGCAACGCTTGGCGCAGGGGCGGGGATTGCGCAAGCGCACGGGGGCACTAAATCACGGCGTCACTCGACATGCATACGGGGTTCGGCGAACTTGCAAGTGATCTCACAGTTCTGGACACAGCTGATGCTGGCGAGCGATGCCGAGCGGGTGGCGGTGACGGGCGCGGCGTTCTGGCTGGTCGCGGCAATGTGCGCGCTGATGGAATGGAGGCGCGGGCGCAACCGTTCGGTCGAGCGGCTGGAGCGGGTCGGCTGGGTGCCGTGGACCGGTATTTTCCTGATGTGCGCGATGATCGGCGGCGGCTGTCTGGCGATGAGCCTGCCGGTGGTGCTGGGGAGTTTGTAACAGGCGCGCAACGCTTTCCTACAGCTCCGCAAAAATGCGATGAAACGCGCGTGGCCCCACAGCAGAACCTTCATCCTCGCCCATCAACACAGCGCCTTTGCCGCGCGTTTGGTTTTTGCAAGGTGTCAACTTTGCCGGGCAGCCTCAGGCCGCTGAAAGGAAGAAGAAATTCAGCAAGAACGGTGGTTGACACAGTGTCAATTGTGTCAACTTCGATGGTTTTTCGTCCGCTTACAGACACGCCTCAAGATACGCCTGATCAAACCCGAATTGGCGGGCCTTTTCCAGCGTATAGGGGCGCAGGCCGCTGGAGCGGAATTCGCCAAGAATCTTGCCGTCTTCGGTTTCATCAAGATACTCGAACTTGAACAATTCCTGCGTCACGATCACGTCGCCTTCCATCCCGATCACCTCGGTGATGCCGGTGGTGCGGCGCGAGCCATCGCGCAGACGTTTGACCTGCACGATCAGATCGACCGATTCGGCAATCTGGCGCGAAATGGCTTCCTTCGGAATCTTGATGTCGCCCATCAGGATCATGTTTTCCATACGGCCAAGGCATTCGCGCGCCGAGTTGGCGTGCAGCGTACACATTGATCCATCGTGTCCGGTGTTCATCGCGGCGAGCAGATCGAAGCATTCCGCGCCACGAATTTCGCCCAGGATGATGCGGTCAGGTCGCATACGCAGGGCGTTCTTCACAAGATCGCCGATGGTGATCGCGCCTTGCCCCTCAAGGTTGGGCGGACGGGTTTCCAGCGGCAGCCAGTGCGGCTGTTGCAGGCGAAGTTCGGCGGCATCCTCGATCGTCAGCACGCGCTCACCGGGGTCGATCATTTTCGACAGCGCATTGAGCATCGTCGTTTTGCCCGAGCCGGTACCGCCGGAGATAACGATGTTCATCCGGCAA
>JBBRVR010000071.1:0-16243 GCA_038246695.1 Sphingomonadales bacterium
ATATTTCAGGGTATTCAGGCGGCAAAACGGTTTCGGCAGCGTAGGGCTCGCCCAGCGCCATCTGGTCGCTACCACCCAGTTCGGTCACTGGTGCTGGCGCGCCAGGCCGTTCGAAGCCTGGCCCCGAAAAGTTACCCGACTGGCCAAGAACATAGGGAGGCGGGGGCGGCGGCGCGGGCGGAGGCGGCGGGGGCGGTTCGACGCCACCGACACCATCCGGCAAAGCGCCGGGCACAAACACCACGCGCCCATCGGGCAGTGTGAAAAATTCCCCCTGTTGCGTGTCGGGCTGGCGAAGCTCCCTCGTCCTCGTCCTCGTGCGCGCAATCGTGCGAACCTGACTAGCGGCAATCGCCTCGCCAGCCGTGCCAGCGGCAATGATCGCCCGCCTTGGCGGTGGCCTTGAACCGATTGCGGTCTCAGGCGGAGTATTGGGCGTAACTTCCTCAAAATCCACCACGCCGTCCATGTCCGTATCGGTTTCCTCAACCAGCGCTTGATCGGGGACCGTGGGTTCGTTTACGACCATTGGCGGGGCGATTTCGTCTGCGGCAGGCGTCATCAATTGCCATACGCCAAAAGCAGCAGCGCCGATGGCCGTCATCGATCCAACGATACTGGCAATCGTCTTGGTCTTGGAATCGAGCGATTGCAGGAACGATGTCTTTTCCTCCGACAAAGCGACTGGCGCGGCGGTGGCAACAGCCGCCGATACGGGTTGTGGCGTCTCGGTAAATTGCAGGCGATCGGCATCGCCTGAGGTATAGAGCGCAGGCGTGATCAATTCGGTCTGCGTCAACTCGTCGGCGTCATTTGCGATGGCGCAGCGGCCCATCGTGACCGCGCTCGCCACGGTATCGCCCGAGGTCAGCGCGGTATAGAAATCCTGCGAGAAAGCGATTGCGGCCTGATCCGACACCGGCTGCTGCATCGCCACGACGAACGGAATGTTGAGCCGTTGCAGCAGATTCTGCGCGACCCCGGCCATTGGTGCCTCACGCGAAGTCGCGCCGCTCTGGCAGGAATTGAGGACCACCAGCCACGGGCGGCGGTTGAGCAGCATATTGCGCAGCACTTCTGCACTGACATAATCCGCCTTACCTTCGGTCTCGCTCTCGAAAGACAGATGCCCCTCGGTCCCGTCGAACCCGCTGTGGCCGATATAATGGATTATGTGGGGCCGCCACTCATTTACCTTGCGGCGGAACTCGTCGCGTTTGGCATCGGGGAGCGAGGCGATTTCGAATTCCGCATCGCCTTCGGCCACCAGTTCGTCGATCCGTCGCTGGATATTGCCCAGTTCCGTATCGGTCTGGAGATCTTCCTTGGGATTCGCAGCCACCACCAGAATGCGGATCGGGCGCTCGATCGGCGGCGGCAATTCGGCTTGTGCGTCCAGCTTTCGCACGATGTTGGACGAGGTGCTGATGGCAAGGAAGCGGTCCCGAGAGCGCAGATACAGCGATTCCCATGGAATGCCTGAGAGCTCCGCCGTCTGAGACAGATCAATCTCAATCTCGATCCCGTCCTGATCGGCGATTCGATCTTCGAGTGCGCCGATGATCTTTGGGCCTTCCGCGCTGTTCTTCAGGTCGAACAGGCAATCGAGCATACGCTCGCCGATATCCTTCAGCGTCGCCAGATCTGCCGCCTGGAAAAAGCGTTCCTCGGCAGACAGGGCAGCAGCGTCGGCATTGCGGAAACTGCGCGTTGTTGCACTCTTCTCGAGCGGCTCATCCCATAAATCAGAGATATCGGGCGGCAGGCTGGTTTCGAAACGGTGAACCGCGCCAGAGGTCCTGACTTCCAGCCGATACCTCCCGTCACCTGCGGGCGAGAAGGTGATCGTCCAGCGTTTGCGGCTCATTCGGGTGTCATCGCCGGTCTGGCCAGCGGTATTCACCAGGCTGGCCGACCTCGATCACTGGTCGCGATCGTTTCCGCGCATCGTGCGCTGGTCGCGATCATTTCCGCGCACCGTGCGCTGATCGCGATCATTGCCGCGGAAATTGCGCTTGCGCGGCACGGACGGCGAACCATCGGTGTCCTTCTTGTCTTCAGGAAGCGCGTCTTTAGCGGGCGCTGTCTCGCGACCGTCGCCCTTTTTATCACCACTCTCGGTCATAAGATTCCCCAATCCATTCAAAGTTACAGCATTTGCCACACAAGAGCAACAAATGTTGGTTTCGACGGTCTGAGCGCGCAGCATCTCTCACCTCATGCCGCGCCTCAATCCAGCGGGGTCACATCGGCGGCTGGCGTCCCCAACGGACTGAGCGGGCGGGGCTTCAATTCGCGCACGGGTTCCTGTGCGATCTTTTGCTTCAACAGACCAATGGCTGCATCCAGCTGCGCGTCACCGCCCTGATACGTGGCCAAGGGAGGGTTCTCGACCTCGTAATCCGGCGCCACGCCATAGCCTTCGATAATCCAGTTGCCGTTTATGTCGTATTGCGCAAATTCGGCGATGCGGACGCCGCCATCATCGACCAGGCGGTTGCGATCGCTCAGCCAGATGCCTGCACCCGCAGTCCGAGTGCCGACAAGCGGCGCAATCCCCAAAGCCTTGGCCGCTGCGGCAAAGGTTTCTCCATCCGAATAGGTGCGCTCGTCGATCAGCACCGCAATATGGCCACGATAGGCATTTTGCATATTTGTCGTGACTTGTCCGGTGCCATCGGGCGCACCCCAGAACGCCCATGCGCGGCGCATCAACATGGAAATCAGGATGCTGTCGACATTGCCGCCCGAATTGTTGCGCACATCGATAATGAGGCCGCCCTTGTCGAGCTGTGCAAAGTAATCTCTCGCAAAGCTGGCAATGTCGCTGCCGCCCATCGCGCGCAGGTTGAGATAGCCGATCTCGCCGCCCGATTTTTGCGCCGTCGCCTGTTTCTTGCCTTCGACGAAATCGTAATATTCGGCCATGTAGCGACCGGCTTCATTCATGGGCATGGCAACGGTACTGATGTCCTTGCCCGCTCTTACAAGATCGAGTCGGACCTGCTGCCCCGCCTTGTTCGCCAGCGCCTTTCGCAGGTCCGCCAGCGAAGTCACGCTTCGCCCGTCGACACGGCGGATCACGTCGCCTTCCCTCGCATCGACGTCGGGCCGGCGCAGCGGCGGGCGCACATCGACCAGATCGGCTTCGCTTTGATAGATGGAATCAATGCGAAGGCCGCTCGCAACCGGCGAATAACGGGCACCCAGAAACGCCATCTCGCTGTTCTCGGCATCGCCGGGAAGATTGCCGGAGCGAACCTGGCTGTGCAGGATGCCCAATTGCGAGGCCATCTGCGCGAGGATTGTATTCAACTCGCTGCGATGACCGATCCGAGCGACCAGCGGTTCGTGCTGCGCGCGAACCGCGTTCCAGTCGACACCACGCAAGGCTGGATCGTAGGCAAAGTCGCGGTGCATGCGCCAAGCATCGAGAAACATCTGCCGCCACTCGCTAACCGGATCGACTGTGAGCCGCCAGTCATCAAGCCGCACCATCTGCCCGTCGAGCTTGTCCGGCATCTTCGCCTTGGCAGGCACCAGCGCGAATTTGGGACCGTCGGGCGATGGCAGGGCAACCGCAAGGGTCTTGCCATCGGCCGCCAGTTGCAGATCCATCGCCTTATCAGAAAAGGTTTCGATGGCAGGATCGTTCTTGTCGATCTTGATGGAGACCCAGTTATCGCCGATCGAAGTGTACAGGAAGTCCGGCGACGCGATGAGTGAATTCTGCGCACCAGGTTTCGCCGGAAGTTTATAGAGACGATCAGCCAGCCCCGCGAGTTGGACGTTCGCGTTCTTCTCCTTCTTTGCGTCCTTTTCCTTATCGGTCTGTTCCTTTTCGTCCTTTTCCGTCTCGTCAGTTCCGTCCAGATTTTCTGCATCTTCCGAAGTATCGTCGCCCATGGCCGTCAGTTCATTGTCCTGTCGGAAGGCAAATTCCGCTGCAGGATCGAGGCGCAGGGCGTGAAGTTCTCCGCGATCGGGGAAAGACACGCCCATGTTGCGATCGCCCCAGGGGCCGTCGGGCGTCGGCTCGAAATTGCGGTCGGAAATAAAATAGAGCCATGCGCCGTCAGCCGAGAATGTCGGCGCGTAATCGTTGAACTTGCCCGAGGTCCCCTGCACACGCTCACCCGAAGCGAGCGCCTGCACGAAGATATCAGAGACATTGCCGCTCTGGCTGGTGCCGGTCTCTGCATAGGCAATGTGTTTGCTGTCAGGCGAAAAGGCGACAGCGCCGAATGTATCGTCGCCCCCCGACATGTTTCGGGCAAGCAGCGTTACCCGCCCGGTTGCGATATCGACCTTTTGCAGACGTGCCTTCTTGTCATTGACCACCAGCGCCTTACCGTCGGGCGACACGGCGAACGACCAGATATGCGCATCGTAATTGTTGACGATGGTCTGGGCTCCGCCCGATCCATCAACCGCAAACCGCACAAGATCACGGGTCTCCCCCTGATCGAGGATCATGTACACATAATCGCCCTTTGGCCCCGCGACCGCCTCTCGCGCACGCGCGCCGACGGGAATGGCGAATTGCACGCGACGGCGTGAAAGCGGCGATGCGAGCGCCACTTCGCCCCGGGCTGTAATGGTGATGCTCTTGCCTGAGGGGCTTATGCGAGCCGCACTCAGCTGCGAGATCGGGTTTTGCAACGTGCGTTCGCGGGTTTGCTCCCGATCGGTTATTATATCTATGGCAAGGGTGGAAAGGCTGTTTCCGGGAATCGAAAAGACGTGCAGATCCGCGCCGTTCTGCAGGAAGATGGCATCTCCATCCAGCGTCGCCTGCAGCACGGGAAAGCGGAAGCCGTCCGAGTGCCGGGTAACACCTGTGCCGTCCTCTTGCACCGACCACACGGCGTCTGCCCCGCTTTTGTCGGAGATGAAGTAGATGCGCCCACCCCTTGCCATCGGCATGCGGATTGGAGCGCCGAAATCGGAGAGCAACTGGGTTGCTTCGTCCTGCGATCTGCTCGTCCAGCGCCACAGCTGCGTCATACCTCCCCCGCGATAAAGTACCGCGTTGTCATTCGCCCGCGCGGCCAGACCCCTGCGGCTGAAGAACAGGGTTTTTTCGTCGGATCCGAAGGTCGCGTCATTGGCCCGCCACAGCGGAACCGCAGTCGCCTCTCCGCCTGACGGATCAATGGTGTATAGCACCTCACCCTGTCCGCGCCCGCGAATGCGCGAGGCAAAGATCACCTTCCCATCGGGCGTCCAGCCGATCGTGCTGACGCCTCCACCTTCAAACGTCAGGCGACGCGGCATCCCTCCGGCGGAAGGCATCACATAGATGTCATCGGAACTGTCATAACTCGCATTGAAGGCGATCAGCGTGCCATCGGGAGAGACCTTCGCGAGGCTCTCTTCCGCGGGGTGATTGGTCAATCGAACTGCGCTGCCGCCAGATCGGCCCGTGCGCCACAGATCGCCTTCGCTGGCAAAGACCAGCAGATCACCGCGGGCGCTGGGGTACTGATAAAAGCCCTCTTCCGCCGCCGCTCCCCCTGATAGCGTTGCGACCGCCAGCGCGGCGATCGCCGCTGACTTCATGCCGAGCCGTGTCATGGATGCTTTGCCCCTTGTGATTTTGGTCAGGTCTTGTCTCTTTATGCCGAGTTCTTGAGTCAAGGCGAGAGGCAAGGCAAGGGTGGAGATCAGCGTGCATATGGAAATCGCGCAACCGGATATGGCTCATGCCTCAAAGCCCTGTCGCAGTCAGAACACCGGGCACCTGAAACGAGCGTCCCTGCGTGTTTCAAATGCAAACTGTCACGTCTGGTTTTGGACTGCAATCGCGCGAACAGAAAGGCGCTAATGGCGCCAAATTTCGCCATTGTCGGCGGCAGCCCATCGCTGATCAGGCAATCGCTGCGGAGATAGGGACTGTGTGGTGCGGTCGAGAAGACTCGAACTTCCACGGGCGTTAGCCCACAACGACCTCAACGTTGCGCGTCTACCAGTTCCGCCACGACCGCACTCGCAAACCGGGGCAAGCCAGTGCCGCCCCGTGGTAGGAGCGCGCCGATAGCAAGCACCCCGGTGGCGTGCAAGCGTTTTGACGCGCATGTTTCCGTACTCTGCGCGGTAAACACTGGCTGACAATTGTTCCAGCGCGGGACTGCGATACCAGTTTGCTTGCAAACGTGGTTAAACGTGCGTCAACCATGTTCCATGAGCATTGGCTTTGCCCTTCTTGCGACCACCTTTATCGCAGCAGCCGGCGGAGTGGCCGACGAGCCACACTCGACCGCTTCGGCGAGTGCGACTGC
Source organism: Sphingomonadales bacterium (assembly GCA_038246695.1). Lineage (GTDB taxonomy): Bacteria > Pseudomonadota > Alphaproteobacteria > Sphingomonadales > Sphingomonadaceae > Erythrobacter. The sequence goes on from JBBRVR010000071.1 coordinate 6,282, forward strand.
GCGCGTCGTCCGGCCGGTCAGGATCAGAATTGATCGCGACACTGCAGAGGTGTCGATCGATGCAGCGCAAACCCAAACGCCGCAGCGTGTGCGTGATGATGCAGGGACGCTGTGGATCGAATTCAGCTGAGTAACGTCAGTTCGGCGCCCAGCCCAGCCGCGCCTCGGCGGCGTTGGGCGGTATGTCCGAAATCGCTTCCGTCACCTTGAGGGTTTCACCGGGCGCAAGCTTGCGCTTGGACGGGGTGATCACCTTGCTGTAAACCTCGCGGTCACGCTCATCGACGAACACGGCCACAAGACCCGGCACCGACAGTGTTTCGGACGAGACATTGTTGATCGTCCCGCGAACCTGAAAGATTTCCTCCCCGTTCTCCAGCGGATCCATGACCTGCTGGGCCGCGGGAAAGTCAAGCTCAAGGCCGGGCTTGTCGAGACCGAAGGTCGGGCGGCTGAATGGCAGCCATTCGGGCAGACCGTAATAATTGACCGCAACTACGGTGCCGGTTGCAAGCAACGCGAAGATTGCCGCTGCAGCAGTCCACATCTTGGCCGGATTGCGCCGGGCGGTGAAGGGCGCGCGATATTCGAAGCGGGAGACATCGTCATCCTCGGCATTCTCGCTTGCAAAGGCATCGCCATAGTCATCGTCGAACAGCGCGTCCTCGTTGGGATAGTCCGCGGTTTTGGTTTCGGGCTCGCGGGAAGCAATTTGATTGTCCGCCGTCGCCGGTTGTTCGGGTGACAGCGATGGCGCGCGCTCCACAAGCCGGCTTGCCTCACGGTTTCTCTGGAGAGATTGGGCTTTCTCGAGAGGTTGAGCGCTTGTCTGCCTTACACGGTCCTCTGCGCTCGCTGCCTGATTTATGCCGAGCGCCCGCGCAGCGAGCGATTCCACCCGCGCATCGTCGCTTTTCCAGTGATTTATCGATGGGCTGGCAACAACATTGTCCGCAAGCCCGCCGGGTCGGCTTTCTGGTATCGCGTTTGGCACACGCGGCGGGGCGGGACGGCTCGCGCGCGGCGGCTCTTTCCGCGCAGCCGGCTCGGCAATATCGGTCCGGGGAGTCGGCGTTCCGGGAACACGGGGTGCCGCACGTTCCGCTTCATCAGGCGAATGCGAGGCCTGAAACCAACTATGCTTGCATTTTGCGCAGCGCACGGTGCGGCCTTCATTGCCGATGGCCGTATCGGGGACCGCATATCGCGTCCCGCAATCAGGGCAAGAGATAATCATTGTGCTTAACGCAATACGCGCGAGCCACCCGCGCACAAGGGTATTGGGGCGCTACAGGCGCGAATCGGGCCCTTTTTCCACATTGATCGCTATGTTGGGCGGGTTAGCCATACCGGTTTGACGAAATCGGGGCCTTGTGGGGCTTCCCCCCTGCCGGGTGCGCTGTTAGGGCGGCGCGATGACTGAGCGCGCGAGTGAGATCGTGAAATTCGACAATGTCGGGCTGCGTTACGGCACCGATCAGGAGGTGCTGAGCGACCTCAGCTTCACGCTGTTTCCAGGCAGCTTCTATTTCCTCACCGGGGCCAGCGGCGCGGGCAAGACCAGCCTTCTTAGACTGCTTTACCTTGCGCAGCGGCCGTCGCGCGGGGGGATTCGCATGTTCGGACGCGACATGATCACGCTGCCGCGCAGCGATCTGCCCGACTTTCGCCGCAGGCTGGGAGTGGTGTTTCAGGATTTTCGACTGGTTCAGCACCTGTCCGCCTTCGATAACGTCGCCCTGCCTTTGCGGCTGGCAGGCACGCAGGAGGCAAAGGTGATGAAGGCTGTCACCGATATGCTTGAATGGGTGGGGCTCGCGGACCGTGCCGCAGCGGTGCCTGCAACCCTCTCGGGTGGTGAGCAGCAACGTGTTGCGATTGCGCGCGCGGTGATTGCGCGGCCGCAATTGCTGATCGCGGATGAGCCGACGGGCAATGTCGATCCGGAAATGGCGCTGAAATTGCTGCGCCTGTTCGAGGCGCTCAACAGCCGCGTCGGGACCACTGTAGTGGTGGCGACCCACGATTTGCAATTGTTGCAGAAGGTACCGGATTCGCTGATCATGCGGCTGAGCAAGGGGCGGCTGTCCGATCCGACCGGTGCGTTGCGGTATCCCCCGGCGCGCAGTCGCGCGGCAACGCCGGCGGCACCGCGCCAGAAATTCCCACAAGAGGGCGCGGCATGAACGACATAACCGAAGATCAGGGCGCGACCGCCATCGATCGCAGGCAGGCCTCCCGGCTTCTGCCCCAAACGCGCTTTGGCGGCCCGATCCCGTGGGTGATCGCAATTCTGATCGCGCTTGTGGTGGTTGCGGCTGCCGGTGGTCTTTCGCTGAATAATCTTGCGCAAAACGCCCGCGCCGATTTGTCGGGCGCGGTGACCGTGCAGGTCATCGAAGCCAATGCCGAAATCCGCGCGCGCCGGACGGCAGCTGCGGCGGCGGCGCTGGCCAGCCAGCCGACTGTAACATCAGTACGGATCGTGCCCGAGGAAGAGCTTTCTGCGCTGCTCGAGCCCTGGCTGGGCGCAAGCGCGGGGAGCGATGATATCCCGATCCCGGCCCTGATCGACGTCGAACTGGCGGACCGCGCGGGGTCTGAACAGATCGCGCAATTGCAGGCCGCGCTCGACAGGGCGGCTCCGGGAACAAAGGTGGATGCGCAGTCATCCTGGCTGCGTCCGGTCTACGATGCGCTGGCAGCGCTTCAATGGCTGGCGCTCGCGCTGATCGGGCTGGTGGCTTTTGCGACGGCGGCGGCGGTTTGGCTGGCGGCGCGCAGTGCCTTTGCCAACCACCGTGAGACGGTGCAGATCATTCACTTGCTGGGCGGCACCGATGAACAGATCACGCAGGTGTTCCAGCGCTCGGTGATGCGCGATGCAGCGTTTGGCGGACTGGTCGGCGTGGTTCTGGGTGCGGCGGCGGTGTGGTTGCTGGGCCAGCAATTCGCCGCGCTGGACAGCGGTATCGTCGGCGGTGCGCAGCTTGGCTGGCGCGAGTGGCTGGCAATTGCTGCGATCCCGGTTGCAGGCGTTCTGCTCGCCATGGTGACGGGACGGATCACTATTTCGCTTGCGTTAAGAGCCATGCTGTGACGATCGACTGGTCATGATCCGCTACACACTCTCTGCCGTAATTCTCCTCTGGTCACTCGGCTTTCTCTGGTTCGCGGTTGCATTGCCGCAGCCTGCGGATCGGCTGGAAACCGATGCCGTGATCGTGCCGACCGGAGCCGCCGGACGCATCGAGCGCGGGCTGCAGGTTCTTGATCGAGGCCTCGCAGGCCGGATGCTGGTCACCGGCGTCGATCCGGAAGTCAAGCCGGCAGAATTCGCCGCGCAGTTCGATGTGTCGGCCCAACAGATGGATTGCTGCGTCACGCTCGGCTTCATGGCGGTCGACACGCGAAGCAACGCGTTCGAAACCGTAGAGTGGGTGGCGCAGAACAAGGTCAGATCGTTGCGGCTCGTCACCACCGATTGGCACATGCGGCGCGCTGCGGGAGAACTGGACCGGCAACTACCCGACAATATCCGCGTGGTGCGCGATGCTGTTCCCTCATCGCCCAGCTTGCCGACGTTGTTTCTCGAATACCACAAACTGATCGCCAGCTTCCTTGCCGGCCTGTTCGACCTGTAAGCGGCGCAAGTTCGAGCCGATGGCGATCCTGCGCAGCCTTGTATTCTACCTCGTCTTTTACGGATTCAGCGTGGCGCTCGTGATTGCCTCGGTGCTTGCCATTCCGCTGGGACGCGAGGCGTTGCGCCGGGTGGTTGCCACATGGGGGCGCTGGCATCGCTGGTGCCTGAAGGCGCTGCTGGGCATTCATGTCGAGGTGGAAGGCACATTGCCAAAAGAGCCAGTGCTGATCGCGGCCAAGCACGAAAGCTATTTCGAGGCGATCGATATGCCACATCTGTTTCCCTTCCCGACCGTCTTTGCCAAGCGCGAGCTGTTCTGGATTCCCGGCTGGGGCATGTCAGCCCGGATATATGGCCTGATCCCGGTGGCCCGTGACAAGGGCGCAGGGGCCTTGCGCGAAATGGTCAGGACGGCAAAGCTGCGGGTGGCGGAAGGCCGACCGGTGGTGATTTTCCCCGAAGGAACGCGGGTGAGGCACGGATCGCAACCACGACTGCAATCGGGCTTTGCGGGCATGTACAAATTGCTGGGCCTGCCGGTCGTGCCGATCGCGGTGAACAGCGGCCCACTCTATCATGGCATCGTCAAACAGCCCGGCACGATAACCTATCGCGTGGGCGAGACGATCCCGGCGGGTCTGGATCGCGCCGAAATCGAAAGCCGCGTCCACACCGCCATCAATGCGCTGAACGATTGAATCGCAACCCTTAACAGGTCGGTCACCGGGCCAAAGGCCCGCAGGCACGACTGAGCAAAAAATCAGTGCTCCCGGCCAAAGTCAGGCTTTTCGTCGTCCTGCCCCTGATCGATCACCTCGCGCCTGATTGCGCGGGTGCGGCTGAACAGATCGTGCAGTGCCTCGCCATCGCCGGAACGGATCGCACGTTGCATCGCGGTGAGGTCTTCGGTGAACCGGCCCAGCATCTCTAGCACTGCGCCCTTGTTGCTGAGGAACACGTCGCGCCACATCACCGGGTCGGACGCGGCGATACGAGTGAAATCGCGAAAACCGCCAGCCGAATACTTGATCACCTCGCTGCGGGTGACATCTTCCAGATCGGATGCGGTGCCAACGATCGTATAGGCAATGAGGTGCGGGATATGGCTGGTCACGGCCAGCACCAGATCGTGATGTGCAGGATCCATCAATTCGACCTTCGCCCCCAGCCGCGCCCAAAAGGCAGACAGCGCTTCGATTGCCGACGGATCGGCATCGGCGGGCGGGGTCAGGATGCACCAGCGCCCGGCAAACAGGGTGGCAAAGCCCGCCTCTGGCCCGCTTTGTTCGGTCCCGGCCACGGGGTGCGCGGGGATGACGGTGCGTCCGGGTAGTGCCGCGGTCAGCGCATCGAGCACGCTTTGCTTCGATGATCCGACATCGCTGATGATCGCGTGCGCTGGCAGGGCATCGGCCAGATCGCGCGCGGCGGCCTCCATCGCGCCCACGGGCACGCACAGGATGACGAGATCGATGCCTGCGACCGCCTCGGATGCGCTGTCGCACACCGTCCCGACCAGAGCGCGCCTGCGCGCCGTATCGCGCACGACCGGGTCGGCATCGAAGCCGGTCGTAATAATGTCGGGCGCGCGTTCCCGGATCGCGAGGCCGATGGAGCCGCCGAGCAGACCCAAGCCGATGACTGCGACCGAGTGGATGGTCATGCAGCCTCCCCGCAAAGCTGCGCGAGCGTGCTGGCGACCTTTTCCATATCGCTGGCCGTGCCGATAGTGATGCGCAGCGCGTTGGGCAGGCCCTGTCCCGGCAGGTGCCGCACGGCATAGCCCGCCTCGTTCAACGCAGTAAGCGCGGCCTGCGCGGTGATTGCGCCTTCGAACAGCACCAGCACGAAATTCGCCTCGCTCGGCACGGCGCGCAGGCCGTGATTGCCGAGCGCCGCAATGGCCTGAGCAAAGCGGGCGCGCTGCGCAGTGTTGTGCGCGCGGCTCGCCTCGACAAATGCCTGATCGCCCAGCGCCGCGATGGCTGCGGCCTGCCCGCTGGCGGTGACGTTGAAGGGGCCGCGCAGCCGGTTGATAAGGTCAATCAGGTGCGGCGCTCCGGTGGCCCAGCCGATCCGTTCGGCGGCCAGCCCATACGCTTTGGAAAGGGTGCGGCTCACCAGCACGTTTTCATGTTCCAGCGCCAGCGCAAACCCGCCATCATCGGCACCCGGATCAAGATATTCGGCATAGGCCTGATCCACCACCAGCAGCACATCGCGCGGCAATCCTGCGTGCAGCCGCCGAACTTCGCTTTCGGGCAGGAAGCTGCCGATCGGATTGTTGGGATTATCGAGCAGGACCACCTTTGTCGCAGGCGTCACCGCTGCCAGCAGTGCATCGACCGACGCGGCCAGATTGTCATCGCGCGCGAACACCGCGGTCGCGCCGACCTTGTAGGCGAGCAACGGGTAGAGCGAGAAAGAGTAGCGCGAAAACACCACCTCATCCCCCGGCCCGGCCAATGCCTGCACCACGCAATTCAGCAATTCGCCCGAACCTGTGCCGCATACGATGCGCGCAGGATCGAGGCTGTGGACCCCCGCGATGGTTTCGCGCAGGCGTCGCGCATCGGGATCGGGATAGCTCGCCGCCTCTCCCCGCGCCGCCTCCAGCGCGGCCAGCGCCGCTGCGCTGGTGCCAAGCGGGTTTTCGTTTGCCGACAGTTTTATCAGCGCGCGGCCATCCTCTGCGGTCGATTTGCCGGGCACATAGGCGTGGATTTGCGCGATCCAGGGTTTGGGAGTTGGTCGTAGGGTCATACAGCGTCGCGCGATAACGGCTTTGCCCGCGTAAAAACAGTGCAATTGACACCGGACAGCACCTCGCCCAAATCGCGCGGCACATGAACGCCGCCGATGCGCCTTGCCCATACCGGATACCGCATGACCTGTCGCTCGATAGCGGGGAGGTGCTGCCGGGCGTCGAAATCGCATATCAGGCGTATGGCACGCTGAACGAGGCACGCTCCAACGCGATCCTGATCTGCCACGCGCTGACCGGCGATCAGTATGTTGCCAGCGCGCACCCGATCACTGGAAAGCCGGGCTGGTGGGAACGCATGGTGGGGCCGGGAAAACCGATCGACACCGACCGGTTTTATGTGATGTGCGCCAATGTAATCGGCAGTTGCATGGGATCGACCGGGCCAAAAAACCTTGCCCCCGATGGCAATCCCTATGCCATGCGCTTTCCCGTGATCACCATTCGCGACATGGTGCGCGGTCTTGTCGCGCTGCTCGATGGGCTGGGAATAGTGCGATTACACGGCGTTGTCGGCGGGTCGATGGGCGGGATGCAAGCATTAAGCCTTGCGGCAAACTGGCCAGAGCGGGCAAACCGCGTGCTGGTGATCGCATCGACCGCGCGGCATTCGGCGCAGAACATTGCGTTTCATGAGGTCGGCCGGCAGGCGATCATGGCGGACCCCGCGTGGGCGACAGGCGATTACTACGCGGCAGAAGGCAACGGCCCCGAGGCAGGGCTGGCGGTCGCGCGCATGGCGGCGCACATCACCTATCTTTCCGAAGAAGGGCTGACGCAAAAATTCGGCCGCCGCCTGCAAGATCGCCCCGATGGTACGAAGGGTGCCAAAAGCTTTGGCTTTGAAGCCGATTTTCAGATCGAGAGTTATCTGCGGTATCAGGGCACCGGATTTACCCAGCGGTTCGATGCGAACAGCTATCTCTATATCACTCGCGCGATGGATTATTTCGACCTGTCGGAAGAACATGGGGGTAAACTCGCCGATGCCTTTGCCGATTCCACCGCACGGTTCTGCCTGGTCAGTTTCGACACCGACTGGCTGTATCCGACCGCCGAAAGCCGCCATGTCGTCCACGCTCTCAATGCAACGCGCGCCAAGGTCAGCTTTGTCGAACTGAGCGCAAGCGCAGGGCACGACAGTTTCCTACTGCCGCACGAACAGCTGGACCGCGTGGTGCGGGGGTTTCTGAATGGCTGAGGCACATGCACCCTTGCGATTTGATCTTGCGGTGATCGCGCGCGAATTGCGCGGCCAGCGCGACGCGCGCGTGCTGGATGTCGGTTGCGGCGACGGGGCGCTGATGGCGGCGCTGCGCGATGATTGCGGGATCGATGCGCGCGGGATCGAGATCGACCCGGAGCTGGTCGAAAAATGTGTCTCGCGCGGGCTTTCGGTGGTGCAGGGCGATGCCAACCGCGACCTTGCCGATTATCCCGACAACGCTTTTGATTACACTATCCTTGGCCAGACCCTGCAAACCAGCGCGCGGCCTGATCGCACGCTGGAGGAATTGCTGTGGGTGAGCGCGCGCGCATATGTCAGTTTCCCAAACTTTGCCCACTGGCGCACGCGCACCGCGCTGCTGCTGGGCGGTCGTATGCCGGTGACGCAGGCGCTGCCGGTGAGCTGGTATGCGACGCAGAACATCCACCACGTGACGGTTGAGGACTTCCGCGCGCTCGCCCATGAAAAAGGCGCCCGGATAGAGCGCCGCTGGTTTTTTGCCAATGGCCGGGAAATCGGCACGCCAGGGGCAAACTGGCGCGCCGAATTCGCGATGTTCGAGCTTAGTCGGTAACGATACTCAACCCGGACGGTGGATACCGCACAGCTTGTGGCCATCGGGATCGAGGAAATAGGACAGGTTCATCACGCCCATGCTGCCGGTGCGCGGGCCGGGAGGGTCTTCGGCGGTGGTGCCGCCATTGGCGACTGCCACGTCGTGCAGTTCCTTCACCTGATCCAGCGAATTGCACTTGAACCCGATTGTGAAGCCGTTGGCGCAATTGGCAGGTTCGCCATTGATCGGCTCGCTTACCGAAAACGTGCTGCCATCGTGCATGAAGAACAACCGCGTCTGCCCGGTATCATTGACGTGCACCATCGGTTCGCCGGCGCCGAGCACGCCCAGAACGGCGGTGTAGAACGACTTGGACTTCTCGACATCGTTGGTCCCGATCATAATGTGGTTGAGCATGGCAGCCAGTCTCCTCTCGAATGTTTCCCGACACCGTAGCCGGGGGTTCAGGCAGCGTGGTATAGCGGGTTTGCCATGATGATAAGCCTTTTCCTGCCCAGCCTGCTGTTGATCGCCCAGGAGCCGGTTCAGACGGCTCCTGCTGCCACACCCGTTCTCACGGCAGAGAACCGTGCAGTCATCCGCTGTTCGGCGGCGTTCGCCATTGTGGGCGCGCGTCAGGCGCGCGAAGGCGACAAGGGCGAATGGCCTGAATTGAACGCACGCGGGCGTGAATTTTTCGTGGTTGCGATGGCGGGCATCATGGACGAACACCGGCTCGGCCGCGATGAAATCACCACTCTGGTGCGAAACGAAGCGGTGCGGCTGACCGAAACCGCTGAAGTCGAAGCGATCATGCCCGCGTGCCTGCTGATGCTGGAGGCATCCGGAGTTTAGTTCTCCGCTGCTAAATGCCTGTACCACGCTGGCACCGTGCGCATTCGCACGCTAAGGGTCCACCGCAATATGTGGTCACTTTATCAATTTCCGCTGTGCCCGTTCAGCCGCAAGATTCGCCTGCTCATGGGGGAGAAGAACATCCCCTACGATCCTTTACGCGAAGACCCGTGGAATGCATCCGATGCGTTCTACAATCTCAATCCTGCAGGGCGCACGCCGGTGCTGGTCGATGAGGACCGCGGCATCGCATTGGCCGACAGCCGCGCCATCGGCGAATATCTGGAAGAGACCGTCGATCGCGTGCCGATGATCAGCGGCACTGCCGCCGGGCGCGCGGAAATCCGCCGGTTGACGGCCCTGTTCGACGAGAATTTCTTTCACGACGTGACCGAGCCACTGCTGAACGAGCGCATGAAAAAACGGCTGATCTTCAAGCAGCCGCCCGACAGCACCGTCCTTTCCGAAGCGATGCGGATGGCGCACGGCCATCTCGATTACATGGATTGGCTGATCGACAACCGCCCGTGGCTGGCCGGTTCGACCATGAGCATGGCCGATCTTGCCGCCGCCGCACAAATCAGCGTTGCGGACTATCTGGGCGGGATCGACTGGCGCGATCACGAACAGACGCGCGGGTGGTATGCCGTGTTCAAAAGTCGCCCGAGCTTTCAGCCGCTGCTGACCGAGCGGATGGACGGCATTCGCCCGCCCGATCACTACGGCAAGGTTGACGGGTGATTTTTCCGAACGCGCGTTCCATATAGGGTAAAGCCATTGTTCAAATGAACACAGAGAGCCGACGCCCAAGGAGAGAAAAGTGTCCGATGATGCCAAGACCCTTACCGATGACGACTGGCGCCGCAAGCTTACGCCCGAGCAGTTCCACGTCCTGCGCGAAGCGGGCACCGAA
>JBBRVR010000072.1:0-16133 GCA_038246695.1 Sphingomonadales bacterium
CAATAACAGTGCGCTTCGCGCTACCCTCTTAAAATCAGTCCTATTTTCAGGCAGCCAACCTGAGGCAGACAAGCGCTGGACACCGACCAATTCCCGGACACACCCCATGTACATATAAGATGAAGAGAGGAAGAAAATGGTGTAAACACAATGAATGATGCGAGGAGAGGTCTAGCACTCTGGCCTTCACTGATGGCGGTCTGGACTTGTAACGGTTTTGTGCCGGTCGCTTTAATGTCTGACTCGTAACTCTTCAATTTTCGCTTAAGCCCTTACGATTCTTCAAGTTATCATCTGGATTGAGGTCAGGAAGAGCCATGCGGGGGCGCTTTCGATAGTTCATTCGAAGTCTTTTGCCAGGCGTCGGTTGCGGTTCAGCCGTGCAAAGGTTCTTTCAACGACCCAGCGTCGTGGCAGGAGCACAAAGCCTTTTGCGGCATCAGAGCGTTTGATGATCTCAAGGCTCCACGTGCAGATTTTGGCCAGCGCATCCTTGAGCTTGTCCCCGGCATAACCGCCGTCGGCAAAGAAATGCCGCAGGAACGCGAAGCTTTGACGGACATCCTTGAGCACCAGCGGTGCGCCACCGCGATCTTGAATATCGGCGGCATGGATCACGGCGTGAACGAGGTAGCCGCAGGTGTCGGTCAGGATATGGCGTTTGCGCCCCTTGATCTTGTTGCTACGCATCGTAGCTCCGAATACCGCCGCTTTTCCGTCGTTTTTACGCTCTGGCTGTCGATCACGCCCGCGCTAGGCGACGCCTCACGACCCTCGGCAACGCGCAAGTCCATCAGCAGATCATGATTGATTGTCTTGAACAAACCGCTGTCGCGCCACGCGTAAAAATAGCGCTGCACCGTGCTCATCGGCGAAAAGCTTGAAGACAGCATCCGTCACTGAAGGCCGCCGCGCAGCAGATAAAGCATCCCGTCAACTATCCGACGCATCGGCCATTTACCTGGCCGACCAAACGCTGACCCCGGCGGCAACAGTGGCTCCAATACCGCCCATTTCCGCATCCCGCAAATCGCTTGGCAAGCCGGGTCCCTTGCGGGCATGCTATACCTGGATGGTGTCAGTTCACGTCGTTCGTCCTTCCGGTTCTTCGCAAAAACCCGCAGAATCAGACATGTGTCAGCGCGTCAATCGCAACCAACTGATATCACACAACTTAGTTTTAGGTCAGACACTCAGAACGAACATTATCGATAAAACGCAAACAAACAGGCTTCACAGGCGCGCGATCCATCGCACAACTGCTCCGTTCAACGGCGGGAAGCCAAATTCTATCGTGAGCGATTGCGCTCCTGCGCTTTGTGATCACGCCCCTGCGCGACTGGCGTGTTCCGCGTCGGGCCGATCATCCGCTCGGAACCGCGCTCAACAGATGCGCCGGTGTCACGAACGACCGCAGGCTGGATGGTTCGACCGGCCGCCACATGGCCATCGAGCTGCGCGCGCGCGACCGTCATCACCCGCGTCACCGCCTCGGGATTGTCAAACAGGGTCCGCCGGATCACCGCCTCCATCACGCGCATCTGACTATCGATGGCGCGATCGTTGCGGCGTGAACGCCCATCGGTGCGCTCACCGGGCTGGCGGGCAGGGGGCTCGCTCGATCGCCCGGCCGGCGCCGGAATGCGGCTATCAGCCGCATCGCGCGCGATCATTGGTGCAATCGTGTTTTTGCTGGCATCGCCGCGCAGACGGTCGAGTTCCTGCAGATCGCGGTCATTGGGCTTATAGCCCCGAACCTCGAGCCCCTTCTGGCCCGCCTCCAGCCACACCGATCGCCGGAACGCCTCGGTGCCGGTGACATGTATTTTGTCCCAACCACGGTGCCGCGCGATCGCGACGAGATCCTTGACCACCTCCTGGCTCTCGGTCGCTGTCATCAATCGGCGTCCCTGATCGCGAAACGCCGGGTCCTTCATTTCGGCCGAGGTGAAGTACGCAGGTTCGCCCGACCATTTCGCCTTGTCGGCATAATAGCGTTTGCGCACCGCCTCGGGCAGGTCACCGGCCTCGACCGAAAGAGCCTTGGGCTTCTTTTTGGTCCCAACGTCGGGTTCCACAGCCTTCGGTTCCTCAGCCTGGCGATTGGTGGGTTTGGTCGGAATGACGCTTGCGAGCTTGGGCGCAACGGGCACGGGCGCTGCCATCTTGCTGCGCTCCTTGTCGTCGACCGCAACGCTGTTGGTCCGGGCCCGCGGTTTGGCCGCCGCCTTGTCATTATCGGCCATGGTCATCCCTCACAGTCACCAACTTTTGGGAACGGTCGTGTTCGTCCTCCGGCTCGACTGCAGCACGCGTGGTCATCGCCATCACGAAATCGAGCGCCGCCTTCTCGTCGCCAGGCGGTGGCAATTCCGCAAGCTTACCCAGCACCAGCATATCGTCGGTGATCTCGGCAAAGCCGTCCAATTCATCGTCGGTCAGCGCACGCGTCACGATGGGCTCCTGCTCTGCGGAAGGTGGCACCCTCAGTGCTGCCCGCTTCGCCTCGATCGCCTGGGCGAGGGGATCGGCACCGACCCTGCCGCCTGTCTGCGCCGGACCCGGCGTGGGCGGGCGGACAACGATCTGCCGCGCTGCCACCTTGGGCGGATCGCAGATCCTGCCGGTGAAGCGCTTTGACCGATAATATTTTATCTTGCGCGCGCGGACCGGCGGAATGCCGCCGCGCAGCAGCAATAAATCGCCTTTGGGCATCTGCATCAGCTCCTGCGGCATCATCAGCGCGCGGCGCTGATCGGATTCCGAGATGCTGCGATTGGCGAGCATCCCGTGGATCGTGCGGCTCTTTGACTTTACAGACATTGTAAAGAAGCCAAGCCGCTCGGACAGCTCATTGGCAACACGCAATTCCTTGGGCGTGAAGACTACCTCCAGGCCGCAATTGGCGATGATCTCGTCTGTGACATCCGCCCCGTAAATCCCGCGCGGTTGTGACCGGCTCTGGATCACGGGCAACAGGCGCAGACCATAACCAGCGACATAGGAGAAGGCCGACGCGATCACCGGCGCCTTGCCGAGGCGCGCAAACTCATCGAGCAGGATGAGCACTGGCACCTGGCCGCCGGTCGCTGGCAGTTCGCGCGTGTTGAGGTCGATCAGCTGCTGGAGGAACAGGTTATAAACCGGCGCGATCCGATCGATATTGTCCGGCGAGACGCCCAGGTAGATCGAGATCCGCTCGCGCCGAACCCGCCGCAGATCGAAGTCAGTTTCCGAGGTCGCTGCATCGACATAGGGGTTGAGCCAAAGATTGAGCTTGGACGTGATCGTCTGCTTTATACCTGAAAAGCTATTGTCGGACGCGGAGGTGAAGTCGCTCAGCGCCGAGACGCAGGCCTGGCTCAGCCGTTGTCCGCGCTTCTGGGCTTCCTCGACCACCTTTGGGAGTTCGACCTTGGGATCGCCCTCGGTCAGCCGCCGATAGATTTCGCCGATCGTGAAGGGCAGGGCAGGGTTGGCGGCCACTAGCGCTCCGACGCCGACAAAGGCTGCCCGCGCGGCCTCCGCCCAGAACGGATCGGATTTTTCGGGTGCGGGAAACAGCATGCCCGCGATCTTCTGGAGTTCGTTGACGACCTCTATGTCATCGAGCCGGTCGATGAAGCTTAGCGGATTGTAGCGCGCAGTGCGCCCCTCGGCGTCGAGTGGATCGAACAGATAAACCTTCTGGCCGTGCCGCGCGCGAAACCCTGCGGTGATATCCCAGTTCTCGCGCTTCACATCGAGCACCACCACTGAGTCCGCCCAGCTCAAAAGGTTGGGAATCACGATGCCCACGCCCTTGCCGGCGCGGGTCGGTGCTTCGAGCAGGACATGTTCGGTGCCGCCAAACACCAGATAACGCCCGCCTTTCTGGCCGACGATGATCCCGCTCTTGGCGCGCAATTGTTCGCGCCGCACCTCGCTCTCGCTGGCAAAGCGTGCCTCGCCGTGCAGCGAGCGGCTGCGTTTGAGCAAGACGAGGAGCATGACCAAGGCGATCGCGCCGCTGACCAATGCGCCGCGCTGCAGCCAGAGATGAAGCAGCGGATCGCTGCGATAATACCATAGCCAGCCGGGTATAGCGGTGATCTGCAGATGCGGGCCGATCTGCCTAAGGCCGACCAGCGCCACCAGCACCGCACACAGGGCGCAGAAGAGAAAAACCGCCACGAGGATCCCCGCGACGATCGAAACCTTAGTGAGCGGTCGTGCGTCCGACAGGTGGATCAAAATATACCTCCTCGACTTCGAATTTTCCGGCACGTTTGCGGGTCTGAACGACGACATCGACCAGCATCCGCAGCAGACCCCGGATGTCGTCACGGGCCAGATCGCGCCCGCCTTCGGATTCCTTGACCAGCAAGGTGAGCTGCTCAAACGCCCCCATGGCGGAGCCCGCATGGACCGTCGTGATCGAGCCTGGATGGCCCGAGTTCACATTGCGTAGATAAAAGAAGGCGGTGCCGTCGCGCAGTTCCTGCAGCAGGATGCGATCGGGCCGCATGCGCAGCGCGCTCTGGAGCAATTGCTTGGGGCCGACCTTTGCCAACCCCTGCCGCTCGCTCGAATAGACCAGGTGCACGACATTGCGGTGCTCGACGACGAGCTCTCGCGTATCCTCAATCGTGAGCAGTCGCTCCCCCGGTGGGATCAGTTGAATCAGGGCCTTGGCAAAGGTCGTCTTGCCCGAGCCGGTCGCGCCGCTGACCAGGATGTTCTTGCGGGCCGTCACGGCGATTTTGAAGAAAGCCGGCCAATCACCCGCGTCGCGCAGCGCGATCATCTGTGCGTCTACGTCGCCAAGGCCTTGCGCGGTCGAACGCGTGGTTGTGAACAAGCCCCCTTTGGCGAGCTGATCGATCGCAAGATTGACCCGCGACGGCTTGCGCACGGTAAAGGAAGGCGCACCTGTCGGTGTCACCGACGGAATGACGATCTGGCAGCGCTCGCCGCCCGGCAGGATTGTCGAGCAGATCGGCGTTTCGGCATTGATATCCTGCCGGGTGAAGCTGGCGGCAGCGACCGCCAGCGTGGCTAGCCATTCGCTATCGAGGGCAGGGACGTCGTGCCAGTGCCAGCCCCGATGATCCTCAATGCCGACTTCCCCGGGCTTGTTGATGACAAGCTCTGTCACCTCAAACGGCTCCAGCAGCGGCTGGATCGGGGCCAGATAATGGCGCAGGACGGCGGTATCGCTCATTTGTCGCGGCGCAGTTCGAGATTGTAGACATCGGCGAAATTGAAATCCTTCGCCACAAATATCCCGACTTCCTCGCCCTGGTTTTTCTTGAGGACAGGGCGAATATTGATGCTGTTTTGAAGCGCGATGCCCGCAGCCTCGCTCGGCATTCGCGTCGTATTGTTGAAATTGTTAGTGCCACCAGCAAGTGACTGGCCTGCGATAAACGCGGCGTCATCGACCAGCGAGAGCAGCAGCGCGCTTCCAAAGCGTGCCCAGAAAAAGCTGTCAACCGATCCGGCGATGCCAGCGCGGCCGAGCGCGTCGGAGCCGGGCGAGGCCAAATCGATGCGGACGCCTTGCGGCGTGACTGCGCGCGTCCACAAAACAAAGAGGCGGTTCTGTCCTTGCTGGATACCGCCATGATATTCGCCGAGCACCTTTGTGCCCTTTTCCATCAACACCACGCGGCCGTTCTCGGAATAGACGTCGCGCGGGATGAGGCAGGATGTGTAGCCCGGCTGCGCCGAATTCATCGCGGTCTGCAGAATGCACGGGATCAGCGTGCCCGCTGTAACGAGGTAGTTGCGATTGGGGAGCATCGAGGCGCGCGCTTCCCCGACCGCCGAGCTCTGTCGAAGCGCATCGAACGCGCTCGGCGTGCCGCGCGACGCCCCATCAGACTGACGATCATCACTACCCGTGCGGGGTTGGTTGGGCGAGCTGTCACTGGTTCCCGCCGCAGATTGGGTCGCCTGGCGCCCGCCATAGGCAATCAATGTCGATCGCCGCGCCTGGTCGGCCAGATTTTGACCTTTGTTCTGCGGCGCGGCTGCAGGCGTTGCACCGGGCTGGATCGCTGGAACGATCTGGCCACCCGGGCCAATCGCAGGCGCGACCGGCGTCGGGTTGAGGACGGGCGCGTTGGGATCTGTGCCCGCGCCGAGTGGTCTTGGCGCAAGAGCGACTGCATCATAGGCCACGGTCTCGCGCGCCGCGAGATCGGGGCGCCTCGCGACCGCCTCTGGCTTTGCCATCAGGTTGCGCGCATTTTTGCTGTCCGCGCCCGAATTGACCCAAACGATGCCCAATACCATCGCGGTCCCAGCAAAGATGAGCGCGCCGCTGCGCTTTGCAGGCGTCATGCCGCCAATCGGATCAATCCCGCGTTCCCGGATGATTTCACCGCGTTCGGGCGTGGGATCGCCGTGCGGGCGACGGCGGTCCTCCGGGGCAGACTCGGTCACCGCGCTCACTCCTTTGGATCTTTGATGGTGCGCTCGACATAGGGCGAGGCGGTATTCGTGCCGTGGTCGATGCCATAAGGCATCGGGGCCTGGTTATAGATGCAGAGCACCTGGCGGTTGCGCCGTAGCCGCAGCTGGGCCGAAACGGCATGAACGACGACGAATTCGTCCCGGACATCAAACGGAACCAACGTTTCCGACCCATCCGGTCGCACCCTGTAAATCGCCGGAATTTCGTGATTTGCGGGGAATCGAAGAACAGTGAATTGGCCGTTGTCAGAAATCTCCGATGGCTGAAGATCGCTTGATCCCTGGACCTTGTAATTGAGATTGCGGGGTCCCTCGATCACCCCGTGGTCGAGGGCTCCTCGAACAGCGCTGGCTCGTAACGCTACGAGACGCTGCGCGTCTTGTGTCGCGCGCAGCCGAACAACACGCTCGGCCTCATCGCGAACGTAGCGGAATCGGACCTGGAAATAGGTATTGGCGCTCTTGCTGCTGATCGGTCCCCGGCGCGCTGTCAGCTCAAATGCGTAATTGCGCAGTTCACCGCCGCGATTGGTCGTGACGATAAGGTTGGTCGGCCCTGCACGTTCGCGTGGTTTCAAGAAGAGGATATGGCCCGCGACCGCGACTTCCCAAGATACCGTATCGCCGAGTGCCACATGTTCGATCGTCTCATCGGCACCAAGCACGATCTGGGTTGCCGTCCGGAAGGTGCCAACGATGCGGTAGACTTGGGTTTCCTGATACTCAACAAACTTTACCCGCGGGTCCGCGGGGCCGCCGCGCGGCGTGTCCTCAGCCAGGGCAGGGGATGCGACCAGAGCGACCGGGGCGAGCAGTCTTACGAGATATACAAACCGCATCACCGCACCACCTCAGGATCGGCCCGGTAGTTCTGGACCTGAAAACCCAGCGGGTTGCGGTAGCGATCCCCCTCCGCCATTGGCGCGTTTGTATAATTAAAAGTCACAGTGGCGATCCAGTCGCTACTTTGCATGTCGGTGTCGGTTTGGACCGTGCGCGTGAAGCGCACATTGGCAACGCGGTCATTGATAAAGGCGATATTGCGCACGCGCGCCTGAACCACCGCACCCTTGCCCCAAACGATCTGCGGACTGTTCTGGTTGTTCGAGCTGAAAAGGCGGCCCCACCGCTGCTGTTCGCCAGGTTCGGATAGAATCGCGACCGCCCGGAAGTTTTCTTCGGCTGCGGCCGGGAGCCAGCTCTCACGCGCCCGGACATATTGAGCCAGGAAGAACTTTGTCACCGCCTCGTCATAGCGCATCGGCTGCTGGGTAAGGGTGGTCCGGACGTCAACGGCACCCGTCGTTTGATTGACCCGGATGATATAGGGCATCACCGTCTTGAGCGGTGCAAGGCTCGCCAGCGCGAAACCTTCTGCCGCCGATACGAGTAATGCGACGCCGGCCACAATCCACGCTATCCGTTCGGACCGTAATGATTTGCGCTGTCGGTCCTGATCCCAGGACCTCGCTTGCCCGAAATAGAGTTCTGCGTCTTTTGCAGGTACGCCTTCGGCCTGGCTGAGCATGTTTAGCAACTCCCATAGTTGCGCGGTCGATCGCGTGCGGAGATTTTGTGAGGTGCAGGTGTCGCCACCGGCGGCGGCGCCACCGAACGCTTGCGAGGCTGCGTGATTTGAGGAATGGGAGGCGGGGCAGGGGGCGCCACCACGCCTGGTATCGGCGACCCGGGCAGAACGCTGCCGTGGATGTTGACGTCGCGCAGGTGCTTGCCGTTGCATGCGGGCAGCTTCTTGGGATCAGAGGCTCCTTGGGCAATCGTGGGGAGCATTACGATCAGCACAGCCGTACGCCGCAGCAGGCGGGTTAATGTTGACGAGGTTGTCATATGTTTTTCCTTGGTCATCAGGCGCGGCTGACTGAACCGCCACGCCCGGCTGCGCGTTCTAGATTGCGACTGTTTCGCGTGGCGCGGCTCTGTTGGAAGGGTGCCGCCATGGTCCCCCAGGCAGATCCCGCAAAGGAACCAACGCCCGCCGCAGCACCACCGGCGATGCCGGTCGCGATCGACGGAGCTTGAAAGAAAAAGATCGTTCCGAGGAAAATATAGACGGCGAACAGCACCGCGCCGATCGTTACGTCCGGCGTGCCTTGTGCTGCGGTAATCGCCGTGGCACCGAGATCGCTGATAAGCGCTGTGATAGCGATAATCACCGCCATCAGGACGATGTAGTTGAATATCTGCCCGAGCCAGCCGTAAAAGAAACGTCGCGTGGTTTCAAACAGCGATAGCGCGATGAAGATCGGGCCGAGCGCGATCACCACAGCGAGCGCCACCTTGGCGAACACGGTGATCGCAAAACCGATGGCAGCAGAGAGACCCGCCAAACCGTAGATTGCCACTGCCAGTGTGAGCAGGACGAGCTTCCACGGGTTGATATCCAGATAGGTCGCGGCCTCGGTCCGGATGATCAGGACGATCGCGTCGACCTGCCCGAAATAGTCGTCAAAGACCGCGCCAACGCTGGTAATCGTCTTGCCTGCCAGCGCTTGCGAGATGGCGTCCGGCATCCCGTGGAAAAGCGGGTTAGTGATCCATTCGGAATAAGCGATCGTGGTCGCTGCGACATACAGCAGACACAGCTTCACCATGCGGTAAAATAACTCGCCCCAGGGCTCGCTGACGATCCCACGCATGACCATGTAGCCAAACAACGCGATGTAGATGACCAGGCCAAGCGCCAGCGGTCCTCGCACGACATCGATCACGTTGTTTAGACGCTCATTCAGGAAAAGATCGAGCTTCCCGTCAATGTTGGTATATATATCTGCAAAGAGTGTCGACGTCATGGCTGGATCCCCGCCTATTTGTAACCCGGCGAACGCTCGAGCTTGTCAGCGGTCTCGACGTCCTTTGCATTGCTGCATTCCTGCGCGTCGGTTCGGGTGCCATCGGTGCAGCTTGCGACGATTTCAGCGCGCAGCTTGGGACCCGACTTCAGATCCGCCTTGCCAACGGGCTGACCGCACCCACTCAAGGCTGTAGCTGCTAGGGCCGGGACGTACTCCGCGACCCGGATCACGGCCGGCTACCCAAGCTCGCGTGAAGCTTGGCGAGAGCGGTTTCGTCGTCCCGCTGCGAACGCAGCTTGATCTGGGCAGCCTGCCTCATCTCAAGCGCCTGGAGCTGAACCGCGTCGTTCTGGCTGTGAGCGTTCTCGACGCCAATCCGTGCCTGAATATCCATGACCTCCTTGGCGTCCGAGGCGCTATCGAGCGACGAGCGAAGCTCCTCAAGGCCTGCCGTCCGCTGAGTGGTGACACCGTAAGCGGCTTCGGCGATCGCGGCGTCTCGGGCTGCCAAATCGCCATTACGGGAGATCGATTCCCGGTTTGACCGCTCAAAATTGGTCGCGCCCGTCCGCAGATTAGGCAACTCGACACGGTTGTTGCTGCGAATACGGCCAGCGGCCGAGCCCAGGTTGCCGAGCCCCGCTATGTCGGACGACATGAGTTTTTGGATGTCTCTGGCTTCACGGGGCAGCAGGTGCCGAACCGCGTCGGTGCTTAGCGAGGGTGCGATCTGGTTGACGTTGGTCAGCTTATTCACGCTGTTGTAAAGTTCGCTGGCCTGCAAGATTTGCTGCTTGCCCTGCTCGATCATCGCCAAAGTGTTCTTCACCGTCGATAGCGTCTGCAGGAATGTGCCGGTATCGTGAACTGGAATACCTTGCGCATAGGCGGGCGCCGACATCGCCAATCCGCCAACAATTGCCAGTCCGCCAACAATCGCCAGTCCGCCAACAATTGCCCGTGCTCGAAAAGCTCGCATGACGTTATCCTTTCCTTGGGGTGGTAGCTCGGCGGCGCTCGTGAAAGACGGGCAGCCAGCGTTGGGGGTCGTCGCCAAACTCGCGCCTGACCTGATCGAGAATGCCCACGGTCTGTGTCGTCCCCGAAAGCACGGCCAACTCATCCGACAGACCGCCCAGGTCGAGCTCGACAACGATGGAGTCGTGACCTTGCTTCACCAGAAACCGCCGGCTCTCCGGGATCAGGTCGTTCCTGATGAGTTTGAACTCGGCGCGGGTGAGGCCGAGGCCGTCGATATAGTCGACTTCCCGACCGTAGGGGTTTGGCAGCAGGATCTTGGTCGCGACCTGCTCCATGATACTATGCGAAATGTCTGATCGCAGCGCATCGGCCGGGCTTTGCGTGCCGAAAACCAGGAAAGCGTTCTGCTTCCGGTATGTTTTCAATCCATCTTGAGCAAAGGCACGGAAGGCATCGTCTCCCAGCGCCTTCCAGAATTCATCGATATCGATGACCAGTCGGCGGCCATCAAGGAGTGCATCGATACGGTGGAACATATACATCATCAGCGGTGTGCGGATTTCCGGATTATCGAGGAATTCCGTCATGTCGAAGCCAATAAACCTCGCCTCCAGCGTCAACTCGTCCCGGTCATTGTCGAACACCCAGCCGAGTGCGCCGCCCCGCGCCCATTTTTCCAACCGTGCGCCAATTCCTTCGGGGTCACGCTGCCCGAGCAGCTGGCGCAGCGCGAGGATCGATCGTTCTTCCGGCGGCAGTCGCCCGATCGACAAGATACCCTCATCGATCATCCGCTCCTGCGTTACGCCGAGGGGCGCGCCGTCGGGCGTCACCAGATGCCGGATCAATCGCCCAAGGAAAACAACGTTGCCGGGCGTCTGCTCAAGCGCGCGCAGAGGTGCAAAGCCGGTTGGCACGCCGTTCCTCAACGCGAGATACGTGCCGCCTGAGGACCGCACATAGATTTCTGCGCCCCGATCCTTGTCGATGAAAATCTGCTGGGCGCCCGTTTTCTCGAGCTGCGCCATCAGGAAGTTCTGGACGACCGTCTTGCCGCCGCCTGAGGGACCGATAATCAGCGTGTGCCCCAGGTCGTTCACATGGAAATTGAAATAGAAGGGAGACTGGGCGGCCGTTTTCATCAACGCGATTGCCGCACCCCAGTGGTTGCCGTCTGGCCTGCCCGCCGGGAAAGTGTGGAACGGGGACAAAGCCGCAAAATTTCGAGACGTGATTGCTGCAGGCCGCGCGCGCCATGAAAAGTTGCCGGGCAACTGCGACCAGAATGCTGCCTCAAGCGCTGGCCCCTCGCGTGCCGAGACCAGACCAGCGTCAGCCAGTGCAGCACGCGCCGTTGAGAGATTGTCGGCAAGGCGCTTGTGGTTGTCGCCAAACACAGCGAGCGAGAAATGATGCTCGCCAAGCACAAAGCGGTTGCTCTGTAGGTCGTCGGACGCATCGGCCAATTCAAGCGCCTGACTGGCAGCGGCGTCCTCGGTTGATGCCATCTGATTTTGTCGTCGCCGCAGCCGCTCCGAGGCGCGCGCCTTGCCCATAAACGCAAAGGATTGCGTGACGACGAATGCGAAGTCCTGCGAGAGAAGCGCATTCATCTGGCCAGGGCGGGTCATTGCCGGATACTCCCGGATACCGAACATGCCTATAAAACGGCTTTCATCATGGGCACAGACCTCGACTGTCTCGCGGCCGAAGATAATACGCTCGCCGTAAATGGCAGAGCCGAGGTGACCCCGAACCAGCGGCACCCGCGCCGGCCGACCCATCATCACCAGCTCGAGCACCTCGAGCGGCTGCGAGAACATCAGACCATTATGCTGGTAAAGGCTGAGGCGCTGAGGTCGGCACCGGGCCAGAAGCTTTTCGATGTCGCGGGCCTTTTCCTCAAAGCGGGCAAGCTCATCCTGATCTACTTCCTGGTCCTCTTTTCGGGCAGTGGAGAGGCGACGCAGAAGAACGCCAGTGCGATCTGCCGACCCGACGCAGGGGCGCATGATCAGCGTGAGGTACAGCTCATTGACGAACAAGCGCTTGGCGGTGACCCGTGCGCGGTATTTTGCGTCCAGATCAGCTGCAAAGGCAGACCGGAACTCACCTTGGGGGTAGTCGGTGACCGGGCGGCGGACGATATGCGTCCAGATCGCGAGCCGGTCATCGGCAATATTGCGAAGTGTGCCGTTAAGCTTTTCGTGCCAGTCGTTGAGGTGCATCGGATCTGCCGTCTCAAACGCAAGACCATCGAGCTTGAACATCATCATCAGATCGCGGCCATCGAGCGCGATGACATGATCGTCGATATGGCGCGCATAGGGCAGGTAGCGCGCTGGATCGGCTTCGTTCTTAAGGATCCGCCACGGCGTCCGGGCCGCCGCGCCGCCCAGCGCGCTGGTGCGATTAGCCACGGGCAAATCCTCGCCGCCTGGCGCCGTCGACCGGCAGCGGCGAATAGGAACTGCCGCCCCACCAGGTCCGATTGCGGCAGCGAGCCTTTGTCATCGTCCATAGCCACAACAATCGGAAGGCATTTGCGTCATGGCGTGTGATTAACCGCGCGATTGCGAGGAAGGCACAAGCCAACGCCAAGGCATAAAGCGGATTGCCCGTGATGATCAGGATCAGGCAGGCGGCAAGCGCGATCGGCAACGAGGCCTCGATCGGCACTCCGAGCCACATCGTCGGCCGCGTCACAGCGAGGAAGAGTGGCTCTTCTGTAAGCTTTTCGTCATCCACGCAGCCGTACTCACGCGCCGCCGGTAATTGTATCGACGATCCACTGCGCACTGAACACGATGAAAATGCCGACAATCACTGTGACTAATACGCCAAGGCTTGCCCGTCCTGTGAAGAACATGAATCCGACGATGACGACTGCAATCACCGCAATTGTTCTGGCAAACGCGCCGGTCAACCAGTTTTTTATGTTCTCGGCCATCGACGTGATGCCGTCGGTCGCCTGAGCATAGGCCGGGTCGCTCAGCAGCAAGGACACCGCAAGCACGGCAAGCGCAAGCGCCAGATATTGGGCGAATGTGCGTCTGCGTAAGGTCGCCCCCGACATGGATGCTGTGATTAAATTGATCATTCGAATTTTCCTTTTTTCAAGCTGCTGGATGTGGCCCCAAACACCATCAATTCTGCTGTCTGCGTCCCCGCCGACGTGTCCCATTTGCGGTCAGCGTTCGGCACGGGTTTTACTGCGTCGACCCGCAAATCGCGTCCGGGCTGCTTTGCAAAAACAGGTGTTACAAAGGTCGGGGTCGGCTCAGCTCTGATCGCCGGCACAACGATGCTTGCCGAAGCATAGACGCGACCGACATAGCCGTTGCCAAAACCGCGCGAGCGGCTTCCAGTGTTATACATCGACATGGCGGCCGCGATCGCCGCCTCGGTTGACTGGCTTGATCGGGCAACCGACAGATAATTGCTGGACAGGACGCGAGCCGCCGCAGCGAGGTTACGACACGGGTCGAACGCGTCCTCGACCGACAGGTCAAGCCATTTCAGATTGGAGCTGTTGATCTGTCCGAGGCCCAGATCGATGTTATAACCGCGCGCTATCAACGACCGTGCAGCAGTGGCAGCTGACGCTGCGTCAGTTGGGTGAGGGGCCGCCACGCCCTTGGTGTTGACGCCGATCGCATAGGGGTTGAACCGGCTCTCGGTGTGAACGACCGAGACCAACGTTTCCACCGCGACCGACGGCGCGCACTGGCGTGCTAACGCGACTATCGTTGCCAGCTCAAGGATCATTACGCCGAGATCCGACGCTTGGGCGTTGAGCGCTGCCACCGCTCGGACATCGACAGCGGACCCGCTTCACGCTGCGTAATGCCACTGGGATTTGAGCGACGGAACTGGGCCTGATAACCGGTGTCGCCTGCGTGCGTCAGCATTGCGGGCAAGCAGATCGCCATCAGGGGCGTGGGCTTGGGATAGCGCCATTGTTGCATGTTATTGTATCCTTCATGCGGCTTGGCCGAGAGCAAAGCGGCGCCGCGAAACCTTCCAGAACTACCCGTCCTTTGAGCCGGTTGAGCACCGTTCGGGCAATCCCCCCAGTTGGGGGGGGCGGTCGTCGACGAGGGAAATCCGAGCGCGCGCGGGTGTCGATGTTGACCGCAGATGATTGGGTTTTAGCGGCACCTGGAGGGTGCCATGCGCAGAGCGACCGGCGGCTGTTCAGCCTTCAGCGACCAAATTTGTCAGCAAGAGGTCGGGCGGCTAGATCAGCTCATCGATGTTAAGATGCCCATCACGAACCGCCCGCAACACCAACTGGGTTCGTCTGCGAACACCATAGCGCTTTCTTGCGGCTTCAACATATTCATGAACGGTGTTCTGGCCGAGCGCGAGTATTTGAGCGATCTCCCAGTCGCTTTTGCCCTGCGCGACCAGCGCTACGCAGTCGATTTGGCGCGGGCTGAGCGCAATTGGCTTGTATGCGATGCAGTCACCCCCGAGAATCGATCGCGCTCGATCAAAGGCTGCAGTCCCAATCAGGCGGGCGGTCATAATATCCTGGGGCGAAAACTCGTTGTCGCAGCGCCTGGCTAAAGAAAACATCGCATCGGGCTCGCCGTCTATCCGGATCGGCATCGTAAACCCCGACCTCAGGCCATGATCACGCGCGCGATCAAGGGTTGAAAGTTGCCGCGGACTCGGGACGATGAATTCATCGATCCGGTCCCATGTTAAGCCCGTGGTCGATTTTGAACATGCCGCATGCACCGGACCATCGAGGTAAAGCCGTTCGTCGATGATCTCCTTGACCCAAATCGCCGGGTAATTTGTAAGGAGGAGTGCCCCCTTGCTGCGCCTTGCCAGATCCACGTTATGCACCAGAGCAAACCATCCAAATCCGAATTGCTCAGAACCCAAATTGATCATCGATGAGAGCTGGTCCAGCGTCGATGCCGCAGTGAAGTTTTGCTCAAGCTCACCGATATCGGCCAACCCGGCTTTGTCGTAAATAACCGCCATCGCTCGGGGAATTGGCGGTTGCAGACTTTTCTGTCCAACCCGTTTCGGCAAAGCCCCTGTTTCACGGGGTGAAGCGGGTATGCCTCCAGACCGGTCGTATCAGGCGCACAGCTCACCGCTTTAACTAACGGTGAATATGTGATAAATTTAATTTACAATCGGCGTCGCGGCGAAGCTTCGACCGTCCGCGCCACCCTTAATCCCCGTTTTTGCACAGTGTTCAACACGTTGCGCGCCGAGGTTTTGTTGGTTGTGCAAAACCCATGTGCCCCATTGGCCGGGCTTACCCGCATGCCCATCCCAGCCAGGGATGGCCCGAGCGAACGCAGCGTGGTAATTCATTTCATTACCCGAAGGCTGTTTAGGCATCCGGTGACAAAGGAACAGTCGCACCTCGACCTGCAAATGCAAGGCCGACCAGTCTAAAAAAACCGTTGGCCGGCTTTTGTCACACGGGTCCGATAATACTTCTTATGTTAAATATATCATAGACTTGGGATTATTCACGGCGGCACCGAGCGCTATATTTGGTAAAATGAACATATCTAATGGCCAGTGAATTTGGCCGTTTACGGCTCCATGAGTGCTTAAGGTGTGACCGGGAATTGGTCGGTTTCCAGCGCTCGTTTGCCTCGGGTTACTTGCCCGAAAACGGGACTGCTTTCAAGAGGGTGGCGCGAAGCGCACTGTTATTGCGGACTGGGGCAGATGCCAGCTGATCAGGCCATTTTCTCCTTCTGTTCCGAAAAAGGAAGCACATAGGTTGCACTTCTGGTTTGACGGCTATTGAGCGCTGCCTTGGCGCCCCAGAAGGCGCCGAGGCGTTACTTGGAGAACGCTTTGAGACGCGCCGTCGCGGGGTCATATTCGTAATCGAGGATC
>JBBRVR010000073.1:0-15401 GCA_038246695.1 Sphingomonadales bacterium
GATCCAGAAAACGGCCCCGGAGCCGACATCGAAGACAACAGCTAAGCGGGCCTTTCGCTGACTTGAAGAATCAGGTGGGCCTTTCGCAGGGGCCTGCCCTCTCTCCACTCTGGCCGCCTCTGCGTGAGGGATCAGCCCCCTGCCGCGATCCGTTCAGCCTCCGCGCTGGCGAGTTCATCGACGCGGTCGTTTTCCGGGTGGCCCGAATGCCCCTTGACCCAGTGCCATTCGATGTCGTGCCGTGAGGAGACCTCGATCAGGTCATGCCAAAGATCGGAATTGCGTACCGGCTTCTTGCTTGCCGTCACCCAACCATTGCGCTTCCATCCCTCGACCCACTTGGTAATCCCGTCGAGCACGTACTTGCTGTCTGAATACAATTCGACCTTGCACGGTTCTATCAGTGCAGAAAGGCCGCGGATGACTGCGGTCATCTCCATCCGATTGTTGGTTGTATCGGCCTCTGCGCCAGACAGTTCCTTTTCGTGGGCACCCATGCGCAGCAGCACGCCCCAGCCGCCGGGGCCGGGATTTCCCTTGCACGCGCCATCGGTAAAAATGGAGATCTGTTTCATCGGTTTGCTATTCACCTCCCCCTCTTGCCTCGAAGCGCGGCTCAGGCAAATACCGAAGCGCCATATTCGTCATAGAAGTGCCAGCGTGAGACGAATTGCATCGGATCCTTGCGCATCACCAGCGCGTCATCGGGCGTATCGAGCCAGTCTTCAGCGCGGCTGGCGACGAATCGCAGCGCGGCTCCCTTGGCAATATCGGGCAGTAGCGCGCGTTCGGCAGCTTCAAGCGGGCGGACCGCCTCGTAACCCGCGACCAGCGCCGCGCCCAGATCGGGCAGATACCGGTTCGCGCTGTCAAAGCACCACGCCGCGTGCGTCACCGCCAGATCGAGCGCCATCGGCCCGGTGCAGGCGAAATAGAAGTCGATCAGCCCAGTCACCTCGCCTCCCAGCATCAGCACATTGTCTGGAAACAGATCGGCGTGGATTTGCGCGGTTGGCAAGCGCGAAAGGTCCAGCGCAGCGGCGGCGCGCGCGGGTTCAAGGATGGCGGGCAGGCGTTCATCGATCGAGGCAAGGCCTGCCGCACCGCATCGCTCCAGCACTGAGCAATTGTCGGCAAAGCCCATGGTGTTCGCGCGGTGCAGCGCAAAATCCGCGCTGGCCAAATGCATGTGCGCCAGCACGGTGCCGACGTTGCGAGCCTGCGCGGGCGTGGGACGGGTGGGGGATACGCCGGGCAGAAATTCGATGAGAGCCACCGCCTTGCCCTGCTCCATCCGATACGCCGCGCCGGACGTGTCGTGGATGGTGCGCGGCACCGGGCACCCTTGCGCCGAGAGATGATTGAGCAGGCCGAGGAAATAGGGCAGGTCGGAAAGCTCGATCCGGCGCTCGTACATCGTCAGGATATAGCGCGCGACGGTGGTGTCGATCATCCAGTTGGAATTGGACACGCCTTCGGCAATCCCCTTGGCAGAGACCAGTTCGCCCACATCATAATGGGCGATCAGTCGCGCAAGTTCTTCTGCCCCGAGATGGGTGTAGACCGCCATTCGTCCGCGCGCCCGCGCCTATTCGGTAAGCTGGCGGGGCAATTTAAAGGTCATCGTCTCTTCGGTATGCATGATCGTTTCTTCGGTTACCGGACGCATCGCCGCCAGCGCGTCCACCACTTCGCGCACCAGCACCTCGGGCGCGGAGGCACCTGCGGTCAATCCCACTGTGCTCACCCCGTCAAGCCAGGCCGGGTCGATTTCAGAGGCGCGCTGGATCAGCTTGCCCGGCGTGCCCAATCGTTCGGCCACCTCGACCAGCCGCAGAGAATTGGACGAATTGGGCGCGCCCACCACCAGCACCAGATCGCAGTCCTGCGCCAATTGCTTGACCGCAGCCTGCCGGTTGGACGTGGCATAGCAGATGTCCTCTGCCTTCGGGCCGTGGATATTGGGGTAACGCCATTCCAGCGCCTCGATCACTTCGCGCGTGTCATCGACGCTCAGCGTTGTCTGAGTGAGATAAGCCAGCGGCACGTCGCTGTCGAAAGGCAGCTTGTCCACATCCTCAATGTTCTCCACCAAAGTCATCTGGCCGGGGCTCACCTGGCCCATCGTGCCGATCACTTCGGGGTGGCCTTCGTGGCCGATAAAGATAATGTGCATGTCCTTTTCGAGCAGACGTTCGGCCTGACGGTGCACCTTTGATACCAGCGGACAGGTCGCATCGACATACAGCAGCTTGCGCCGCTGCGCTTCTGCGGGGACCGATTTGGGCACGCCGTGGGCGCTGAAGACGACCGGCGCATCATCGGGCACCTCGTCCAGTTCCTTGACGAAGATCGCGCCTTTGGCCTTTAATTCCTCGACCACGTACTTGTTGTGGACGATCTCGTGCCGCACATAGACTGGCGCGCCATAGCGTTGGAGCGCGATTTCAACGATGTCGATCGCGCGGTCGACGCCAGCGCAAAAGCCGCGCGGCGCGGCGATCAGCAGCTTTAGCGGAGGCTTTTGACCCAGTGAGGATGCGGGCAGGCCAAGGTCGGTCGGGTCCGCCGCGAGGCCGGTGGAGTCTGGAAAGGGCGCGTTCATGCTTCCCCCTCTAGCGCTTTCGCCGCGCCCCCGCTAGGGCAAGCAACAGCCGTGATCGGCAGAATCAAGAATTTTGAGCCAGAATTTTCAGGAACGGTTTTTCGCATGATGTTTCGCACCCGTGTGCTGCCTTTTGTCGCTGTTGCCATCGCACTGGCCGGTTGCGCCCGCGAAGGAGACCTCGTTGTCGATCAGGGCGTAGGGGTGACGGCGGTCCTTTCCACCTGCCCGGCGGTCGGCATTCCCGACTACACCGGCGATGTGACGACATTCGGTCCGGACGGAGCCACCACCGCGGGCAATCTGGATGTGTCGGCGGCGATGACCAATCTGCGTGCCACCTGCGATGAAACCGGCGAAAAGGTCTATTCCGAGGCGACCTTCGATATCGTCGCACTTCGCGCGGATCCGCGCGGGGCACGCGCCGTCACGCTGCCCTATTTCGTAACCGTCCTGCGCGGCGGCAATGCGGTCGTGACAAAGCGGGTGGGCGAAGTGACGCTCAATTTCGCCGATGGAGCCAGCCGCGCCACCGCCAAGGGCAAGGCCGGCAGCTTTATCGACCGCGCGGCGGCAAGTTTGCCCGACGATATTCGCGAACAGATCACGCGCAAGCGACGAGCGGGCGATGTCGACGCTGCGCTCGATCCGCTGGCCGATGCCGAAGTGAAAGCGGCGATTGCGCGTTCGCGGTTCGAAATGCTGATCGGTTTCCAACTGACCGAACAGCAATTAGCTTATAACGCTACCAGATAAATTTGCTGGCGCACCGATGCGCTGATCGGCTGCGACCCAGCCGTAAGCAAGACCGGGCGCACGCAGCGACGCGACCTTCGGGTCGCATGAGCGAGGAGATCGCGCGCCCGGATGGGCGTGTGTAAAAAATATGTCCAATCACCAAACCCTTTACACCGCCTATTCCGAGACCGTCGAAGCGGCGCTGTCACAGCTTGTCGCCGAAGGTGCGCTGCCTGCGGGCGCCAGCTTTGCCAATGTCACGCTGGAGCCGCCGCGCGATCCCTCGCACGGCGATCTGGCGACCAATGCCGCCATGGTGCTGGCAAAGCCTGCAAAGACCAATCCAAGGGCGCTGGCCGAACTGATCATTGCCAAGCTGACGCAGCACCCCGCCATCACCAGCGCCGAGATCGCCGGTCCGGGATTCATTAACCTGCGTCTCGATCCGGCGGCATGGCTGGCGGAACTTCGGGCGATCACCGCACAGGGCGATGATTACGGGCGGTCGACCGCGGGCGAGGGCGTGCGCGTCAATGTCGAATATGTCTCCGCCAATCCCACCGGCCCGATGCATATGGGCCATTGCCGGGGCGCGGTGGTGGGCGATGCGCTGGCGAGCCTGCTTGAATTCGCGGGCCATGACGTGACCCGTGAATATTACATCAACGATGCAGGCGGGCAGGTCGATACGCTCGCCCGGTCGGCGCATCTGCGGTATCGCGAGGCTCTCGGCGAGGACATCGGGGACATTCCCGAAGGTCTTTATCCCGGCGACTATCTTATCCCCGTGGGCAAGGCGCTGGTGGATGAGTTCGGCGACAGGTACGCCGCCGCGCCTGAGCAAGAATGGCTTGCCGTGTTCCGCGCCGAAGCGGTTACGCGGATGATGGACCTTATCAAGGCCGATCTTGCGCAGCTTGGCATCCATCACGATGTATTTTCGTCAGAAGCCGCGCTGCATGCCGTCGGAAAGCCGGACGAGGCCGAGGCGTGGCTGCGCGCGCACGATCTGGTCTATGACGGTGTGCTCGAAGCGCCCAAAGGCAAGGCCCCGCCAGAGGATTGGGAGCCGGTGGAATTGCCGCTGTTCCGATCGACGAAATATGGCGACGATCAGGATCGCCCGATCAAGAAGTCGAACGGCGCGTGGACCTATTTCGGCGCGGATCTGGCTTATCACATGCAGAAAGCCGCGCAGGCCGATGCGCTGATCGACATCTGGGGCGCAGACCATGCGGGCACGGTCAAACGGATCAAGGCCGCCGTCGCCGCGCTTTCCGAAGGGCAGGGAAAGCCGATCCCGTTCAATGTCAAACTGGTGCAGATGGTGCAGCTGATGCGCGCTGGCGAACCGGTGAAGATGTCCAAACGCTCCGGCAATTTCATCACCATCGCCGACATGGTCGAGGAAGTGGGCAAGGACGTGGTGCGCTTCACCATGCTGACCCGCAAGCCCGAGGCGCAGATGGAATTCGATTTCGCCAAGGTGGTGGAGGCGTCGAAGGATAACCCCGTCTATTACGTGCAATACGCCCATGCGCGGATCTGCCGCACGCTGCGCAAGGCCGCCGATGAGTATGGCATTAGCCCCGATCCAGCCGAGATCGAGAGGCTGGGGGCGGATGAGATTGCGCTCATTCAGCGCGTCGCGCAGCTTCCGCGCGAAATCGAAGCGGCGGCAAAGGCGCGTGAACCGCACCGGATTGCGTTCTATCTGTATGATCTCGCATCCGATCTCCATGCGTTGTATACGGCAGGCAACAAAGACATACAAAAGCGCTTCATCGTGGAACACGATAAGGGTTTGTCCGGGGCAAGGCTTTTCCTTGCCGACGCAATCGGGCAGGTCATCCGCAATGGGCTTCGCGTGCTTGGCGTTGAAGCTGTGGAATCCATGTAAACGCCCTGCTCGGCGAGATTATTAGACGAGCGACCGTTCGACGGGGGGTGAAACGAAGGGACTAAGCCCGTGATCATCGAGGCGGAATTCGAGGAAGTTGACGGCGGTAACGCCGGAGCTAACGAGGGCGGCGATCAGGCCGCCAGGGGCGAGCTGAACCTTGGCGAAGAGGACAGTCTGCCCTGGCTGGAGGCTGACGAGACGGATGATCGCGGCAGCAGCGTCGATACTGCGCAACTGATCGGGTTTCTGGCGCTGCTGGTGGCGGTGCTGCTGGTGGTGGCGGGCCTGTTCTGGTTCGTCTCCAATCGCGACAATGGATCTGAAATGGTTGCCGATGGCAGCACGATCGAAGCGCCCGAAGGCCCCTACAAGGAACGCCCGGACGATGCCGGGGGCACGGAATTTCCCGGAACCGGCGATGTTGCGCCCGGTGTGGGCGAAGGTGTTGCGCCCGAGGGCCAGCTTGCCAATTCGACCGGTCCAGGTTCCGGCGCGGGATCGGGCGATCAGGATATGGGCGTCGCCATGCCGCCGATTGCAGGTGGCAGCGCGCCTGCGGGCACCAAGGCGGGCACCAAACCGAGCAAAACCGAGACTACGAGCACCAAGGCTACGTCCGCGTCGGATGCGGCTACGACCGCAAGCACCGGCGCCACGGCCGGCGGCGTAGGCGTGCAGCTTGCCGCGTATACATCAGAAGCGCGCGCCGAGCAGGGTTGGACGGAACTTCAGCGCCGATCACAGTCGCTCTCAGGCATCAGCCACCGCGTCGTCGAGGGCAAGATTGCGATGGGCACTGTCTATCGCCTGCAAGCCGTGATGGGCAACCGCGCGGCGGCGGACCAATTGTGCCGCGCACTCAAGGCCGAAGGCTTGGACTGTCAGGTTAAACGCTAAGGCCTGCTTGCCGGGGCCAGTTTGACCGGGACCAGTTTGATTGGGGCCAGTTTGATTGGGGCCAGTTTGATTGGGGATAGCCGCGCATTTTCCCCACGCTGAATGGTTACCGCGCTTGCCTGAAAGCGCCGCTGCTGCAACGCTTGCGCCATGACACCAGCAATCTTTGGCTGCAGCGGGCCGCGCCTGACTGCTGACGAACGCGCTTTCTTTCGCGATACGGACCCGGCGGGCTACATCCTGTTCGGTCGCAATTGCGAAACCCCGGACCAATTGCGCGCTCTGACCGATGAATTGCGCGCGCTCCACGGGCGAGCGCACCTGCTGGTCTCGATCGATCAGGAAGGGGGCCGCGTCGCTCGTCTGCGCCCACCGCACTGGTCGCCCTATCCGCCGGGCGAGTCATTCGACCGGCTTTACGCCCTTGCCCCTGCAAGCGCGATCGAGGCGGCGCGTGCGAATGCGCAGGCGATGGCGCTGGAACTGTCGGCAATGGGCATCACTGTCACCTTTCATCCCCCGCTCGACCTGCGCCAGCCCGGCGCGCACGATGTGATCGGCGACCGCGCGCTGGGATCGGACCCGATGCAGGTCGCAGCGATTGGCCGCGCGCAGCTAAACGGTTTGGCGAGCGGCGGGGTAACCGGTTGCATCAAGCACATGCCTGGCCATGGGCGCAGCATGGTGGACAGCCACAAGGAAGTGCCCACCGTGCACGAAAGCGCCAGGGAGCTGGAGCAGGACATCGCCCCGTTTCGCACGCTCAATACCGCGCTGATCGGCATGACCGGGCACCTGATTTTCCCGGTGTGGGATGCCGAAAACCCAGCGACGCTCTCGCCCACGATCATCCATGACATCATTCGTGGCGAGATCGGTTTTGACGGGCTGCTGCTGACCGACGATATCGACATGGAGGCGCTGGCTGACACGATCCCGCGGCGCGCCGCCCGCGCGCACGATGCAGGGTGCGACATCATCCTGAATTGCTGGGCAAAGATGGGCGACATGGTGGGCATTTGCGAGGCGCTGCCCGCGATATCCGATACCAGCGCGGTGCGGCTGGAGCGGGCGCTGGAAAACACGCGGATCGCCGATGCGATTCCCGCCCGGCAGGCCGAATTGCTGGCAAAGCGCGACGCGCTGCTGGCGCTCACCGGGGAACCAGCGTGACAGCACCCAGCGATCCCGGCTTCATGTTGACCGGCGATGCGGCGAGTAAGGCAGAACCGGGTGTCCTCATCCCCGATGGCTGGCAGGACAATGCGCGATCGCAGGGCAAGTCGACCGATGATGACAAACTCTATCTCGAACTGGATGGCTGGGAAGGGCCGCTCGACCTGCTGCTCGATCTGGCACGGCGGCAAAAGGTCGACCTGCGCCAGATTTCCATCCTCGCACTGGTCGACCAGTATCTGAACTATATCGAGCGCGCTGGTGATTTGCGGCTTGAACTGGCGGCGGATTATCTCGTGATGGCGGCGTGGCTCGCCTACCTCAAATCCGCGATGCTGCTGCCCAAGGAAGAGCAGGAAGACCCTGGCCCCGAAGAAATGGCGCTGCGCCTGCAATTGCGGCTGGCGCGGCTCGGCGCGATGCGCGAGGCTGCCGCCCGGCTGATGGCGCGTGACCGGATCGGGCGCGACGTTTTTGAACGCGGCGCGCCGGAAGGGCTGCGAATCGACCGCAAGACCTTGTGGAAATGCGACGCCTACTCGCTGATCCAGGCCTATGGCCAGGTGAAGGCGCGCACCGCTCCGCGCATTTATCACGTCGCCAATCGCCCGGTGATGACGCTCGACAGCGCGCTCGACCGGGTGTCGGCGATGCTGGGCGTGACGCTGGAGTGGATGGAAATCCGCGATTTCCTGCCCGCGCACGCCAGCCCCGAATTGCGCCGGTCTGCACTCGCTTCCAGCTTTGTCGCGGCGCTGGAGCTGGCGCGGCTGGGCCGGGCCGAACTGGCGCAAGACGATCCCTTTGCTCCGCTGCGCATTCGTCGGCTGAAAGTGGGTGCGCCGTCGTGACGGATGAGCCGGTTCCCAGCGGCGACGTGATGCCCGATCTTGCGCCAGATGAGGTGGCGCGCGCGGTCGAGGCTACATTGTTCGCAGCCGAGGAACCGATGAGCGTGGAGGCACTGGCGACGCATTTGGGCGGCCTTGAAGCCGCCGCCGTGCGCGAGGGGCTTCGGGCGCTTTGCGATCATTACGCTGTTCGCGGTGTGCGGCTGGTGGAGCGCGGCAAGCGCTGGCATTTTGAGACCGCACCCGATCTGGCGCATCTGTTGCGGCGCGAGCGCGAACAGGTGCGCCGTCTTAGCCGAGCTGCGACAGAGGTACTGGCGATCGTTGCCTATCACGAACCGGTCAGCCGCGCCGAGATCGAATCGATTCGCGGGGTGCAGACCAGCGCGGGCACGCTCGATGTGTTGATGGAGGCGGGCTGGATCAGACTGGCCGGGCGACGCGAAGTGCCGGGGCGGCCGGTGATCTATGCAACGACGCCCGATTTCCTCGACCATTTCGGCCTTGGTTCGCGCCGTGATCTGCCCGGCATCGACGAACTGCGCGCTGCGGGCCTGCTTGAATCCGTTGACGAGGCGTTCGACGAGGCGATGGAAGAAGTGGAGGAGGAGGGCCGTGGAGCTGCATCGAGTGGTGAGCAGCACGAGACGGGTGGTCGCGAGCCGGATGATGATCCTGCGTAAGCGCACTGGCGCAGCACGGCTTCGATCCCTATAAGAGGTAGAGCCCGCATCGTGCGCGGGCAGACCAAGGAAAGAATGTTCCCATGGGTATCGGTTGGCCTCAGCTACTTCTCATTGCAATTGTGATCCTCGTTTTGTTTGGTCGCGGCCGCATTTCGGAAATGATGGGCGACTTTGGAAAAGGCATCTCCAGCTTCAAGAAGGGCATGAGCGAGGAGGCGAACGACACGCCCGCCTCCAAGGCCCGGATTGAGGCGCCGACCACAGATGCGACCGCAGCCGAACCAAAGGCCACGGAACACAGCGACACCGCTGGTTCCTGAGGCCTGTTCATGACCTCATCCGAAGCGATGGGTCTCACACTTCAGGAGATGCGCTGAGGCGCTCTGGCCATGTTCGATATCGGCGCCCTTGAACTGTTCGTCATCGTGATCGTCGCGGTGGTTGTGATCGGCCCCAAGGACATGCCGCTCGCCATGCGCACGGCTGGTCGCTGGATTGGCAAAGTGCGCCGTGTCTCTGCGCATTTCCGCACCGGTGTTGATGCGATGGTGCGCGAGGCCGAGCTGGAGGACATGGAAAAAGAGTGGAAGGCGCGCAATGAAGAGATCATGCGCAAGAGCGCACCTTCTTCTTCCGATGCTGACAGTGTGGCTGACATGAAGGCGACAACCATGACAGGACCAGCCATGACTGGACCACCTCCGGTTGAAACGACGCCCACGAACTCCGAATCCCCGGCTGGGCCGACTCCTGCGAAGATAGAGCCTGCCAAGGTGCAAAGCCCGACCGCGCAAGCAGCATCCGAACAGACATCACCACCTGCCGCTGCCTCAGCGCCCGGTTTCGACGACAAACCCTGAGGCGCTGGCGATGGCATTCCAGATCAAGGATCTCGACGAGACGCGCGCCCCGCTGCTCGATCACCTGATTGAACTGCGCACCCGGCTGGTGCGGGCAATCATGGCGCTGGTCGTCGCCTTTGGGGTGTGCTTGTATTTTGCCGATCCGATCCTCGGTTTTCTGGTGCAGCCGCTGCGCGATGCCTTTCCCGATGGTGAGGGGCAGCTGATCTTCACCAAGCTGCCAGAGGTATTTTTTGTAGAGCTGAAGGTCGCGCTGTTTGCGGGCTTCATGATCAGCTTTCCGATTATCGCCAACCAGCTTTGGGCGTTCGTCGCGCCTGGGCTTTATGCCAATGAGAAGAAGGCGTTTCTGCCATTCCTGCTCGCCACACCGGTGTTGTTTATCGCCGGGGCGGCGCTGGCGTATTACGTCGTGATGCCGACCGCATTCACATGGTTTCTCGGCTTTGGCGGGCAGACGGGCGGGCTCAATATCAAGGCGATGCCATCGGCTGGCGATTATCTCAATCTGGTGATGCAGTTCATTCTGGCGTTTGGTCTCACGTTCCTGTTGCCGGTGTTGCTGATGTTGCTGCATCGCGCAGGGATTGTGACCCGTGCCCAGCTTGCTGGCGCCCGGCGCTATGTAATCGTCGCGGTGTTTGTATTGGCCGCGGTCGTTACTCCACCTGATCCCGGTAGCCAGATCATCCTGGCGATCCCACTCTTGTTGCTGTTTGAAGGTTCGCTGCTGTTGATGCGTTTCCAGGAACGCAACTTGCCGCCCGGCTCAGACACGGATGAAAACGATACGGTGGCTGGGAGCGACGAGGCTTTGGCCAGCCAACCCTCCGATGCGAAACTGGATTTCGATGCCGGCAAGCTATGATCCTGCTTCGCTGTAATGCGATCCGGATTGTTGCAACGAATATTTTGCCAACAGGTCGACCGCGTTCAAAAGAGGCGCGGATACAGGCGTGGCCGCTTCCATCTCTGAAAGCGGGGTGACTGCAGCAAACGCAACTGCGAGGATCTGGAAGATTGTCGAACAGGCGCTATTCTGCGGCACTACAGGCGGATCGGAACCAGTTGGCCCGAACGCTGAATAAAGCAGGCAAAAAAAAGGGCCTCGCGAGGAGGCCCTTTTCTAATTTGTGTTGGTCAGGCGATTAGCCGCTGACCGAATCATCGTTACCGTCGTCGGCGATGATCACGATACCGGCGATGATCGCTGCGGCGGCGAGCACACCAAGAATGATGCCATTGCCTTCAAATTCGCTTTCGCCTTCGATCGGCGCGCTGGCACGGTCGAAATTGGCTTGTGCGATGGCAGGTGCGGTCGCGAGCGACAGAGCAGCCGTTGCCAGTGCGATATTACGAAACTTCATTAGTAACCTCCTCTGGGTATTCTTATTTCATTCGATTGCGGATCGGTAATAGGATTACCGAACCTTGATGGCAACCCATTACATGCAACAAACCGATGCCCGGGCAGCCAAAAGAACGGTTTGTATTCAGTTATTAAACCTGATGTGACAAAATTGCACCGCCTACCATCTGGTCAATTACATTGCTGCCAAATTAACGATGCAACAGGTATCGCGTTTACCCACCAATACACTCAACCCGCAATCTCCACTCATCACAACGAGTTGTAACATTGCAGCACTCTCGCATTGCATAAATGATGTGACTTATTCGTGAACGATGCAGTGAAACCAGGCTAGTATGGGTGACTGCGTAGATGAACGCACGGTTTGCGCCCTCAGTTCCGATCAAGCACCCTTGTTCCGCCGATCCACACCTGAAGAACCTGCGTTGCGCGAATCTCTGCCGGAGAGGCGAGCAGCGGATCGCGGTCGACCAGCAGGAAATCGGCGCGTTCACCTGGGATGAGGCGCCCGAACCGTCCATCGGCAAACCCGGCGTATGCCGCATCGGAGGTGTAGGCTTTTAGCGCGGCTTCTCGGCTCACCGTTTCCTGCGCACGCCAGCCGCCAAACGGCTCGCCGTTGCTGTCGGTCCGGCTTATCGCGACTGCGATCCCGGCAAAGGCGTCGGCAGGTTCCACCGGCGCGTCGGAGCCAAACGCCAGCTTTCCGCCCGCCTGCAGCACGCTGCGCCACGCATAGGCACCGCCCAGCCGCCCGTCGCCCAGACGGGCTTCGGCCATGGTCCGATCGCTGGTCTGGTGCAGCGGCTGCATCGAGGCGATCACGCCATGCGCGCCGAATCGAGGCAGGTCTGAGGGATCGACAATCTGCGCATGTTCGATTCGCCACCGGCGATCACCCGTATAGCTTTCGGACAATTCCTCGATTGCCAGCAGCGCGTCCTGATTTGCGGCATCGCCAATGGCGTGAACGGCGGTCTGGAAATCATCCAGCGCGGCGCGGCTCATCAAATTGCGCAGTTGCGCAGGGGTCAGCAGCGGCAGGCCGCGTGTGTTCGGCATATCGGCATAGGGTTCGATCAAGGTCGCCCCGCGCGATCCCAGTGCGCCATCCAGGTACAATTTCACTCCAGCCAGCCGCAGCTTGTCATCGTATAGCCACGGGGTCGGTGCGGGGCCGGCGATCAGCTCCATGCTTTCCACACTGTCGGCATAAGCGATGATTCGCACCTGCAACGCGCCCCTGTCGCCCGCGCGGCGAAAGGTTTGCCACTCCTCGATCGTGGTGCCCATGTCGGCGACCGCGGTGATGCCATTGGCGATCAGGCGTTCCTGCGCCTTGGCAAAAGCGGCGTCGAGGTCTTTGGCACGCGGCGCAGGCACGACCTTGCCGACGAGGCCGACCGCGTTGTCCACGAACACTCCCGAAGGCGCGCCCTTGGCGTCGCGGATTACCTGCCCGCCATCGGGGTCTTTCGTTGCCGAGTTGATCCCGGCCCGCTCCATCGTGAGAGAGTTGGCCCAGTTTGCGTGGTTGTCCGCCCGCTCCAGCCACACCGGGCGATCGGGCACCACCGCGTCCAGTTCAGCGGCGGTGGGGAAGCGACCAAGGCCCCATTTCTCCTGATTCCAGCCGCGCCCCAAAATCCACGGACGGCCGGGATTGTCCTCGGCAAATTTGGCGATCTTCGCCAGCGCGTTTTCGAGATTGGTGGTGTCCGACAAGTCCAGCGTCAGCTCGGCAAATCCGATATCCATGACATGGACATGCGCATCGATCATGCCGGGCAGCATCACGCGGCCCCCGCCATCGACGCCGTAATCGGTCTGCGGGCGCTTGTCCCCGCGCTCCAGCACCTGTGTCACCCGGCCTTCATCGTCGAAGACCAGCGCGGTAAAGCGCTTTACCTCGCCCTTTTCGTCGATTGTGACCCCGTCGACATTGTGGACCAGCGTATCTGCGAGCGCCGGGGATGCAGCGCTGGCGAGCAGGATTGCGCCAAGCGAGGGAAGGGCGGCGGAGAAAAGCGTCTTCATAAACAATCCCTGTCAGGAAGTGGATTTGGCGAGCCGGGTGATCAGCGCACTGGTATCGTGCCTGCCGCCCCCGCGCGCCTGAACATCGGCATAGAATTGATCGACCAGCGCGGTGATGGGCGATGACAGGCCCAGCCGTTTCGCTTCATCCAGAGCATAGCCCAGATCCTTGCGCATCCAGTCTATGGCAAAGCCGAAATCGAACGTATCGGCTGTCATGGTCGCCCAGCGATTGTCCATCTGCCAGCTTTGCGCCGCGCCGCCCGAAATCGCCTCATAGGTCTTTTCAAGGTCGAGCCCCGCGCCCTGCGCCAGCCGGATTGCCTCAGAAAGGCCGCCCAGAATGCCCGCAATGCACATCTGGTTCGCCATCTTGGCGGTCTGTCCCGCGCCAGCATCTCCGACATGCACGATCGCCTTGGCATAGGCCTGCATCACCGGCTGCGCGCGCGCCATCGCATTGGCGGTGCCGCCGCACATGATGGCCAGCTGGCCATTTTCTGCGCCTGCCTGACCGCCGCTGACCGGCGCATCGATACAGGCGATGGAGTGCTCTGCACATTCTGCCGCCAGCCGCCGCGCCATATTGGCGGAAACGGTTGTGTGATCGACCAGCAGGCTGCCGGGCGCCATCGCAGCGACCACACCTGCATCGCCTAGCGTGACCTGTTCCAGATCATCGTCATTGCCCACGCAGGTAAAGACGATGCCCGCTTCCTGCGCTGCCTCGGCGGGGGTATCGGCAAAAGCGATTTCCAGCCCTTGCGCCGTCCAGACCTCGCGCCATTGTGCCGCGCGCTGCGGCGACCGGTTGTAGGCGATAACGCGGTGGCCCGCGCGCGCGAGATGCCCGGCCATCGGCCCGCCCATCACGCCAAGGCCGATAAAGGCAATCGATTCAGGGGTGCTCATGGCCAGCAGGCCTAGTGGCTAATGTCGCGAATGCCAATCGTGCTTGCACTCCTTTTACAGCGCAATTGCGATTGCCCTTGCGGCAGCCACCGCCTAGGTCCGGGCACCATGAATACGCCAGTCTCGATCACGCCCGAAGCCTCAGTCATTCCGAAGGAGAGCACTGCCACGCCGGCCGATCTCACCATCGAAGACGTCCGCGCTGCCGCCGCCCGGATCGAAGGGGCCGTGGTCAAGACGCCGATGATGCACTCGATCACCCTGTCGGAGATTACGGGCGCGGAAATCTGGCTCAAGTTCGAAAACCTGCAATTCACCGCCGCTTATAAAGAGCGCGGCGCATTGAACGCGCTGCTGCATCTGACGCAGGAGCAGAAGGAGCGCGGCGTCATCGCCGCATCGGCGGGCAATCATTCGCAGGGGTTGTCGTATCACGGCACGCGGTTGGGCGTGCCTGTCACGATAGTAATGCCAAAGACGACGCCCACGGTTAAGGTGATGCAGACCGAAAGCGTGGGCGGCAATGTGGTGCTCCACGGCGAGACGTTCGACGATGCGAGCGCCCATGCGCGCGTGCTCGAGATTGAGCGCGGGCTGACCTTCGTACACCCGTTCGACGATCCGTTGATCGCGGCGGGGCAAGGCACGGTTGCGCTCGAAATGCTGGAGGTGAAGCCCGATCTCGATTGCCTGGTGACGCCGATCGGCGGCGGCGGGCTGATTTCCGGCATGGCGACGGTTGCCAAATCGATCAATCCCGACATCGAAGTGGTGGGCGTGCAGGCGGCGCTGTTCCCCAGCATGTTTGCCCTGATCAAGGGGCAAAGCCTCGATTGCGGCGGCGACACGCTGGCCGAGGGGATCGCGGTCAAACGGCCCGGAGCCTTCACCTCGCGGGTTATAAAGGAGCGGGTGGACGATATCCTGCTGGTCGACGAGCCCGAACTTGAAAAGGCGGTCGCCCTGTTGCTTCAGATCGAGAAAACCGTGGTCGAGGGCGCAGGCGCGGCGGGCCTTGCTGCAGTGCTGGCGAACAAGGAGCGGTTCAAAGGCAAGACCATCGGTCTGGTGCTGTGCGGTGGCAATATCGACACGCGCCTGCTCGCCAATGTGCTGCTGCGCGATCTGGCACGGCAGGGGCGGCTGGCACGGCTGCGCGTGACCCTGCAGGATCGCCCCGGCGCCCTGTTCAAGGTCATGCGCCTGTTCGACGCGCACAATGTCAACATCATCGAAATCTATCACCAGCGCATCTTCACGACCCTGCCTGCCAAGGGGCTGATCACCGATATCGAATGCGAGGCGCGCGACGCAGCGCAGGTCGAGCGACTGGTTGATGCCCTGCGCGAGGCGAATTACGC
>JBBRVR010000074.1:0-15136 GCA_038246695.1 Sphingomonadales bacterium
ATCATCGACCTCGCCATAGCGATCAACCGGCGGCGATCCCAGTCCGCCCAGCGCCGCGTTGAGATCGGCATAAGTCAGAAATTTGGTCCGCACACCCCCTCTACCGCCCATCTGTGCGGCGCTTTCGCGAGAGGCAAGGCCGGTGTAGATTTCGACCAGCACCGGTCCGCCCAAAGGCCCGGATGCGTCGGGCAGCGGGTCCATTGGCCATACATTCAATGACCCGCGCAACCGGTGCAGCATCCGCATGCCCGTGAGTGAGCTTTTCCCCACCTGCGCCGCACCCACCAGGTTGAAATTGCTGACCGGGCGGCATTTTTGCGCGCGCTGCGCACCCTCGGCCACGCGAAAGCGGCCCTCGCGCGTGGCTGCTCCGGGCAGCAGGAAGCGGTCGCCCTCTCGGTCTTTTCCGCGGCGGAAATAACGCGCAGCATCAGCGTGATCGACAAAGCTGTGTGCGCCCAGATGCGGATCGTCTGCGCAGATTTCGTCGATCAGCGCCCACAGTTTCTTCG
The DNA here is from genome assembly GCA_038246695.1 of Sphingomonadales bacterium. Classification (GTDB taxonomy): domain Bacteria; phylum Pseudomonadota; class Alphaproteobacteria; order Sphingomonadales; family Sphingomonadaceae; genus Erythrobacter. The sequence goes on from JBBRVR010000074.1 coordinate 516, forward strand.
CGCTGCGCGGTGAGCGATCCCAGCCGGGAAAAAACGCGCCCGTATCCTGAAAGGGCAGGCTGATGCCGAGATCTGCGCCCACCAGCGTGCGCGACGGAAGATCGTCGCGCAGCAGCGCCAGCACCTCGGTGCGCGACCACCCGCCCCGTGGTGGATCGACCAGCACCGGCGGCCCGCCCCGCGCATCGGCAATGGCCAGCGCGATCCCCTTGTGCCGTTCGCCTTTCGCACCCGACCAGTCGAGCGCGAGGTAGTGATCGAACTGCGGCACTGTCATTGCTCGCCCTGACGCTCGCGGCGCAAACGCTGCCAGTGATCCATCCGCTCGCGCACCTTGCGCTCGAACCCGCGTTCGACCGGTTCGTAAAAATTCTGTGGCTGCATTTCTTCTGGCCAGTAATTGTCGCCTGAAAAGCCCTCGTCGGTGTTGTGATCATAGGCATAGCCCGCGCCGTATCCGATGTCCTTCATCAGCTTTGTCGGCGCGTTGAGGATGTTGGCGGGGGGCATCAGGCTGCCGGTTTCGCGCGCGGCCTTGAACGCGGATTTCTGCGCGGCATAGGCGGCGTTAGATTTGGGGGCGGTCGCGAGATACAGGCACGCCTGCACGATCGCGAGCTCGCCCTCGGGACTGCCGAGGAACTGGTAGGCGTCTTTCGCGGCGAGGCACTGGGTCAGCGCCGCCGGATCGGCAAGCCCGATATCCTCGGACGCAAACCGCACCAGCCGCCGCAGCACATACAGCGGCTCCTCGCCCGCTGTCAGCATCCGCGCCAGATAATAGAGCGAGGCCTGCGGATCGCTGCCGCGCAAGGATTTGTGCAGCGCGCTGATGAGGTTGTAATGCCCATCGCGATCTTTGTCGTACACCGCCACGCGGCGTTGCAGGAATGCACCCAAGGCTGCGGGATCGAGGGGTTCGGTCAAGGCTGCGTTGTACAGCGTTTCCGCTTGTCCCAGCAGGAACCGACCATCGCCATCGGCGCTCGCCATCAGGGCGGCGCGGGCATCATCGGTGAGGGGAAGGGGGCCTTCCAGCGTCTCCGCGCGCGCCAGCAGCGCCTCCAGCGCAGAATGATCGAGGCGCTGAAGGATCAGCACCTGCGCACGGCTGAGCAGCGCCGCGTTCAATGCAAAGCTGGGATTTTCGGTGGTTGCGCCTACCAGCGTGATCGTGCCGCGTTCCACAAAGGGGAGAAACCCGTCCTGTTGCGCGCGGTTGAAACGGTGGATTTCATCCACGAACAACAGCGTCTTTTGCCCGGCGCCAGCCATCTTGTCAGCCTCGGCAAAGGCTTTCTTTAGATCGGCGACCCCGGAAAACACCGCGCTGATCGAAACGAACCGCATCCCCACCGCATCCGCCAGCAGGCGCGCGATGCTGGTCTTGCCGGTGCCCGGCGGCCCCCACAGGATCATGCTGGAAAGCCTGCCTGCCGCAACCATGCGCCCGATTGCGCCTTGTGCTCCGGTCAGATGCTCCTGCCCGATTACCTCGCCCAGATCGCGCGGGCGCAGACGGTCAGCCAGGGGGCGGTCGGCAAGCGGCGCGTCATCGCGCCGTCCGTCTTTCCCGCTCGGGGGCGGAGTTTCATCTGCAAATAGGTCAGCCATTGGTCGTTCGAGATAGGACGCTCATCGTAAAAATGCCAACGGGCACTTGCTCACCTGACTGTTTGATACAACTTCGATATATCGAAAACGCGAGGAGCTGATCATGAGCAAAAAGCACAAGAACCAGAAATCGGACGACATCGAGCCGATCGAAGGATACATTCCCGATCGCCCCGAAGGCGAGGATTTCGACGTGGATATCGATATCGAAATGGACGAAGAGACCGACACCGGCCGAAGCGGGAAACGCCAGTCTGGCTGGAACGACATTTTTGGCGCCAGCGGCATATTCGGTCGCAGCGGGCCATTTGGAAGTGATGGACCGTTTGGAAACGAAGGGCCGTTCGGCCCGGAAGGTCCATTTGGTCGAGGCGGGTTTTTCGGCGGTGGAGGGAAGTTTGCATCGGGCGGTGGCGTCCGCTCTGGCGCAAGACGGAACGCAGGGCGCAAACGGATGTTCGCCCAAGGCGAATTGCGCCTCGCCCTTTTGCTTTTGATCGCCGACAAGTCGCGCCACGGCTATGAACTGATCAAGGATATCGAGGAGCTAACATCCGGCGATTACTCGCCTAGTCCCGGCGCGGTCTATCCGACGCTGCAAATGCTGGCTGATGAAGGCAAGATCGAGGAAGCCAGTTCCGAAGGCGCGAAAAAACCGTTCAAGGCAACCGACGAGGGACTTGCCGAACTCGAGGAGCGCAAGGATGAGGTGCAGCGCCTGATGGGCCGACTGGCGATCCACGGCAAACATGCGCGAGATGCCCGCTCGCCCGACCTGTTTCGAGCGATGAGCAATCTCGCGACGGTGATCGGCAACCGCGCACGCAAGGGCGGGCTCGACAAGGCGGCGATGGACGATATCGTCGACATCATCGACGACGTGGCAAAGCGTATCGAGCGGCTATGACATTACCAGGCGAACCGCTGTCAGGAAATGCGGCGGTTCGTCATGGCTGTCGAGACGGAAGTTAACCAACTGGCGAGGATCGCGCGATAAAATCGCGTGCAGTGACAACGCTATCAAGCACCCTCGCGAGAAAATCCGATGTTCCGTTTCGAGCAGCCCCTTGTGCTCCGTTATGATCAATCCCTCGGTCTGGCCGGGGTGCTGTGGAGCGGCTGTGGCGGGGCGGTTGATTTTCTGCTCATCCAGTGGCGCATCCCGGCCTATCTGGCGTTGCGCGCCAATCAACTGCGCATCCCGGAATTGGAGCTGGTCCGCTATTATGATGCGTGGCCGCTCTGGACGAACACAGCGTGGGCGATGAGCACGTGGGGTGCGGCGTTTGCGTCGATCCTGCTGCTATGTGGCAGCCGGAATGCACTGGCCGCATTCGTCGTCTCGCTGCTGGGCCTGATCGTGATGACCTATTTTTGGTATTACGTGCCGATGCCGCGCGTTGCCGGTGATGATCTGGCGTTCTTTGCCGAAGACATGCGGTTTTTGTATCTGTGTGTCAGCGTGATCATCACCTGCGCATCAATCCGCGAATCATGGCAGATGATCCGCTGGGGCGAGCTTTCCTAGCCTGATCGGCGGGCCGGGTTCGAACGGTCCTCCGCCGTGGTGCTGCGAGAGGTGCCTTATGAGCGGGAGGGATCAGGCTGCCTCGTTTGCCCCGCCTTGCCGTTCGCGTTCCTGCAGCGCGCGGCGGTCTTCGATCAGGCGGACATAGGTGTCTGCGACCACCCGGTTGATCGCCTCCCAGCTGTATTCGAGGCTGCGCGCCTCGCCCGCTTCGCCGTGGGCACGGCGCAGGGCGCTGTCGGTGCAATAGGGCGCGATTGCCTCGGCAAATCGCTCCGCCGTTTCGGTCGTTGTCTTGCCCGGAGGGACCAGCTGGCCGGTCGCGCCGTCCAACACCAGGCTGGCCGCGCCGGTGGCCCCGGCGGCGACCACGGGCAAGGCGCAGGCCATCGCCTCCAGCGTGACATTGCCGAACGTCTCGGTGATGGAAGGGTTGAAGAAGATATCCCCGCTCGCGAGCGCAGAGCCAAGGTCTGCTCCGGTCTTGAACCCGGCAAAGATGCCGCCGGGCAGCGCATCCTCGAACCACCCGCGCGCTGGCCCATCTCCGATCACCAGCACTTTATGCGGGACCTGCCGCTTGCGCAGTTGCACGATGGTTTCGGCAAAGACGTCCAGCCCCTTTTCCATGACGAGCCGCCCGAGGAACACGATCGCTACGTCATCATCGGCAAGGCCAAGGTCGCGCCGCCAGTCCAGATCGCGCTTTTCACTGGCGAAGATCGTACGATCCACGCCGCGCGACCACAGGCTGATATCGTCGTGCATGTCCTGATCCAGCAATTCCTCGATCATGCTTTGCGAAGGGGCAACCAGCGCATCGCAGCGATTGTAGAATCGCCGCAGCAGCGTGACGATGATCGGTTCCAGAAACGCCATGTTGTAATAACGCGGGTAAGTTTCGAACCGCGTGTGCACCGAAGCCAGCACGGGCACGTCATGATCCTGCGCCCAGCGCAGTGCGGCGTGGCCGCATGGATCAGGGGAGGAGAGGTGGACGATACTAGGCGCAAACTTTTCCAGATCGCGCCGCACCTTTCCCCCGAGCCCGGTGGCGAGGCGGTATTCTCCGCGCCCCAGTGGCATCCCGACCGAAGGCGTGCCGACCAGATCGCCGGTTGGCGCAAACGCAGGGTCTGCCACGGTCGGCGAATAAACGCGCACCTTTGCGCCCAGTCCAAGCAGTGAGCCGACCAGGCGGTTCAATGCCTGATTGGCCCCGTCACGGGTGTAATTGTAATTGCCGCTGAACAGGGCGATGCGAAGGTCCGAAATGTCCATTGTTCATTCATCTAGGGCAAACATGTCTACGTTTCCACACTCCACCCGCACAATACGTTCTTGGGTTAAACTTCATTGACTTGTCATGCGCGCTCACTATTGCGGCGAGCGGGCCACGCGGTCCCAACGCCGCGCGAGCTCTCTGCAAGGAGAGAATACAATGACTGACTACGCACGTGGGCTCTCGCATGAGCCGCCGCTCAAACCTGAGCGCCCGTTTTTTTCCTCCGGTCCGACGGCAAAGTTCCCCGGCTGGTCACTCGACAAGTTGAAAACCGCATCGCTGGGCCGCTCGCACCGGTCCGCGCTGGGCAAGTCGCGCCTCAAATACGCGATTGATCTGTCGAAGGAATTGTTGGGCGTGCCTGATGACTACCTCGTCGGCATCATGCCAGCGTCGGATACCGGCGCGCTTGAGGCGGCGATGTGGGCCATGCTCGATCCTGCGCGCCCGGTGACGGTCGCGGCGTGGGAAAGCTTCGGCAATATCTGGATTCAGGACGCGGTGAAGCAGCTCAAGCTGCCCAACCTGCAGGTTCTCACCGCCGATTATGGCGAAATCCCCGACCTTTCCACCATCCCGCAGAGCAACGATGTCGTCTTCACCTGGAACGGCACCACGTCGGGCGCGATGATCGCCGACACCGACTGGCTGGAGCCGGGCCGCGAAGGTATCACGATCAACGATGCCACCAGCGCCGTTTTCGCGCAGGAGATGGACTGGGCCAAGCTTGATGCCACGACCTATAGCTGGCAAAAAGTCATGGGATCCGAAGCGCAGCACGGAATGCTGATCCTCAGTCCCAAGGCGGTGGAGCGCATCGAAAGCTACGATCCGCCTTGGCCCATGCCCAAGCTGTTCCGCATGAAGAAGGGTGACAAGATCAACCCCGGCATTTTCGTCGGTGAAACGATCAACACCCCCTCCATGCTCGCGACGGAAGATTACATCGCCGCGCTGGAATGGGGCAAGTCGATCGGCGGGCGCAAGGCGCTGTTCGAACGCGCCGATGCCAACGCGAAAATTGTGCGCGACTGGATCGAATTGAAGCCGTGGCTGCGCAACATGGTGCCCCACCCGGCGCAGCGCACTAACACCGGAGTGTGCATGATGTTTCAGGGCGACTGGTATGAAAGCCAGTCGGCTGAAGATCAGGCCGCGGTGCCCAAGAAAATCGTCAAGCTGCTCGAAGATCGCCACGTTGGATATGATTTCAACGGCTATCGCGACGCGCCGCCATCCTTGCGCATCTGGTGCGGCGGGACGGTTGAGGCCGAAGATCTGGAACGGCTGCTGCCGTGGATCGAATGGGCTTACGAAACCGTCAAGAACGGCTGATCTGACCAAGTGTGAGTCCCCGCGCCCATATTTTTACGGGCGGGGGCCTCCCTAAATTTTGCTGCACCTTCGCTGGACAAGCTCCTCGCCTTCGCGGGGACGCGCACAGGATAACATATGATGACCCGACCCAAAGTACTCATTTCCGACAAGATGGACCCCAACGCCGCGCGCATTTTCGAAGAACGCGGCTGCGATGTCGATGTGATCACCGGCGAAACTCCTGAGGAACTGGCCGCGCGCATCGGCGATTATCACGGCCTTGCCATCCGGTCGTCGACCACGGTGACGCCGGCGATCCTGGATGCGGCGACCAATCTGAAAGTCATCGGCCGCGCCGGGATCGGCGTCGACAATGTCGATATTCCCTACGCATCGGGCAAGGGCGTGGTCGTGATGAACACTCCGTTCGGCAATTCGATCACAACCGCCGAACACGCGATTGCGCTGATCATGGCGCTCGCCCGGCAAATTCCCGAGGCTAACCAGCGCACGCAGGCGGGCGAATGGCCCAAGAGCGCGTTCATGGGGATCGAGGTCACGGGCAAGACGCTTGGCCTGATCGGCGCGGGCAATATCGGCTCAATCGTCGCCAGCCGCGCGCTCGGCCTAAAGATGAAGGTGATCGCCTACGATCCGTTCCTGACCGAGGACCGCGCGATTGAGCTCGGCATCGAGAAGGTCGATCTTGATACGCTGCTGAGCCGCGCCGATTTCGTCTCGCTGCACACCCCGCTTACCGATGAGACGCGCAACATCCTGAGCCGCGAGCGGCTGGAGAATGCCAAGCCCGGCATCCGCATCGTCAATTGCGCGCGCGGCGGGCTGATTGACGAGGTGGCGCTGAAGGACTGCCTCGAAAGCGGTCAGGTCGCAGGCGCCGCGCTCGATGTGTTTGCGGTGGAACCGGCCAAGGACAGCCCGCTGTTTGGTGCGCCTAACTTCATCTGCACCCCGCATCTGGGCGCATCCACCACCGAAGCGCAGGTGAACGTGGCGCTGCAAGTGGCCGAACAGATGGCCGATTATCTGGTCAATGGCGGCGTTACCAACGCGCTCAACATGCCCAGCCTTTCCGCCGAGGAAGCGCCCAAGCTGAAGCCCTACATGGCGCTCGCTGAAAAGCTCGGCAGCCTTGTCGGGCAACTGGCGCACGGCAACCTGACCAAGATCAGCATCGAGCGCGAAGGCGCGGCGGCGGACCTCAATGGCAAGCCCATCACCGGCGCGGTGCTGGCAGGCCTGATGCGGCGGTATTCGGACACCGTGAACATGGTCAACGCGCCGTATCTGGCGAAGGAGCGCGGACTGGAAGTTGCCGAAATCCGCCAGACCCGTGACGGCGCGTTCAACACGCTGATCCGGGTCTCGGTTGAGACCGATCAGGGGCCGCGCTCGGTTGCGGGCACGCTGTTTGGCAAGGACGCGCCGCGGCTGGTCGAAATCTTCGGCATCGGGATCGAGGCCGATCTGGAGGGCAACATGCTGTACGTCGTCAACGATGACAAACCGGGCTTTATTGGCCGCATCGGCACGCTGATGGGCGAACATGGCATCAATATCGGTACGTTCAACCTGGGCCGCCGCGATGCGGGTGGAGAGGCGGTGCTGCTGTTGTCGGTCGACGAGGCACCTGGCGCCGACGTGCTGGCCGAAGCCGAACAGGTCGAAGGCGTGAAGATGGTCAAGGCGCTGGTGTTTTAGAACGCTCCCGCAGCAACCGTTCGTGCTGAGCTTGTCGGAGTCGAACACGGCCCCTTGGCCAACCCCCGCTTTTTCTTCTAGCGGGGGCTCCAGGAAAAGTACGGCCCTTCGACAGGCTCAGGGCGAACGAATAGGGGCATCGCGCCGATTATGACCAAATCCACCGACCTCCTGCCCATCGGGCTTGAAGACCGTCTGCCTGCGTCCGCCCGGCGGATAACGCTGGCCATGCGCGCCGCGCTCGATCGGCTGGACGCGCATGGCTATGACCGGGTGCGCCCGCCGCTGCTGGAATTCGAGGCATCGCTCGCCGCCCGGATGAAGGGTTTGCAGACGCGCCGCATGTTCCGCTTTGTCGATCCGGCGAGCCTTCGGACGCTTGCGCTCAGAAGCGACATCACGCCCCAGATTGGCCGCATCGCCGCGACCAGCCTCGCCGCCGCGCCGCGCCCGCTGCGGCTTGCCTATTGCGGCGACACCGCGCTGATCCAGGCGAGCCAGCTCGACCCTGCGCGAGAGCGGCTGCAACTGGGCGCGGAGCTGATCGGCGCGGACACCGCAGAGGCGGCGAGCGAGACCGTGTGCCTCGCGATTGAGGCGTTGCAGGCGGCGGGCCTCACCGGCATTTCGGTCGATTTCACGCTGCCCGATCTGGTCGATACGCTGGCGGCGCAGGACCTGTCGCAAAGCGCCGAGACGACCGAGGCAATCCGGCGCGAGCTCGATACCAAGGACGCAGGCGGCCTGCGCAGCGTGGGCGGGGAGGCGTATCTGCCGCTGCTGTATGCCGCCGGGCCGTTCGAAAGCGCGCTGGCACGCCTGCGCGCGATTGACGCGGGCGGGGCGCTGGGCACCCGGCTGGACGGGCTGGAGGCGGTCGCCGCGCGCGTGCTGGCGCTGTCCGGTGCGGACGTTCGCATCACGCTCGACCCGACCGAGCGGCACGGCTTCGAATATCAAAGCTGGTTCGGTTTCACACTTTATGCCAGCGGCGTGCGCGGCGCGGCGGGGCGGGGCGGCACGTACACGATTGCGGGCAGCGAAGAGGCGGCGAGCGGCTTTACCCTGTTCATCGACCGGGTCGCAGAGGCCGCGCCGCAACCTGCTCCACAGCGCACGCTCTACCTCCCGCTCGACCACGACCCAGCCCGCGCCGCCGCCTTGCGCGCCGAAGGCTGGCGGACCCGCGCCGCGCTGGGCGAGAGCGAGGACGCGCGCGCATTGGGCTGCACCCACGTACTTGACGCGGGCGAACCGATAGCGCTGTAATCGGGGCAACTTTCAGAGAGTAGCTGTTTCATGCCCGATAAAGCGCCCACCAAACACCAGCCCATCGCCCTCGATCCCGATCCGCTCGCGCCATATTGCATTGCTCCCGCGTGGCGCGTGGGCGATCTGGTTTTCCTGTCCGGACAGGCGGCGATTGATGAAAGCGGCGCGATTGCTGGAGAGGGTGATTTTGACGCGCAGCTGGCACAGACCTTCGCAAATATCGACCGCGTGCTGGCGGCGGCGGGCAGCGATATGGCGAAAATCGTGAAGGTCGTGATTTACCTGACCGACATGGCGCATTTCCCGAAGATCGTCGACGCGCGCCAACGATACTTCACCGCGCCTTATCCGGCGGACACGACCGTTGAGGTGAAGGGCCTGGCGCTGCCCGAACTGATGATCGAGATTGATGTGATCGCGAGCGTTTGATCGAGCGGGCGTTCACGACTCTTTCCTACTCCACAGTGGATCGGGCATATCTATGCGGATGCATTGCAAGATACCCTTCGCCCACCCACTGATCGCCTCACCCGATCAAACTGCGCCGTTGTGATCGAACGGATTTCCCAGCCAAGACACTGTGCGACCTGTATCAACCGTGCTCCGCGCGCGATAAACCGTGTCGGTGGGCACAACGCCCGCGCACGCTTGCCCCGACCGCTGCAACCGCCTACCCCGCGCGCGGTTCACTCGATTCCAGCAGAAAGCGCAGAAAGCACAGCATGGCCAACGTCACCGTAATCGGCGCCCAGTGGGGCGATGAGGGCAAGGGTAAGATCGTCGATTGGCTCGCCAGCCGCGCCGATGCCGTGGTCCGCTTTCAGGGCGGGCACAATGCCGGGCACACGCTGGTGATCGATGGCAAGGTGTTCAAACTCAGCCTGCTGCCATCGGGCATCGTTTCGGGCACGCTCAGCATCATCGGCAATGGCGTGGTGCTGGACCCGTGGGCGCTGCGCGACGAGGTGACCAAGCTGGAAGGGCAGGGCGTCGTCATCAACGACGATAACTTCGCGATTGCCGACAATTGCGCACTGATCCTGCCGGTCCACCGTGATCTTGACGGCTTGCGCGAAACGGCGGCGGGCAAGGGCAAGATCGGCACCACCGGGCGCGGGATCGGCCCCGCATACGAGGACAAGGTGGGCCGCCGCGCGATCCGCGTGTGCGATCTGGCGCATCTCGATGCGCTCGATGCACAGCTGGACCGTTTGTGCGCGCACCACGATGCCCTGCGCGCAGGCTTTGACCAGCCGCCGGTCGACCGCGAGGCGCTGCTGGATGAATTGCGCAATGTCGCCAATTTCGTGCTGCGGTTTGCGCAGCCGGTGTGGAAACGGCTGAAGAAGGTTCGGCGCGCGGGCGCGAAGATCCTGTTCGAAGGCGCGCAGGGCGTGCTGCTGGATGTGGATCACGGCACCTATCCGTTCGTCACCAGCTCCAACACGGTCAGCGGCGCGGCGGCGGGTGGCAGCGGGCTTGGCCCCAATTCGACCGGCTTCGTGCTCGGCATCGTCAAGGCGTATACGACCCGCGTCGGCTCCGGCCCGTTCCCGACCGAACTGGACGATGAGATCGGACAGCGGCTGGGCGAGCGCGGCCATGAATTCGGCACTGTCACCGGGCGCAAGCGGCGCGTAGGCTGGTTTGATGCGGTGCTGGTGCGCCAGACCTGCTCGATTTCGGGCGTAACCGGCATCGCCTTTACCAAGATCGACGTGCTGGACGGGCTGGAAACCCTTAAGATCTGCACCGGGTATCGACTGCGCGGGAAAGTCTATGATTACCTGCCCGCACACGCCGCCGATCAGGCAGCGGTCGAACCGATCTATGAAGAGATGGAAGGCTGGGAGCAATCCACCGCAGGCGCGCGCAGCTATGCCGATCTGCCCGCCAACGCAATCAAGTATATCCAGCGTGTTCAGGAGCTTATCGAATGCCCGGTGGCGCTCGTCTCGACCAGTCCCGAACGTGACGACACCATCCTGATGCGCGATCCGTTCGTGGATTGAGGGCGCCTCGCCGAATCTCGCTGGCGCACTGCGAAACTCGCGCCTATCGGCGATTCAGATGACATCGCGTGAAAAGACCGACTTCCTGGCCCGACAGTCAGACGCAGTCGAGCGCCCCTTGAGCGAGAAGCTTCTCACGATTGCGTGGGGCGCTGTGCAATGGCCATGGTTGCTGCGCAGTTTGTGGGGCGGGCGGCTGGCTGACAAGCAAGCTTTGCTCGACCATCTCGACCTGCCGCACGATGCGCTGCCCAATCTGGGCAGTTGGAAAGCGGACACGTGGTTCCTGTGGCATATCGTCAATGCTGTCGAAACACTGCGGCCGCAACACGTGGTGGAGCTGGGCTGCGGGGCGTCTACGCTGGTGCTGTCGCGCGCGATGCAGCGCTGCGCCGGGGCAGATGGGCCGGGAGAGCTGGTCAGCTTTGATCAGCATTCCGATTTCGTGATCCAGACCGGCGACTGGCTGGACAGCCACGGCCTTGGCGCGACGATGCGCCACGCGCCAATCGTCGCCAGCCCGACCCGGTGGTCGCATTGCTGGTATGATCTGTCCGGCGTCCCGGCAACCATCGATCTGCTGGTGATCGACGGCCCGCCCTGGGCGCTTAATCCGTTTGGTCGCGGGCAGGCGGAATGCCTGTTCAACCGCATCCGTCCGGGCGGAATGGTGCTGCTCGACGATGCGGCGCGGCCCGGGGAGCGAGTGGTCGCGAGCAGGTGGCGGCGTGACTGGCCCGATTTCAGCTGGACCTATGTTTCGGGTGCCAAGGGCACGCTGATCGGCCAGCGGCTGGGATAGGGTCGCGTGGATACCGCGGCCTTGCGCGGGGCTTTGAGCAAAGTCACCGATTGGCAAGGCGGCCGGCAATGCGTATCCCGGCATGCGTGATGCGTCTTCTGGTGCCTTTCCTTGCCGCGTTTGCGATGCTGCTGATCTCCAGTTGCACTGCTCCGCGTGGAGGGGGCGGGGCGGACGCTTCCGCCCCAATGAACCTCCCGGATACGACGACGCCAATACCCCCGCGCGATGCCGAACGGTCGGTCCAGCACGCGGGCATGCCGGTTGCGGATTACCTCCTGATCGACAAGTCCGACCGCCTGCTGATCGCTTACAGCGCGGGCCAGCCGATCCGAGCCTATCGCGGTATCCGCTTTGGCGAGGCACCGCGCGGGCACAAGCAGTTCGAGGGCGATGAGCGTACGCCGGAAGGGCGGTATACCATCGATACGCGCAATCCGCGCAGCAGGTTTCACCTGTCGCTGCGCATATCCTATCCCAACCAACGCGACCGCGCCTTTGCCGCGCAATACGGGCGCTCACCGGGCGGGGACATCTTTATCCATGGCCAGCCCACAGGTTATCGCGGGGCCCCAATTCAGCGCGATTGGACCGATGGCTGCATCGCGCTGACCAATGCCGAGATCGAGGAATTGTGGCACATCGTGCCTGATGGAACGCCGATAGACATTCGACCATAAAAGCCGGACTCAAACTGATCTATTCTTGACATAGACACCCTTTGTTCTAGTCTCGTTCCATCGAAATGGAGGCGATTAGTATGGTGCAGGCGTGTGAAGTGACACCGGATTTCTCTTATGGTGCAGCCTGTGATGCTGCCGGATTGCCCGCGCGTGTTGCCGTTTTTGCCGACAATCCGCGCCTTCGCAGTCAGATGACAGATGATCTGGAGGGGGCAGGATTTCGCTGTGTCGATGGCGGAGCGATTGCTGTGCTGCTTGAGGGACCGATCACCATGTTGGGCGATGTGGTGATGATCGATTGCGTTGCGGCTGCAAGCGGCGGGCTGGATGCGCGCTCGATGGCCGCCCTGGCGCGGCTGGACATGCGGATTGCGCAGGCTGGGGCGCATCTGATCGCCTCCACTTCGATGGAGGCGCTGGACGATGTGTTTGCCGCGCTCGATCAATCGCGCGCGCAAATTCTCGTGCAGCCCAGCCGGGCGGAACGCATTGTTGCTGTGGGCCGGGTGATGTCACTGGTCTCAAATGGCGCGGGCAGTCGTGTGCGTGAGATGAGCGATCAGGATCGAACCGCGCTGATCCGCCTGTCGCAGCAGGTCGATGCCATTGCGCAGCAGCTTGACCGCATTGCCATTACGGAGGATCGCGAAGCCGCACGGCTGAGCGATTCAAAGCGTGGGTTTGATGGGGAAACAGACACTGCTTTCTCGTTCGCGGACCATGCGCGCAAAGCGAAGACGCCGAACCTGCCTGACCCGCGTCTGGTACGGCGCATGATCGCGGCACGGCAGGAGCGGGCGCGCTTTTTCGATGGCGATTTGTTTTCCGATCCTGCGTGGGACATGCTGCTTGATCTGACGGCGGCCCATGCCGAAGGCGCGCGTGTATCGGTGACATCGCTGTGCATCGCGGCAGGAGTGCCTGCGACCACGGCGCTGCGCTGGCTCAACCAGATGGTCGACAGCGGCATTTTCAAACGCGTTGCCGATGAAATGGATCGCCGCCGCGCCTTTATTGAACTGAGCGAACGGAGCGTCGATGCGATGGCTCGGTATTTCGCCGAGGTAGAGATGCCGCAAACCCAGTCGCAGGCGGCCTGAGCGGACCCGTTTTAACCGCCGGGCTGGTAGCGCAGGATGACAGTCAGCCCGCCGCCGCTGATTTGGTCGGCATTTGTGGATGCCGCCTTGGGACAATGCGCAGGTTCGTGCGCGATCGTATCGCCACTGCTTGCTGATGCGAGCCGCCTTGCCATCGGGCAACGCGCCGTGTCGCAAGTGATGCGCGCCGCATCCGCTCTGGCGCGGGCCATGATTGCAGGGGCTACCGGCCCTTGCATGCAGACTGCGTCGGCTTCGCCCAGCATGCGGGCCTGGCGCACGGTTAGGTCATCGGGATCGGCACTGGTCAGCGTGAAGCTGACCGTGGCAGCCTCGCCCCTTGCCAGGTTGCCGCGCGCCCATTGCTCCACCCGCTCATGCGAATGCGTATCCAGCGGATCGAGCGCGCCGCCCTCGCGCAATGCTTCATCGATCGCGCGCCGCCGTTCCGCGCCATCGGGTAATCGCTCGCGCAGCAGCGGACGTGCGGCCTGCAGCGCCGCCGCCAGCAGACCCAGCGTCTGGGGCAACACCCGCTCCAGCCGCAGACGAACATGCTTGGCAAGCCCGGCAGACGCGCCGCCCGTGCCAATCGCGATCAACAGCGGATTGCGATCAAGCAGGCTCGGCGTGGTGAAATCGCACAGATCGGGGCGGTCAACGACGTTCACCAGCATCCCCGCACAGCGCAAATTGATCGCCGCGACTTCGCTGGCCTTTGCGTCCTCATAGGCGACAAATGCGATCCGGACGCCTTCATCCACGGCGCGCGCGCCATCGTCGATCACAATCCCGCCCGCACGCTCCACCAGCCGCCGCTTGGGCTCTGCCGCTGCACCTTCGCCCAGCACCAGCACGCTCTGCCCGGTGATCTGGTGGAACAGCGGAAGGCTGCCGATCTCGCCATTCGCCTGATCCATCGCTACCGCCTCAGGCCAGCCATTCGGGCACGCGCTCTGCGTCCATGATCGCAGCGGCATCCAGCCGGTCCGCGACCACGGCAAAACGATCCCCGTCGGCCAGCACTTCGGGCACGAACCCGCGCGAATTGTAGCTAGAGGCCATCGTCGCGCCATAGGCTCCGGCGGTGCGGAACACGGCAAGATCACCCGCGGCCAGCCGGTCGCACTCGCGCCCCATTGCAAAGGTATCGCCTGTCTCGCAGATCGGGCCTACAATGTTGGCAATCCACTGCTCGCCGCCCGGCTCGACTGCCACGAAATCGTGATACGCGCCATACAGCGCCGGGCGCGCGAGATCGTTCATCGCCGCATCGACGATCACGA
>JBBRVR010000075.1:0-15017 GCA_038246695.1 Sphingomonadales bacterium
CTCTTCGGGAGCCTTGTCGATGTTGGCGAAATCCACAGCGTTGCCGCCGAAGGTTTCTGCCATCACCTTGGTGATTGCTGCCGTCAACGTCGTCTTGCCGTGGTCAACGTGACCAATCGTGCCGATGTTGCAGTGCGGCTTGTTACGCTGGAACTTTTCCTTCGCCATTTCTCGATATACCTTCTGTCTGAATTGTTTTCGTAGCGGGAGAAAGGGCGGCCCGCTGAATCAGGCGCCGCCCCTAGCCTTGCTTGCTGGGTTAAGCAAGCTTCTCCTTGACCTTTTGCGCCTCGTTCGAGGGCACTTCATCGTAATGCGAGAACTGCATCGAGTACTGCGCACGGCCCTGGCTGAATGAGCGCAGCTCGTTCACATACCCGAACATATTTGCCAGCGGCACCATCGCTTCGACCGCCTGAGCGTTGCCGCGAGTGTCCGTGCCCTGGATCTGTCCGCGGCGGCTGTTGAGATCGCCGATCACATCACCCAGATATTCCTCCGGAGTAACGACTTCAACCTTCATGACCGGCTCAAGCAACTTGATCCCGCCACGCTCGGCCGCTTCGCGCATCGCGCCGCGTCCGCAGATTTCAAACGCCACCGTACTCGAATCGACGTCATGATAGGCGCCGTCAGTCAGGTGAATGGTGAAATCGATGATCGGGAAGCCAATCAAGTAACCGCTCGCAGCCTGCTCGCGAATACCCTTTTCAAGTGACGGGATGTATTCCTTCGGAATGTTACCGCCCTTGACGCTGTCCTCAAACACGATGCCCTGACCACGCTCCCCCGGGGTGAACGTCGCCTTGGCGCGGGCAAATTGCCCGGTGCCGCCCGACTGCTTCTTATGGGTGTAATCGATGTCGATCGCGCGTCCCAATGATTCCCGATACGCCACCTGCGGCGCGCCGACATTGGCTTCCACCTTGAACTCGCGCTTCATGCGATCGACCAGAATGTCGAGGTGAAGTTCACCCATACCCTTGATGATCGTCTGGCCGGATTCGTGATCGGTCGTCACCCGGACGCTGGGATCCTCGGCTGCAAGACGATTGAGCGCGACGCCCATCTTCTCCTGGTCAGCCTTGGTCTTGGGCTCCACCGAAAGCTCGATAACCGGCTCGGGGAATTCCATCCGCTCAAGGATGATCGGCTTAGCCGGATCGCACAGCGTATCGCCGGTGGTGGTATCCTTCATACCGGCCAGTGCAACGATGTCGCCCGCAAATGCCTCGTCGATGTCCTCGCGATTGTTCGAGTGCATCAGCAACATGCGGCCGATCTTTTCCTTCTTGTCCTTGACGCTGTTGAGCACCTGACCCTTAGCCAGCTTGCCCGAATAGATGCGCGTGAAGGTGAGCGAGCCCACGAACGGATCGTTCATGATCTTGAACGCCAGCGCGGAGAACGGTGCATCGTCGCTGGACGGACGCGAGTCTTCCTCGTCGCTGTCGGGCTTCATGCCTTTGATCGCTGGCACGTCGAGCGGGCTCGGCATGTAATCGACAACAGCATCGAGCAAGGGCTGAACGCCCTTGTTCTTGAACGCCGAGCCGCACAGAACCGGAACGAAATCGCGCGCCATCGTGCCCTTGCGGATCAGCTTCTTGAGCGTCGCTGCGTCGGGGATTTGGCCTTCAAGATACGATTCCATCACGTCATCGTCCTGCTCGACAACGGTCTCGATCAGTTGCTCACGATATTCCGCGGCCTTGTCAGCCATGTCTTCGGGGACATCCACATAGTTGAACGATGCGCCAAGGCCATCATCTTCCCACACGATCCCGCGATTGTTGACGAGGTCGACCACGCCCTTGAGATCGCTTTCCGCACCGATCGGAAGGTAAAGCACCAGCGGTTTAGCGCCGAGGCGATCGATGATTGACTGCACACAGAAATAGAAATCCGCGCCGGTGCGGTCGAGCTTGTTGATAAAGCACATGCGCGGAACGCCGTACTTGTCAGCCTGACGCCAAACGGTTTCGGATTGCGGCTCAACGCCTGCCACACCATCGAAAACCGCAACCGCGCCATCGAGCACGCGCAGCGAACGCTCGACTTCGATCGTGAAGTCGACGTGGCCTGGGGTGTCGATGATGTTGATGCGGTGCTTGGGGCCCTCGCCATCTTCGGCGGACCAGAACGTTGTCGTCGCAGCAGAGGTGATCGTGATCCCGCGCTCCTGCTCCTGTTCCATCCAGTCCATCGTTGCAGCGCCATCGTGCACTTCGCCGATCTTGTAGGACTTTCCGGTGTAATACAGAATTCGCTCGGTCGTAGTGGTCTTGCCGGCGTCAATGTGCGCCATAATGCCGATATTGCGATAGCGATCCAGCGGATACTCGCGGGCCATAATTCATTCCTCAGATGGAAGGGACACAGATCAGACGATCGGCCCCCATGTAGTGATCAATTTGACGCGGTAAAGACAATCGCGGCAAAGACAGTGGCGAGGAAAGCCGACACTGGCACGGCCGCGACCACAAGAAGCCGAACCTTTCACATTCGCGCCGGGGGGCGAAATTGTGCCGCCCGGCTTGAACATTTGGCCGGACCAGCTTCCAGCGGCCTTTCTCTGGCTACCAGCGGTAGTGTGAGAACGCGCGGTTGGCATCGGCCATGCGGTGCGTGTCTTCACGCTTCTTCACCGCGTTGCCGCGATTGTTGGCCGCGTCCATCAGCTCACCCGAGAGGCGCGCGGACATCGTAGTTTCAGGACGACCGCGCGCAGCAGTGATCAGCCAGCGGATCGCAAGCGCCTGCGCACGTTCGGGGCGCACCTCGACGGGCACCTGATAGGTGGCACCACCCACACGGCGTGAGCGAACCTCAACCTGCGGCTTTACATTGTTGAGTGCATCGTGGAACAGCTGCACCGGATCGGCCTTGGCCTTGGCCTCGACCGTATCGAACGCGCTGTAGACGATCCCTTCAGCAACGGCCTTCTTGCCGTCCAGCATCAGGTTGTTCATGAACTTCGACAGCACCTGATCCTTAAACTTGGGATCGGGCAGGATCTCCCGCTTGGGCGGTTGACGACGACGTGACATTTGCTTGTCTCCTCAGCCTATTCCCGTTCCGTCACCCTGAATTCGTTTCAGGGTCCATCGGACAGCTTGGAACAGACCTTTCAAATAACTTGCGAACTTAAGGCCCAGGCGGCGGACTGGATTCTGAACTACGCTGACCTCATTGGGTGAGCTGTTCAGGATAACCTGCCCCGGCCGGATTACTTCGGACGCTTGGCGCCGTACTTCGATCGGCTCTTCCTGCGGTCCTTCACACCCTGCGTATCCAGCACGCCGCGCAACACATGATAGCGCACGCCGGGAAGATCGCGCACACGCCCGCCGCGGATCAGCACAACGCTGTGTTCCTGCAGGTTGTGGCCTTCGCCGGGAATGTAGGAGATGACTTCGCGCTGATTTGTCAGGCGCACCTTGGCAACCTTGCGCAGCGCGGAGTTCGGCTTTTTTGGCGTCGTGGTATAGACGCGCGTGCAGACGCCGCGTTTTTGCGGGTTCTGCTCCATCGCAGGAACCTTGGACTTGGCCTTCTGCGGGGTGCGGCCCTTGCGGACCAGCTGGTTGATCGTCGGCATAGTTTCTCGCTTCACCGTTTAAGTGGCGGCAACCTGAGACGATGCAGGAGGATGAGGAAGCTTGCGCTGTTTCGCCACCGCGGACTTGCATCCGGGATTTGGCGAGAACCAGGCGCCCGCAAATGGCGGGAGACCTGTCGCACAAGCTGAAACTCTCCACCTCGATCGACCCTTCGGCCACCGGGTTACTTTGACAGTCGCCCCACAGAATCGTATCGGACGTTCGCGTGTTCCCGCAGCGGCGGCAACCTCGAACAACCCGTCACAACCCCAATAGAAAAGGCCCTGCTTGTATGAAGCAAGACCTGCGGGACGAACCGGCAATGTTCAGCTCTATTGTGTGAAGGGACTCGCAAAAGCCCCCTCGGATGCGTGGCGCTTAGGGTAATGCGGGCCGTGGGTCAAGAGCGCCACGCGATGCACTTTTCGCGCGGCCCATTGCCGCGGCCATGATACCACCTTCCCCATGCACTCGCGCAGCGACCCTCCCATGCAGATCGAAACGACGCTCGAAAACGGCAAACCGGTGTGCATCCGCACCATTCGCGAGGATGATCGCGAGTTGATGCGCGTGGGGATCGAGCAGATGTCGCAGCGATCGCGCTACCTGCGTTTCTTCTCCGGCGCGCGCACGGCTCCTGAATGGGTGATCGAGCGGCTGGTCCGTGCCGACGGCCACGATCACATCGCATGGGGAGCAATCGACACGGCCCTCCCCGGCAAGCCCGCCATCGGCGCAGTCCACGCCTTTCGCGATGCACAGGACGAGGATTGCGCGGAGTTCTCGGTCGCGGTGGTGGACGACTATCACGGTCTTGGCCTGGGCAAGCTGCTGACCGCAACGATCCTGCTGGACGCGTGCGACTCGATCACCGAATTCGCGGTAAGCATCCTCGCCGATAACACCCGCGCCCTGGACTTCGCCCGATCCTTGGGCGGCCGCGCTGTGGGCCATGATCGCGGAGTGCTGGAATACGTGCTGGACGTGAAGGGCGCGCTGGTGCGACTACGCGACGAGTGCGACCCGCCGGGGATGGCGGCGGTGTTTGCAGCGTTTGGGTAAGGCAGTGCATACCGAGTTTACACGGCAATTTATCTCCCCCAAAGTCGTCAATCAAAGCCGCAGGCGAGGCCGACAGGCTTCCATCGTTTCTGCCTAATGTGACGCCGGTCGATGGATCGGGCGAGTTGAAGCCCGGCCATCCCAATTACGAGGCGCTCAAGGAGCACTGGCGCAACCAGTGGGAGCTGGAGGCGGAGGGCCGAGCGCGCGCGGCGGCGATGTTCGGGTCGCTGACGGGCGCTCCGGGCGGGTCGAGCTAGGTCGCTCGCTCAGTTTCCACCCCGTAGAGTAACACATCGCACACACCGCTATGGGTGGTCTCGCGGTTGCGAAGGTGTGTGTCCTCATGGAAGCCGAGCGATTCGAGCAACCGGATCGAAGGGACGTTGCGGGCGTCCACCTCGGCGGTGACGCGGCGCGCCCCTTGCTGCGTCAGATGCGCGATGATTGTGGCGGTGCATTCGCGCGCGATGCCCTCGCCTTGCCGGTCGGCGCAGGTGATGTACCCGATTTCGAACGCGCGCCCCAATTCGCCCGGCACCGCGACGAATCGCCCGGCGACGCCTGCGCTCTTGCGATCTTGCGCGATCCAGGTCAGCCCCGGCCATTCAGGCGCGGCGAGCCAGTTCCATAGTTGCTCCTCGGACGAAAATGGCTCGCGCGCAAGATAGCGGCACTGCGCTTCATCGCCCAGTGTCGGCAGCAACGCCCCCGCATCGCCGCGCTGCATGGGGCGCAACGTAAACCGCGCGCTGGTAAGGGTCGGGACGGAAGCGATCACCGGGAAAGGTGATCCACAAGCGCCCTCACCTTCTTGCTGCGCCATTGGGGCAGCGGCGCGATCAGCCAGTATGCCCGGCGGCTTTCGATCGGGTCGCCCAGCTGTTCGAGCCTCTCGTCCGCCAGCGCATTCTGTACCAAGGGCAGCGGGAGCACGGTGCGCCCCATGCCCGCCAGCGCGGAGCTTAGCGCCTGCCCGGCACTGCCTGCGGTGATACATGGTTTGACGCCTTCGGGCAGGGCCGCGCCGGGCCAGTCGATCCAAGCGTCCCTAGCTCCGGGAGCCGCCACCGTTACCCGCTGCGCCGGGGCGAGCTGCACGCCTTCCAGATCGCCCGCGCCATCCACCAATCGGATCGCAAGATCGAGATTGGCCTCGGTAAAATCGGCATCCTCATCGGCTACAAGGTGGTATTGGATGCCCGGCGTCGCGGCCTGAAACGTCGCCAGCCTCGCGCTCAGCCATTCGGCATAAAATTCGCGCGGGGCGGCGATGGTGTACCGGTCGGAAGCCTGCCCGGCCTGCATCGCCTGCACGCTCTCCTCGAAGCGCAGGAACCCTTCGCGCAAGGGCTCCAGCCCTGCGCTCCCTTCCGGCGTCAGTTCCAGCCCCTTTGACGTGCGGCGAAACAGGACAACGCCCAAGTGGTCCTCGAGCGCACGGATCTGCTGGCCTACAGCCGCCGGGGTCACCGCCAGTTCGTCCGCAGCGCGGGTGAAAGACAGGTGGCGCGCGGCCGCGTCATAGACGCGCAGGGCATTCAGGGGGAGGTGCGTGCGTTTCACGGGGACGCCGCTTACGCCGCTGCGCATTCACGCGCAAGGTAGCGCGAAGTCAGGAGCGCCCGTCTGCGGTTTCCGGCGCGGCGAGCGGGAAATACGGGATGCGCACCTCCATTGGTGATCCATCGGACCGCAGAAAGGTGTAGAACCCCTCCATCGATCCGTGCGCGGTCGTAAGGGGGCAGCCGGAGACATAATCGTGGCTTTCGCCCGGTGCGAGGCTCGGCTGTTCGCCAACCACGCCCTCGCCATCGACATGGTTCACCATGCCGCGTCCATCGGTGATGCGCCAGTGCCGGGTGCGCAATTGCAACGCCTCGTGCGAGCTGTTCTCGATACGGATGTGATACACCCAGAACCACTTGCCCGCTTCGGGGTGCGATTGTTCGGGCAGGAAATTGACGGCCACCCGAACGGTAACCCCTTCGGTAACGGCGGCATGTTGGAACAGCTCTTTCATAGCATCTGCAACGTAGCAATTCTGAAGCGGGTCACAAGGGGGAGAACGCCGCAAACCACAGGTGTATCCCAAGAGCGGTTGATTATGCAGCGCGGTGTAAGGCGTATTGGCAACCAATCACCCCTTTGCCAGTGCATCTTCAACCTGCCCAAGGCGTTCCTTGCCAAAGAAGATTTCGCACGGTCCGCCCTTTGGCCCCACGAACATCGTCGGGATGCCGAAGGCCCCGCGTTCTACCGCGCGGTCAGTATTTGTCGCAAGACCCCGCTTGACCTCTTCGGTTTGGGATCGCGCGAACAGGTCGCCCGCGTCAAAGCCTGCGGCGGTGACGGCTGCGCCAAGCGCTTCGGCATCGGTCACATCGAGGTCCTTCTCCCAGATTGCGGGCAGCAGCGCCTCTGTAAACTGCACCCCGCGCCCATCCTGATCGGCGGCATAGGCCATGCGTTGCAGGGTGATCGAATTGAACGGAAACTTCGCGTTCATCTGGAACCGGTCGAGATTGTGCCGTGCGATGAAGCGGTTCATCTCCAGCATGGCATATTCGTTTTTACCCTTCACCTCGGCATCGCGGATCATCGGCGGAGCATTGCCCGTAAGTTTATGCATTCCGGCAAGGAACACTGGCGTTACATCCAGTTCCGCCCCGGTAGCCCTGATGATGTCGCGCAGCGGCCACCACACCAGATAGGCGTTGGGGCTGACGAAATCGAAGATCACTTCGATACGGTTGGCCATTGTCTACATCCCTCGTGATTGCATGGTTTAGCTCGTTGCATGCATCGGGTTTTGCGCAGACTGCCGTTGAAGGCAAGGAGATGCCGCCTGCCGCGCAAACCTACTCGCCAGCAGATGCGGGCTTTTGTTCGGCAGATGTTTGCAGGCCATCGCGAAATATTGCTCGATACGTTTGATCACCCGTCGCGCTCCAGCCTTCCGAAACGTCAGTCCAGACGTCATCGCGGGCGAATGATCGTTCCGAAATTTCGCCCGTTTCGTGGAAATAAATCCATGTGCCGTGGGCTTTGCCCTTGTTCCATTCGGAATAGAAGCTGGGCACTCCGCTTTCGTACCATTCGATCCAGACACCTTGGGTACGGCCATCGACAAGATGTTTGCGCCGCTGCATTTTCCCACTTGGATAGCGGTCTTCCACAGTCCCCGTGAAAGGCGCCGCATCCTGTCCCACGTAATCGACCCCGTCCCACACTGAAATCTGGCTACTGGTCACAATCTGCCCCGCAGGCGGGGTGAGGTTCAGCGAATTTGCCGGCGTCCGGGTTTGTAGAACCGCATTAAGGACAGGAATGGCGGCAGTGGGCTGGACATATATCTGGTACTCCGCGCCCTCGCCCGCGTCGTCGCCGCGATTGGATACGAAGAAGATATATTTGCCATCGGGCGAGACGTAGACGCTGCCTTCTGTCGCAGATGTGTTGATAGCGTTGCCGATTGCAACCGGCGGGAGCGGGACGCCATCGCGCATCTCGCTCAGGAAAATATCCTCGTCGGTGCCGGGCGTGATGTCGAAATTGGAAAACAGGATGAAGCGTCCCTGTGGATCAACGTAAGGGGCATTTTCGCCCGAGCTGTCTCCGGTTTGCAGGTCCGACCGGTCCGCAGTGATCGTGATTGCGTCGCCATCGATCCGAACTGCATAGAAACCGATCCCGGCAGCCCCATCGCGTTTCGTATCGGTCCACATGAAGCCTTCGCCATCGGCGTTGAGCGATACTGAAATTTCGCCATACAGCGGAGTTGCCGTCAGGCGCTAAGGGGCCGCGCCCAAAACGCTTAGATCCTGACGATACAGGTCGCGCTTCGCCCCTTCTGCGCCGGCGCTGAAATAGAGAAATCGTCCATCCGGGCTGACGGAGGCGCCGCCATGAGCGCGGCACTCTGATGGCACGGCAGGCACAGGTTCGGACCATCGCTCACCCAACCAACGTTGCATCACAATGCGGCGCGGTGCGTCAGTGGAATAAAACAGAGTGCGCCCGTCGGGAGTGAGCGCGATATCCCATTGCGGCGTGTCTGGGAGCGAAACTGCACCGGGAAAAAACACCGATGGCGTAGTTGCGGTTTCATCCAGTTGCGAAAGCGGCGAGGAGTTCTGCGCGCTAGCCATTGCGCTGATGAAAAGCGCGGCGGCTGGCAGGATTGCGGCAAAGGGGAGTTTCACAGGTTGGCTCCTCGGGTCCGGTGTATCGCGCCTTTGGCGCGACGACAGAACTTACGGAGAGCACATCTGATCGGACGCAATTTGTCACGTTTCCCGCCTGAAACCTGCGTTAGTGCGGCGCCAGGCCCGTCTCCAGACCCGTGCGATCCTCCAACGCAAACTTGTCGACCAGATCGGCGCTGGCTGCATTCAGACCCACGATCCGCACGTGGCGACCATTGCGACGCATCCGGTCTACCGCTTTTTCCAGCGCGCCGATGGCGGAAATGTCCCAGAAATGCGCTTTTGAAACGTCGATCACCACTTGATGCGCTGGATCTGGCGCCAGGCTTTCAGGGCCAAGCATCGCGGTAAACTTGTCCGCACTGGCAAAGAAAATCTCTCCGGTCACGTGATAAACCGCCGAATTCGGGCGACGCACGCGCTGCACATCGAACAAGGTGCGCACCTTGTTGGCGAAGAAAATGCCCGACAGCAGCACGCCTGCCAGCACGCCCAGTGCAAGGTCGTGCGTCCAGACCACCACCACGACTGTCGTCACCATCACGATCGAGCTGGAAGGCGGATGCAGGCGCAGATTGGGGATCGAGTTCCAGCTGAAGGTCGCGATGCTGACCATGATCATCACCGCCACCAGCGCAGGCATTGGCACCTGCCCCACAAAGGGGCCAAGCACGGACAGCAGCAGCAGTAGGAACGCGCCTGCAGTGAAGGTGGAGAGCCGCCCGCGCCCGCCAGACGCGACGTTGATCACCGATTGGCCGATCATCGCACAGCCGCCCATCCCGCCAAAACAGGCGGCAACGACGTTGGCGATGCCCTGCCCCGCGCTTTCGCGGCGCTTGTTGCTGTCGGTGTGCGTCATGTCGTCGACGATCTGCGCGGTGAGCAGGCTTTCGAGCAGGCCGACCGCCGCCATCGTCAGTGAATAGGGCGCGATGATCTGCAACGTCTCCCACGTCAGCGGCACGGTTGGCAACGCGAAGGTCGGCAGGCCTTCGGGCAGCTTGCCCTCGCCCGCAACCGTGTTGACCGGCAGGCCCCAATAGATCGAGGCGGCCGTCAGCAGCAGGATCGCGACCAGTGGGCTGGGCACGGCCTTGGTAATGCGTGGAAGCCCGTAAATAACGCCAAGACCCACTGCGATCATAATGTAGGTTTCAGCGCCAACACCAGCATTGTACGGGTTGAGTTGTGGGATCTGCGCAAGGAAGATGAGGATTGCGAGCGCGTTGACAAAGCCGGTGATGACCGACCGGCTGACGAACTGCATCAGCAGGTCGAGCCGCAGCAGCGCCGCAATCCCTTGGAACACGCCCATCAGGATCGTGGCGGCAAAAAGGTATTCCACGCCGTGATCGCGCACCAGCGGCACCACCACCACTGCGACCGCCGCAGTCGCCGCCGAGATCATGCCGGGCCGCCCGCCCGTGAGCGCGATGACCATTGCAATCGCGACGCTGGCATAGAGGCCGACACTGGGATCGACGCCCGCGATCAGCGCAAAGCCGATCGCTTCGGGGATCAACGCCAGCGCCACCACGATGCCGGCAAGAATATCGGCGCGCGGTTGAGCAAGCCAGTCACGGCGGAACGTCGCCGCAAAAGAGCGGTCCTGGGTCATGAGCTATCTTTTTGTCTGGATTTCAGAGGGTGCAGGGTCGTTTGCCCAGCCTTTGCGTGGGCCTGCTCTACCCGTGTTTGCTGCATTGCACAACCGCCGCCCCCGCGACAATCCGGTCGCGCCTTGCTGGGATTCAGCTACCAACGGGATTGAATAAATGGGTTAACGCGGCTGTAACCCAGTTTCTGCCGCATTTCTTAGCTCAAGCGGATTATCCCCGCCCAATCAGTACGAAGGCATTGGCCGCAGTCCTGATTGTCGTTCCAAAAAACCTCTCGCAGCACCCAATACGGTGTTGCATCAGGGGTGGTGTGCTGGAAGGCCGGGGTGGCGGGTTTATCCCGCTGTCCCGGCCTTTTGCGCGCTTTGGCGGCTCGTTCAGATGCCCGCTGCCGCCATCGCCTGATCCAGATCTTCGGTCAGGTCGGCGATGTCCTCCAGCCCTATATTGATGCGCACCAGCCCCTCGGTCACGCCCATTTCGGCGCGCGCGTCTTCGCTCATCCCGGCATGGGTGCTGGAGGCCGGGTGGCACATCAGACTTTTCGCATCGCCGATATTGTTGGAGATATCGATGAGTTCCAGCGCATCGAGCATCGCGAACGCGCGGCTCCGCGTGCCGACGTCGAACGCAAAAATCGGGCCGGTCGCGTCCATCTGCGCCTGCGCGAGTTCGTGGCGCGGATGGCTGGGAAGGCCGGGGTGAAGCATGTGCCCAACCTGAGCGATACGCGGTTCCATGAATTGCCCCAGCGCCACCGCACTCTCGCTCTGGCGGCGGGCGCGCAGGTCCAGTGTCTCCAGCCCCTTCATCACCACCCAGGCATTGAAAGCGGACAGGGTTGGCCCGGTGTTGCGCTGAAACGGCATCAGCATTTCGGTGATCCACTCCTCGCTGGCGCAGATCGCGCCGGCCAGCACGCGGCCCTGTCCGTCCATCAGCTTGGTCGCGGAATAGGCGACCACATCCGCGCCGAACTCCATCGGACGCTGCAACGCGGGCGAGGCAAAGGCGTTGTCCACCACAGAGATGATCGCGTGCGCGCGGGCAAGGCCGCAGACATGCGCAAGATCAACAATATCGAGCGTCGGGTTGGCGGGCGTTTCGAAGAAAAATGCCTTGGTGTTGGGCCGGATCGCTGCCTCCCATGCGGCATTGTCTGCGCTGTCGATCACACTGGTTTCTATGCCGAAACGCGGCAACAGCGTATCGACCAGCCAGCGGCACGATCCAAACGCGGCGCGCGCGGCGACCACGTGATCGCCCGCGGAAAGCTGGCATAGCAACGCCGCTGTCATCGCGGCCATCCCGCTCGCCTGCGCGCGGCAGGCCTCTGCCCCCTCCAGCATCGCGATGCGTTCTTCCAGCATGGCGACGGTCGGATTCTGAAGTCGCGAATAGGTCATGCCAACAGCGTCGCCTGCGAACCGATCCGCTACGGTCTGCGCATCATCATAGGTGTAGCCGGAGGTGAGATACATCGCCTCGCTCGTCTCGCCGTGTTCGCTGCGCCACGTGCCTGCACGCACGGCGCGGGTGGCAGGGCGCCATTTGCGCGTCGCTGCACGGTTCATTCCGGTGGTCTTTCTCATGGTTGCGACCTTTAGGGGCGAGAAAGATCACTCGCAAGCAGACCTTCGCTTGCGGTGCGCGCGTGGCCGACCGTGCCCAGCATCAAGGTGCCCTCCATCATTGTGAGCAAATACCGCGCCCCACCCGCCGGATCAGGATCGTCTTCGGGCATTTGCGCCTCAAGCCATGCTAGCTGCTTTGTAATCATCTCTTGCGCCGCTTCGCTGTAGCCGGGGATACCTCGTGCTGCGCCGGCAACGATTTCCCACCACAGCACCATGAAACGCCGCATGGTCGGCTGACGCCCCTGATCCGCAATGCGCGCAAAACATTGCTGGCGCGTGGTCGGGCGATCATCGCCCAGCGCCATTTCGAGCGCAGTCGAATACACTCCCGCGATATACTCGAGCAATTCGCGGATCAGCGCTTCCTTGTTGCCGAAATGATAGATCAGCATACGGTCGCTCGTCCCCGCAGCCTTGGCCAGCGGGCGCAGGCTCGCCCTGCCAAGCCCATGCTCGAGGACGTGGGCGGCCATGAGCGGCAACAGCGTTTCGCGGGAAAGTGGCGCTTTTTGCATTTTCCTCTTGTAGCGATTGCTACATCGTATTAAAACTGCCTGTAGCATTCGCTACAACGCTCGGGAGCAAATCGGAATGAATACCCTCCAAATCATCTGGCTGGCCACAACGATCGGGGGCTTCATCGCCCTTCTTAACATCCTGATCGCAAAGCGCGAGGGGGGCAGTGCGACACTGGCCGCGATGCTGGCCGGGGGTTTTGGCGCTTTCACCGCAGGCCAAATCTGGGAGGAGGGTGTGGTCATGTTCTTCACCAATCACACGCAAAACCTCACCGGCATTCAGGTGTGGTGGGATCTGGTGATGTGCGTGATGATCGCGCTGTTCTTCATCGCGCCGCGCGCTCGCAAACAGGGCATGAGCGTGCCGCTATGGGCGCTGCTCGTTGCCAGCACTGCCAGCATCGGCCTGCTGGCGATGTGTGCCAGGCTGTTCTGGTTGGAAAATCGCGCCGGTGTCGCATCGGTAGAGCCGACAGCAAAGACACCTGCGAACACCTGATCCCACTTGCCCCGCATCGGACGCTTGCCTAAGCGCTGGTGTCCGATGCCAAGCGCCGCCCCTCCCCTGATCGCAGCAAGCGGCGAACCGATCACAGCGCGTGTTCATCCACGCGATCCGTGGGTCTGGTGCATTGCAATACCGCTGCTGTTTGCAGCGTTGGCGACGGTGCGGCTCACGATCCCTTCCGCCCCGTATTTCGACGAAGTGCACTACCTGCCCGCCGCGCGCGAATTGCTGAATATCGGCCAACCGGACAGTGGCGAATACCTTAATCGCGAACACCCGCTGCTTGGCAAGATTCTCATCGCGCTGGGGATGCATTGGCTGGGCGACAATCCATTGGGCTGGCGGATCATGCCCTTGATTGCCGGGCTGGTCGCGGTGGGCGCAGGCATGCGCGCCCTGTGGCAGGCAAGCGAGGACCGGCTGGCGACCATCCTGTTCGGCGTGCTGCTGGCGACCGGGTTTCACCTGTTTGTCCATGCGCGCATCGCGATGCTCGATATTTTCATGGCCGCGTTCCTCGCGCTGGCTGCATGGCAATTCATCGCTGCCATGCGCGAGCCGGAGACGGGTCGATGGCGGCTGGCACTGACAGGCATTGCGCTGGGCGCTGCAATGGCGTCAAAGTGGAACGCGGTGCCGATTGCGATGGTGCCGGGCCTGACCTTCTTCGCCGCGCGCCTTTCTGCTGGACGCCGCCGCCTGATTTTCAGCCGCCGGGGCATACCGATCCCCGGTATTTCGCTGGCCGAGGCGTTTGTTTGGCTGGGGCTGGTGCCGCTGTTCGTATATGCGCTGACGTTTGCGCCGGGATACTGGCTGGGCACTGCGATCACGCCCTCCCCCTTGAGCGAGGCGGGTCTGATCGGCTTGCATTCGCAGATCATGGAAATGCAGAAGTCGGTCATGGCTCCGCATTCCTATCAGAGCACATGGCCGCAATGGGTGATGAACACGCGCGGCATCTGGTATTTGTACGAATTCACCGACAATGCGCAGCGCGGGGTGTTGCTGATCGGCAATCCGGTGACGATGCTGGCGGGCCTTCCGGCGCTGCTGTGGTGCCTGTGGGTGGGTCTGTACCGCAGCGACTGGGCGCGGCTGGGCACGGTGATCGGATATTGCGCGTCGCTGGGCCTGTGGCTGATCGCGCCCAAGCCGGTGCAGTTCTATTACCACTATATGATGCCGAGCGTGTTCCTGCTCGCCGCCCTGGCGCTGGCGCTGAGCGATTGTGCGCAGACAAGACGGCTGCGCTGGCTGGCATGGGCGGTTCCGCTGGCAAGCGCCCTGATATTTGCGGTGTTCTTCAGGATCTTGACCGCCGGTGAGCTTGATGGCCCCATGAGCTTTGCCAAGTGGACATGGCTGGCGGGTTGGAGGTGATAGCGGGGGATTAAAACCTTCCCCACACGAACCGGCTGCTCAGCGTGTAATTCCACACCGATCCGATCAGGATGCCCGCCAGTGCGGCGATCGCCCAATACAGTCCGCGCCCTTCCAGCAGGGTTGCGACGGCGACATTGGCAAAGCCACCAACCGCGCAGGTGGCGCAGAATCCCGCCCAGCCGCGCAGGGTTGCGCCCCACCCGACCAGCCGCTTATCGCGATAGGTCAGCCAATTGTTGAGCCAGAAATTGAAGCTCATGGCGACTATAACCGCTGCCAACTGCGCCTTCCAGAAAGTCGCGGTCATGCTTGGAAACATGGTCGCAAGCACAATGTAATGCACCACCACGCCTAACGCGCCGACCGTGCCGAACAGCGCAAAGCGCGTCGGGATCGCCCGCCCCAGCGTCTTGTCATACAGTCCGGCAAGGAAATCGAACAGCACCGCCCGGTCCAGCTTGCTAATTCCCTCGC
>JBBRVR010000076.1:0-14746 GCA_038246695.1 Sphingomonadales bacterium
CCGCGCTGACCGTAGAAGAGGCGGTCGAAGGCGCAAAGAAACTGCCCGGCCCGCTCTATGTGGTAAAGGCGCAGATCCACGCCGGTGGCCGCGGCAAGGGCAAGTTCAAGGAACTGCCCACCGACGCAAAGGGCGGCGTGCGGCTCGCCTTTTCGCTCGACGAGGTCGAATCGCATGCGCGCGAAATGCTCGGAAACACACTGGTGACGATCCAGACGGGCGATGCGGGCAAGCAGGTGAACCGCCTGTACGTGACCGACGGCGTCGATATCGAAAGCGAATATTACCTCGCCATGCTGGTTGACCGGGCCAGCGGACGAGTAGCGATGGTCGCCTCAACCGAGGGCGGGATGGACATTGAGGATGTCGCGCATGAAACACCCGAACTGATCACCACGATCACCATCGACCCCGCACAGGGCTTCATGCCGCATCATGGCCGCGCGGTGGCGTTTGCGCTCAAACTGTCGGGCGATCTCAACAAGCAGTGCCAGAAAGTTTCAGCGCAGCTCTACGATGCCTTCATGGCGAGCGATTGCGAGATGCTGGAAATCAACCCGCTGGTCGAAACCAAGCCCGATGCAGACGGCAAGGCGCACCTGCTGGTGCTGGACACAAAGATGAGCTTTGACGGAAACGCGCTCTATCGCCATCCCGCCATCGAGGCGATGCGCGACGAGACCGAAGAAGATCCCGCCGAAGTCGAGGCGAGCGAATACGACCTCGCCTATATCAAGCTCGACGGGAATATCGGCTGTATGGTCAACGGCGCAGGCCTCGCCATGGCGACGATGGACATCATCAAGCTGAACGGCGCTTTCCCTGCAAACTTCCTCGACGTGGGCGGCGGCGCGACCACCGAAAAGGTGACCGCTGCATTCAAGATCATCCTGAAAGATCCGGCGGTCGAAGGCATCCTCGTCAACATCTTTGGCGGGATCATGAAGTGCGATATCATCGCCAACGGCATCGTGCAGGCGGCGAAGGACGTGAACCTTTCGGTGCCGCTGGTCGTGCGGCTGGAAGGGACGAACGTGGAAGCGGGCAAGGAAATCCTCGCGAACTCCGGCCTCGCCATCGTCGCAGCAGATGATCTGGGCGATGCTGCGAAAAAGATCGTCGCCGAGGTGAAGAAGGCGGCCTAAGCCACCTGCGAATACAGGTACCGAAAGGCCGCGCCGGTTTCGACCAGCGCGGCCTTTCGTGTCTAGCGTGTGGGCATCGGCTCTGGCCGGATCGGCGGGGTGCTGTCCATAAACGTGAGCCAGTTCTGCCAGATCGTGTAGGTGCGCTGATCGATAAGGCGGATCGAACAATTCAGCGACATGATGTTGCGGATCGATCCCGCTTTCCAGAATTCATAGACGGCAAGGCATTCTCGGTTGCGATATTCAACCGCGGCCGCCTGGGACTGACGCATGATTTCTGCCAATTCCGGCGTATCGGCGCGACCGGACAGTGCGGCTGCGAGGTATTCGCCCTCACGTTCCTCAGCACGGCTCCTCAGTTCCATCAGGCAATCGTTGATCTCCAAGGTCGTGCCGTCGCAGTCGTAGGAGGGAGCCGCGCGCGACAGCGCTGCAAACCGGAACACCATCTCCTCCACTTCGGGTGTATCGCCCATCATCCGCACCGCGCCCACGATCCCCGCGCCCGGATTTTCAGGATCGGCGCAGCACAGCGTCAGGGCGTTGAAGAACGCAGCGCACGGCTCAATCACGACCAGGCGAAAAGAGAGCACGTTGGCTTTTTCCTCCCACCCGCTTAGGTCAGCGTTGAAATGCTTGATCCGGAGCGCGATCGTCCCTTCGTCCTCCGTCAGATACATGTGCTCGGTGAACATGATCGTGCCGTCGGCGCTTTCCTGCACGAACGTACCAACCATCGTGCCACCGGAAGGAGGCAGCCAGCTTTCCATCGCCGGAGCGCCTGCAATGCCCTCCCCCGCCCATTGGCCAACCAGCCAGCCCAGCTGATCGAGTGTCGCCGGGGGCGATTGGAACCCCTCGTCTGCCACGCGTGTTTCCTGCGCCATTGCTGGCATCGCCAACGCCATGATCACTGGAGCCAATCCGGATAAAAATGTACGCATCACACTCTCCCCTTCGGCTCAAGTGTAGCGCGCCCGCCCAAAATCACCTAGCTGGCGTGGAACGGGCGCTACCCGGTGTTCGTTAGGGTTTTGACAAGCGCACTCAACTTGACGTTTACGTAAACGCAAGCTAGAGCGCGAGCAGAGAGTTTTGTTTGGCCTTGCGCGCAGTGCAGCGGCCTTCATTGGGAAAGGACACCACCATGAAAATCCTCGTCCCCGTCAAACGGGTGATCGATTACAATGTGAAGCCGCGCGTGAAGGCCGATGGCACCGGCGTTGATCTCGCCAACGTCAAAATGAGCATGAACCCGTTCGATGAAATCGCCGTCGAAGAGGCGATTCGCCTCAAAGAGGCCGGCAAGGCCGAAGAAATCATCGCCGTTTCGGTCGGCCCGGCCAAGGCGCAGGAAACACTGCGCACCGCGCTCGCGATGGGTGCGGACCGCGCGATTCTGATCGAGACCGATGAAGAAGTTGAACCGCTGGCCGTTGCCAAAATCCTCAAGGCAATCGCCGATGAGGAACAGCCCGGCCTCATCCTGCTTGGCAAACAATCAATCAGCGACGATTCGAACCAGACCGGCCAGATGCTTGCCGCGCTGATGGGGCGTCCACAGGGCACCTTTGCCAACACCGTCGAAATCGACGGCGACAGCGTCAATGTGAAGCGCGAAATCGACGGCGGTCTTGAAACGGTCAAGCTGACCATGCCCGCCATCGTCACCACCGACTTGCGTCTGAACGAGCCGCGCTATGCCTCCTTGCCCAACATCATGAAGGCCAAGAAAAAGCAGCTCGATATCAAGACTGCGGCGGATTACGGCGTGGATATCGCCCCGCGTCTGACCATCACCAAGGTCGCCGAACCGCCGGTGCGTCAGGCCGGCGAAAAGGTCGAAGACGTCGCCGCGCTCGTCGCTAAGATCAAGGAAATGGGGATCGCTTGAACAGCGGCCCATTCGCGAAAAAAGGGACAAGACAGATGAACACTCTTATTCTCGTCGAACACGATAATTCCACCGTCAATGACGCAACCCTCGCCGTGGTCACTGCCGCCGGCAAACTGGGTGAAGTGACCGCGCTGGTTGCGGGCAAGGATTGCGGATCGGTCGCCGAAGCCGCTGCGAAAATCGCAGGCGTGGCCAAGGTTTTGAAGGCCGATGATGCCGCTTACGAATATGGCCTTGCTGAAAACGTCGCGCCACTGGTTGCAGGGCTCATGGCGGATTACGACGCCTTCCTCGCGCCTGCGACCACTTCGGGCAAGAACATCGCACCGCGCGTCGCAGCACATCTCGATGTGATGCAGATTTCGGACATTCTCTCGGTTGACGGGCCCAAGACCTTCACCCGCCCGATCTATGCCGGCAACGCCATCGCGACCGTCGAAAGCTCCGATCCCAAACTGGTCATCACCGTGCGCGGCACCGCGTTTGGTAAGGCCGAAACTGAAGGCGGCTCGGCCACCATCGCCGATGCGAGCGGGCCGGGCGATGCCGGGCTCTCCAGCTTCGTCAGCCGCGAAGTCGCCAAAAGCGAGCGCCCCGAACTCGCCAGCGCCAAGATCATCGTATCGGGCGGGCGCGCGCTGAAGGACAGCGAAACCTTCGATGCGATCATCAACCCGCTGGCAGACAAGCTGGGCGCAGCCATCGGCGCATCGCGCGCGGCGGTCGATGCTGGTTATGTGCCCAACGATTATCAGGTCGGCCAGACCGGCAAGATCGTTGCCCCGGAAGTCTACATCGCGATCGGCATCTCCGGTGCGATCCAGCATCTCGCCGGGATGAAGGATTCCAAGGTCATCATCGCCATCAACAAGGACGAGGACGCCCCGATCTTTCAAGTAGCCGATATCGGTCTGGTCGCAGACCTGTACACCGCCGTGCCCGAACTGACGGGCGCGCTGGACTGATCCGACATTCACGATAGGTCGAAACAACCCGTCGTGCAGAAATCTTATTAGCAAATTGCCCTCCGCTGCGCTTAAATGCGCAGCGGAGGTTATTTATGCGCTTTTGCAAATCACTTTTGATCCTGTCCCTTGCCATTGGTGCTCCGACCGGCCCGGCGATGTCCGAGGTTATCACCCTCGATCCTAGTTCCAGCTGGAATGTGGATTACGATGATGAGCAGTGCACCCTTGCCCGCACGTTCGGGCCGGACGACAACCGCCATGCGGTGTTCTTCCGCCAATGGACCCCGGCGCAAGACTTCGCTTTCACGGCTGCCGGACCGGTGTTCGGGAACTTTCGCTCGCTCCGTGCGACCGAAGTTCAATTCAACACAGGCGCAGAACCGCGTACGACCGAACCGTTTGTCGGCGACGTAGAGGGCTTCGGCAGTGCCGTTATCTACCCCGGTCTGACAATCACAAAAAATAATGAGGAACGCGGCAAGAACGGGGACAGGAGCGACAGGTATTACGAAAGCTTCCCGCAATTGAATCTCGATCAGGGGGGCGACGTTGAATTTGTCTCGCTGGCGCACGGAGGGAATACGATCATATTCAAGACCGGCGATTTGCGCGATGCGTTTGAAGTGATGAACGCCTGCACGCAAAGTCTGGTGAACGAATGGGGACTCGATGTCGAACGCCATCTGACCACCACGCGCATGCCCAAGTTATCCAATTTCGCGGCAATTTGGCGTAAGGTCGGAGCAACTTATCCGCGCGCAGCGCTGAGCCGTGGTGAGCAGGCGATCTTCCGTGTGCGAGTGATGGTCGATGAGAATGGCACGGCGACCGATTGCGTAATCTACGAGGTGACGCGGACACAACGACTTGATTCGCCAGCCTGCCGACCACTGATGTTAGGCAAGTATACACCCGCGCTGGACAAGGACGGGCAACCGTTCGCCTCTTTTTATACCACTTCGATTGTCTATCGAATAAACTGACCCGCCATCATCTTTTCACAATTGCGCAGGGTGCGGCGCACGATCTGGCGGCGCTGTTCGGTAGTTTGCGGCGCCTTGAGTTGGACGTTTATGTCTCGTGTCGTTCCGTCGCCCAGAACATACTCCTCAACGATGGCACGTTCGCTTATCGGCGTGCCGAGCCGATTGAGCATCCGCTCAAGACTTGCAGCCGCCATGTGATCGCTGGCGGCGCGTTCCGCCTGCCGTAGGGCAGTTTCATCCACCAGTTCGAAGGTTCCGACCGGATCCTGCAATCCGGTGGCAGAATCGGCCAAGCCGTCGAGCGAGACGGTCGTCACCCCGGCGCTCTTCGCGGATCGCCGCTGGTCGAGCCGCATCCGGTGGCGCAGGCTCTGCAGTTCGCCGCGCATCTGCCAGGTGGCGTGGGTGGCAAAGCTCGCCTGCGCGGGATCGTAGGTTTCAAGGGCGCGGTGGACGCCGATCGCCGCCGCCTGTTCTGCATCGTCGACCATGTCCAACATCCCGTACTTGATGACCAGCCGTCTGATCCTGGGGCGCAGCACATCCAGCAGCGCGGCAAAATCGCGATCACGCGCCCGGCCTCGGTCCGGGCCACCGCGTGCGCCGGATTTGGGCCGCTCAACGTCAGATCCGTCGCTATGCAGCCGCAACCGTGTGGAAAGCGCCTCCATCCGCTGGTCGGCATAAGAGATCGGGCGGTGTTGCATGGACTGGGCCGCTGGCTCCTGTTCATCGGAACCCTCGCAATATGCGCATGCGGCTTGCCAGCCCCCTGCACGCGCCCTCCGTCACTTCCCTAAGGGTTAGTTCTCAGCAGCGTTTCAAGCCTGTCCAGTCGCACGGTTCACGAGGCTGGCAGGGATCTCGGCGTTGGCAAGGCTGGCTTCCAATCGACTGGGAGGCCCTTCGCATGGCACTGGACCCATCGCCCGGCCCATCAGCACGAAGGCGCGTGATGCGATTTCAAGCGTGCAATCCTGCTGCGCCAAGACCGCCGCACCGTTGATCACCGCATGCTCGCGCGCGGCGAGCTGCACGCTGCGCGAGCCGATGGTTTGATCCTTCTTGCGCCATATTGCTGATATAGAGCGCTACAGGGCCGACCGGGCGACACGGAATTTTACATATGTCGCTGCTGCGGCCGCACACGCGGCACTGCCGGAGTGATCAGAGCCAGCCGCTGATGAGATGCAACGTCATGCCCACAAGCCCGCCCACCAGCGTTCCGTTGATGCGGATGAATTGCAAATCGCGGCCTACCGCATTTTCGATGCGCCCGGTGATGGTGGTCGCATCCCATCGCTTTACCGTTTCGGAAACCAGCGTGACGATTTCGGAGCCATAGCGGGTCGCCACTCCCACAATCGTGCGCCGGGCGAACCGGTTGATCTGGACCTGCAGACGCTGGTCCTGGCGCAACGCTGTGCCGAGATCGGCCAGACCTTTACGCATTTCGCCGCCCAGTTCGGTATCGGCGGACCGCGCGCGGCGGATGAGCGAGCGGCGGATGCGTTCCCACACACCGAGCCACCAATCCGCCACGGCCGGATTCTCGACGAGGTCGCGCTTCATCGCCTCTACTCGTTCCCGCGTTTCGGGGTCGTGCTGGAGATCCTGCGCCAGCTTTGCCAGCCCCTCCTCAACCTTGTGACGGATCGGGTGATCCGGATCGACCAGCACTTCGGCCAGTAATTTGTAGAGGCCATCGAGGACACTTGCAGAAATGCGTTCATCGAGGCCGGTCCAGCGCAGCACGGCGTTGGCGCGGCGGTGGATCACCTCCTTGACCGTTTCCTCGTTATCCTCAAGCGTCAGCCCGGCCCAGCGCACGAACCCATCGATCAGCGGTTTATGCCGCTGATCGGTCATCATGCTCTCCATCATCCGCCCGGCGAGCGGAGAGATGTCGATCTTCTGGATCTGGCTGGCAAGGCCCGAGCGGACCTGATTGCCGAGCCGGTCAGGATCGAGCGATTCGAGTACCTCGGCCAGCATTTCCGCTGCGCCGCCGATGATCTGGGTGCGGGCATCCGCGCCGCTTTTATCGGCACCCTCTCTTTCAGGACTTGAGACCAGAAAATCGCCCACGGCGCGGGCGATATTCATGCCAGACATTCGGCGCGCGACAACAGTCGGGATCAGAAAATTGGTGCGCAGGAATTGCGCCATCGTGTCGGCGATGCGGTCCTTGTTTTCAGGAATGATCGCGGTGTGGGGGATCGGCAGGCCCAGCGGGTGGCGGAACAGCGCGGTGACGGCAAACCAGTCCGCCAACCCACCCACCATTGCCGCCTCGGCAAAGGCGTTGACATAGCCCCAAGCCGGATGATCGCCGACAAGACCGTGAGTGGTGAAGAACACCACCGCCATCGACGCGAGCATCCCCGTGGCAGTCCAGCGCATTCGCCGCGCGCGATCAACGCTCAGCGGCTCGCCACCGAAAGGCGATGGGTCGCCGTTTGGACTTGGGTGCGAGGAAGCCATGATCATGCCCGTCTGCCCGAAAACCGGGGGCGCGTCACGTTGCTAAGCACAAAAGCGCTTATTCAGCCGGTTGCGCGCCCGGCGGCAGGTCTGCGCCCGGGTTGCCGGGGCGGGGGTAGGGAACATCAACGGGTTTCGAGACCGGTTGATGCGGGCGCGTGTCGTCGCCTGGCTTGTACGTCAACATCCGCTTGCGCAGCCACGGACCTACCCGCTTCTCAAACCCGTCAGCCAGACTGAAGCCCGCCGGGACGATCAGGAGCGTCAGCAGCGTCGAGAGGACCAGACCGCCGATCACCACGATGCCCATCGGCTTGCGCCACGCCTCATCGCCGACGATGGAAAGCGCGGTCGGGATCATCCCCGCCGTCATCGCGACTGTGGTCATTACGATCGGCTGTGCGCGCTTGTGCCCTGCCTCCAGAATGGCTTCGAGCTTTTGCGTGCCGGCCGCCATTTCCTCGATCGCGAAGTCGATCAGCAGGATCGAATTCTTCGACACGATGCCCAGCAGCAGCAGGATGCCAATATAGACCGGCATGGATTGCGGCATGCCAAGCAGCCAGACCAGCAGGATGCCGCCCAGCGGCGCGAGCGCGAGGCTGGTCATGTTGACCAGCGGGCTCATCAGCCGTTTGTAGAGCAGGACGAGGCAGGCAAACACCAGCAGGACGCCTGCGATAATTGCGATAATCAGGTTCTGGATCAGCTCCTGCTGCCATTCTTCCTCACCCACTGCGTCGCGGATCACGCCGGTCGGCAGGTCCTGCAAAACCGGGAGCGCCTCGATCTGTTCCTGCGCCGTGCCCTTGAGGACGCCCGAGGCCAGATCCGCGCCGATCAGCACGCGGCGATTCTGGTTATAGCGTTGAATAACGGTAGGGCCCGAACCGAATTCGATATCGGCAACGCGCGACAGCGGCACAGAACCGCCATCGCCCGTGGGCACCGGCAGGTTCTTGATCGTGGTGAGATCGGTGCGGTCGTCCTGGCTCAGCTTCACGCGGATCGGGATCTGGCGATCGGAAAGGGAGAAACGCGCTGCATTCTGTTCAATTTCACCCAGGGTCGCAATGCGGATTGTCTGGCTCAGCGCGACGGTGCTGACGCCCAGTTCCGCCGCGATCGCTTCACGCGGGGTGATGATGATCTCTGGCCGGTTGAGATCGCCGCTGATCCGCGGAGCCACGAGGCTGCTCAGACCCTTCATCTGTTCAACCAGCGCGGCCGCCGTTTCATCGAGCAGATCGGGGTTGGACCCTGCCAGCATGATCGTGAGATCGCGCCCGGTGCCAAATCCGCCGCCCTGCGATTCGAAACGCACGCGCGCATCCGCGATTTTGGTAAGCTGCGGCGCCAGTTCACGCTCGAATTCGATCGAGGACCGCTCCCGGTCCTCGCGCAGGTTCACGAAAATGCTGGCATTGCCGATGCGGATGCGTTCGAGAGCGTAATCGAATTCCTGCTGCTGTTCGAGCAGCGCCGTGACCTGATCGACCACCTTTTTGGTCGTCGCCAACGTGGTTCCGGGCACAAGCTCGATATCGACGGTGCTGCGATTGTTGTCCGTTTCGGGCTGGAACTGGCTCGGGATTTGCTGGAACAGCAGCACCGTCACAATTAGCGAAAACCAGCCGATGCCCAGCATCCAGACGCGGTGATCGTAGAAGCGGGCGGTGAGATAGCGCGTGCTTTGCGCATGGCGGCTGTTGCCGCGCCCAAACAGCTCAAGCAATTTGAACACCAGCAGGCCCGCCAGAAACGCAAGGATGGAAACCAGCACAAGCTGTACGATCTCGAATGTTTTGGATGCGAGGAAGTAGGACATGCTGTTCGAATCGCTCGAAACTGCATTTGCCACGCTCGTGGGTATCTCCAGCCCGGCCAGAAAGTCGAAAGAGAAGAACATCGCAATGGCCGTCACAGCCAGAAGGGTAAGCACCGTCAACAACAGGCTCGGCACATACAGCCCGCGCCAGCGTGGTCCCTCAACTCCAGCCCGGCGCGCCTGCATCTTGCCGGTGTGAAGTGTCCATTCCAGAACCCGCATATAGCGGTCCATTGTCGGGCCTTCGCCGTGCGTCGCATGGCCTTTTGACGCGAGGAAATACGCCGCCATGAGCGGCGTAACCATGCGCGCCACGGCAAGGCTCATCAGCACCGCGACCACAACGGTCAGCCCGAAATTCTGGAAAAACTGCCCCGATACGCCCGGCATCAGGCCAACGGGCAGGAACACGGCGACAATACAGAAACTGGTCGCGACCACGGGCAAGCCGATTTCGTCGGCGGCGTCGATGCTCGCCTGATAGGGCGTCTTGCCCATGCGCATGTGGCGCACGATGTTCTCGATCTCGACGATCGCATCATCGACCAGCACGCCTGCAACCAGCCCCAGCGCCAACAACGACAGGAAGTTGAGGTTGAAGCCGAGCAGTTCCATGAAGAAAAAGGTCGGGATAGCGGACAACGGGATCGCAACCGCGCTGATGAAGGTCGCGCGCCAATCGCGCAGAAACAGGAACACAACCACAATCGCCAGCACCGCGCCTTCGATCAGGGCGGACATGGAGCTGGTATACTGATCGCGCGTGTAATCGGTGCTGGTGCCCATCTTGATGAAGCGGATGCCATCGGTTTCCGCCTCGATCGCGTCCATTTCCTCCAGCGCTTCTTCGTAGACGCTCAAATCGGATGCGCCGCGCGCGCGGTTCATGTAGAAATTGACGACTTCCTTGTCCCCGACTTCGCTGATCGAATCGCGCTCGCTGTATCCGTCCCGCACCATGGCGACATCGGCCAGCCGAACGGTGCGCCCGCCGCCCAGCTGGATCTGGCGCTGTGACAGTTCATAGGCGGTGTCGCTGTTCCCGATCACCCGCAAGGACTGCCGCGTCCCGCCGATTTCGGTGAGGCCGCCGGCTGCATTGATGTTTGCCTGCCGCAACACCGCGTTGATCTGCGAGGCAGTAACGCCCAGTCCCTGCATTTTGACGGGATCGATGATCACTTCGATTTCGCGGTTGACCCCGCCAAACCGGCCAACCTCGGCCATGCCCTCGATCTTTAGCAGCCGCTTGGCGACCGTATCGTCGATAAACCAGCTCAACTGCTCAATCGTCATGTCGTCGGCTTCGACCGCGATGTAGCCGATCGGCTCTCCGACGACGTTCACCTTCTGGATCTGCGGCTCGAGAATGCCGTCTGGCAAGCTTGGTCGGACGCTGTCAATCTGGGTCTGGACCTCGCTCAGCGCGAGGGTGATGTCGGTGCCGATCTCGAATTCGACGAAAGTCGAGGACGCGCCTTCGCTCGCGGAGGATTGCAGCGAGTTGACGCCGTTGATGGATCGCAGTGCGCTTTCAACGCGCTGCGTGATCTGGTTCTCGATTTCCGCGGGGGCCGCGCCCGGTTGCGCAATCGTGACCTGAACGGCCGGGAATTCGACATCTGGATTGTTGGTCACGTCCATCCGCAGGAAGCTGACGATCCCTGCCAGCAGCAATGCGGCGAAAAACACCAGCGGGATGACCGGATTGCGAATCGACCATGCGGATAGGTTACGGAAATTCATTACTGCGCAGCCTTGGCTTTCTGTCTGCGCGGCTTGACGGTTTCGCCCGGATTGAGGAAGCCGCCTGCGCTCAGCACCACCAGTTCCGTGCCAGATAGCCCCTCGGTGATGGCAATGCCGTCCTTAGTGACCATCCCGGTTTTTACCGATCTGCGGGTCGCCTTGTTGTCCTTGTCGATGACATAGACGAACGCGCCCTTGTCATCTGCCAGAACCGCGCTTTCGGGCAGCACGGTTGCGGTCAGCGATCCGCCGTTGATGCGCGCTGTGGCAAATCCGCCGGGCCGCAGTTCGGGCGCGAACGGCAAGGCCACGCGGGCGGTTCCCTGCCGGGTGCTTTCCTCAACGGTGGGGGCGATCTGCCACACCTGACCCTCGAACGTCTTGTCCGATCCAGCGAGCGTGATTTCGGCACTCACGCCCGTCGACAGACGCGCCATCTGCGTCTCGCTCACCTGCGCCAGCATCTCCATCTCTCCGCCGCGCGCGATGGTGAACAGCGGCGCGGTGCCGGGGCCGACGCTCTGGCCGGGCTCGACATTGCGCGCCAGGACATAACCTGCCGCAGGGGCAACCACGTTGAGCCGCGCGGCACGGGCGCGCAATTCGTTGAGCTGCGCCTGAGCCACTTTAACCCGAGCCGCGGCAGAATCGCGCGTCGCGGTCAGCCTGTCGATTTCAGCTGTCGAGACGAAGCCTCTTGCGACCAGTTGCTTTGCGCGATCCAGATTGGCCTGCGCCAGCGCGGCGTCGGCCCGCGCAACATCGATCTGCGCGGCCTGCGCGGCAGCCTGCTGCACCTGAACCGAGCGGTCTACCACCACCAGCACCTGGCCCTGGCGCACCCACTCTCCGGCATCGACGGGCACGGAAATGACGCGGCCGCCCTCGCCCTCGATGCCTACCGGCATCAATCGGCGCGCAGCGATCTGCCCGGGGACCTGAATCGTGTCGACGATCGTCGTTTTGCCCGGTGCAACAACGGTGACAACCGGAGCCTGCGAGTCATCGTCACCTGCGCCCACTGGCTCACCCCCGGCGAACGCAAAATAGACGCCGATCGCCAGCAAGATTGCAAAGATGATGCCGGCAAAGATCAGCAAACGCCGTGAAATACCCTTCAACCGGTGCGTTTCCGCGCCGCCAAGCTCGGCACCGACGGGTTCGGCGGCTTCGGCATTGATGGTCGTTTCGTAATTCATCGCATATTCCCTGGGCGTGCGCTGATGCCCGATAACCTCTCGCCCGGCGAAAGGCCAATACATTGCGAGTGTGTTATCTCCATAACGCACCGAGCGCAAGAACGTTAGGGGTCAGGCAGGCACAACGCAACGCACTGCTCGACTGATGGATGGTTCAGTTAGACGAAGGGCACATCGCCCGCTTCAGGTTGGAGGGTGTGCGCCCTTGCATCCCCGACATTAAACGCATCGCGAGCATTTAACGCACCACCAACACAGAAAAGGGCGGCGCAGCCAATCGCCGCGCCGCCCTTCTTCAGGTCTCACTGCATGGTGGAGCGTTTAACCGCGCACGCGACCACGCTGGATCAGGTTGAGAATGCCGAGCAGGACGACAGCGCCGATTACCGCGACCACAAGACCGGTCAGCGAAAACTCCTGCACACTGCCCGAGATGCCCAGCAGCGGGCCTGCGATCAGATTGCCGATGACAGAGCCGATGCAGCCCACCACGATATTCAGAAGGATGCCCATTGAGGCATCACGATTCATGACCACACTGGCGAGCCAGCCGGCAACACCCCCGACGATCAGTGCGATAATCCATCCCATTGTATTCTTCCTCCACTGCAAGATTGCATTTATCTCACCAATCAATGGAGGTTCGTGTGGTTCCCGCGACAGCCATTTTATCGGGCAGCGATCAATGCGCGTGGATTAATAGCGCAGTTTGCGTTCGTATTCGTCGCGATATTTCTGGATCCGCGTCACGCGCAGGCCCTTCATGCCCGAACGGTCCATCGCGCGCTGCCACGAGGCAAACTCCTCCAGCGTCAGGCCATAACGCTCCAGCACCTCGTCGATGGTAAGCAGTCCGCCGTTCACTGCCGCGACCACTTCCGCCTTGCGCCGCATCACCCACCGCTTCGTCGAAGGCGACGGCAGATCATCCAGCGTCAGCGGTTCACCGAGTGGACCGATAACCTGCGCGGGGCGGATGTCCTGATTTTCAATCATATTGTATCTCTCGCATCGCCTTGTGCCGCTGCCTCTGCCTGAATCGACGCCTTACCGCATGAAGCTTTGCAGGCCTCTAAACTATCGGGGTTAACAGGCCGTTCGCCTGTCCCCAGCGCCTTAAAAAAACTTGCTGCCGCATCGCCGAATCGCGCGCCCGAAGCGCCTGCACACAGCATGGCATCGTTGCGCAATTCGCGCCGCAGGTCGCGCGCGGCGTTGAGCCGGGCAGTCAGTTCGCTCCATTCGATCGCGCGCAACGCCTCGCCCGCCCGCGCAATTTCGGCGGTGCGATCGGACGCCGAATCCACCCTGCCAAAGCGCCGCTCGGGCGCACTTGCATCGCCATTTCTTGCGTGAGGGACAGGCTTACCATTCTCGAACATGAAGCGACTCGTATCGCAGGGTCGTCAATATGTGGTAAAACCCGCATTTACCCGGCCTTAGGATTACTGCTTGCGCATCAGGCAAGCGCCGGTTGACACCGGACTGGCGAAAAATGGCATACGGTCCTATATCTGCGGGCAATCATGGACACGATCTTCTCCAAACCCGCCACCCTCGCAAGCGGCCAGACCTTCGGGCTTGCGGCTGCCGATCTGTTCGATCTGCCGCGCCCCGCCAGCGAATGCCGGATTGTCGTCGCGATGAGCGGCGGGGTCGATTCGTCCGTGGTCGCCGCGCTGGCGGCGGATACGGGTGCGCAGGTGATCGGCATCACTCTCCAGCTTTACGATTATGGCGCGGCCACCGGGCGCAAGGGCGC
The DNA here is from genome assembly GCA_038246695.1 of Sphingomonadales bacterium. Lineage (GTDB taxonomy): Bacteria > Pseudomonadota > Alphaproteobacteria > Sphingomonadales > Sphingomonadaceae > Erythrobacter. The sequence continues at coordinate 14,022 of JBBRVR010000076.1, forward strand.
ATGCTGCGCGGGCGACGATATAGCCGATGCGCGCGCCGTGTGCGATCGGCTGGGGATCGCACATTACGTTTTCGACCATGAAAGCGCGTTTCGTGAAGACGTGGTCGAACAGTTTGCCGACGAATATCTCGCCGGGCGCACGCCGGTGCCCTGCATTCGCTGCAATATGGGGCCGAAATTCACCGATCTGTTTCGTATGGCGCGCGAACTGGGCGCGGATTGCCTGGCGACCGGCCATTACGTGCAGCGGGTTGAGACGGCAGCGGGCCCGCACCTCCATCGCGCGCTCGATCCAGCGCGCGATCAGTCCTATTTTCTCTATGCCACCTCGCAGGAACAGCTCGATTACATCCGCTTCCCGCTGGGAGGCCTGCCCAAGGCGAAGGTGCGTGAACTGGCCGAGGTTGCCGGTCTTCGCAACGCGGCCAAGCCGGACAGTCAGGACATTTGCTTCGTGCCCGATGGCAATTATGCTGGGATCGTCAGCAAATTGCGGCCCGAAGGCGCGGTGCCCGGTGCCATCGTCCATGCCGCGACTGGAGAGGAACTGGGCCAGCACCGCGGCATCATCCATTTCACCGTGGGTCAGCGCAAGGGGCTGGAGATCGGCGGTCAGCCCGAACCGCTCTATGTCATCGGCCTCGATGCCGAGCGCCGCGAAGTGCGCGTCGGGCCCAAACGGATGCTGGCGGTCGAAGCGGTCCGTTTGATCGAAACTAACCGTA
>JBBRVR010000077.1:0-14524 GCA_038246695.1 Sphingomonadales bacterium
GCCCTGCCCGGCATTGTCGCGGGCATCATGCTCGCGGTGAGCCGTGCTATCGGTGAAACCATGATCGTGGTGATGGCCGCATCTACCGCCGCCAATCTGAGCATCAACCCGCTGGAACGCATGACCACCGTGACGGTGCAAATCGTCAAGATGCTCACCGGGGAAGGCAGTTTCGATCACCCAGCAACGCTCAGTGCGTTTGCGCTCGGGTTCGTGCTGTTCATGGTCACGCTTGCTCTCAATTTCGTCGCCCTGCGCGTCGTCAAACGCTTCCGGGAGGCTTATGATTGATATGGACGCCCAAACTTTTGAACGCCCCACCCGCACGCCGGAATTCGAGAAGCGCCTGAAAAAGCGCTATCGCAAGGAACGGAATTTCAAGCTGATGGGTCAGGGCGCGATCCTGTTTTCAATCGCGGTGCTGATCTTTCTGCTCGGCAACATGCTTATGAACGGCATTGGCGGGTTTCAGCGTGCCGAGCTCACGGTGCCTATCGACTTCCCCGAAAGCGGGCTGACGGGAGATGAAGTTTCCCTTACCGCGCCAAGCGCGTTGCAAGTGCTGGAATTGCAGGGTCTCCCTGATGTTGTCGCCTTTTACGCAGAGGAGGCCTTGGGCGAGGCGGGCGCGGCGCAATTGAGCGATCAAGCTTGGCGCGATGTTGCCGCGGCTTTGTCCGCCAATCCTTCGTTGATCACGCAGACGCAGCCGGAGACGTTCCGGCTCCCCGCCTCTGCAAATCTCGCATCGGGGCTGGCAGGCGAAGGCTCGCCGGAAATGCAGGCGCTGGCAAAGCAGCTTGCAAGCGAAGGCAAGCTGGCCGAAAACTGGGATTGGGGCTTTATGTCGCGCTCGGATGCGACAAGCCCCCAGGCGGTCGGCATTTGGGGGGCGTTGAAGGGTTCGATCCTGACGATGCTGGTGACGCTGGCGTTGGCATTCCCCATCGGGATGCTGTCCGCGCTTTACCTTGAGGAATACGCGCCCAAGAATCGCTGGACCGATCTGATCGAGGTTTCGATCAACAATCTTGCCGCTGTCCCGTCGATTATTTTCGGGCTGCTGGGCCTTGCGGTGTTTCTTGCACTGTTCCCCAATCTGCGATCTGCGCCGCTGATAGGCGGCATGACGCTGGCGCTGATGACAATGCCCGTAATTGTGATTTCAGGCCGCAACGCGATCAAGGCGGTGCCGCCTTCCATCCGTGACGGCGCGCTGGCAGTCGGGGCATCGCCAATTCAGGTGGTTTTCCACCATGTCCTGCCTCTTGCCCTGCCGGGCATGCTGACGGGCACGATTATCGGCATGGCGCGGGCGCTGGGTGAGACGGCGCCGCTGCTGATGATCGGGATGCGAGCGTTTGTCGCAACCCCGCCCGATGGCTTTACCTCGCCGGCCACCGTATTGCCGGTGCAGATATTCCTGTGGTCCGATGAAATCGACCGCGGCTTTGTCGAGCGCACGAGCGCTGCGATTATCGTGCTATTGCTGTTCCTCCTGCTGATGAACGGCCTCGCCATTTATCTGCGCAACAAGTTCGAGAAGACCTGGTGACCCTGATCCACGAAAGCATCAAAGACGATCATTCCGCCAAGATGAAGGCTCGCAATGTGACGGTCTATTATGGCGCGAAGAAAGCTATCGACGAGGTTTCGATCGACATCTCGCCCGATTACGTAACAGCGTTTATCGGCCCTTCAGGCTGCGGCAAATCGACGTTCCTGCGCTGCTTCAATCGCATGAACGATACGATCCCCGTCGCCCGCGTCGAAGGATTGATCGAACTGGATGGCGAGGATATCCATTCCGATGCGATGGATGTCGTGCAATTGCGCGCGCGGGTGGGAATGGTTTTTCAGAAGCCCAATCCCTTCCCCAAGTCGATCTACGAAAACATCGCCTATGGTCCGAAGATTCACGGACTTGCGGAAAAGAAAAACGATCTCGACGCCATCGTCGAAGCCTCTCTTGTGCGCGCTGGCCTGTGGGAAGAAGTGAAGGACAGGCTGGAGGATTCGGGCACTGCGCTTTCAGGCGGCCAGCAGCAGCGCCTGTGCATTGCGCGCGCCATTGCAGTCGATCCCGAAGTAATCCTGATGGATGAACCAGCCTCCGCTCTCGACCCCATTGCCACTGCCAAGATCGAAGAACTGATCGATGAGCTTTCCGGTCGTTATGCCATTGTTATTGTCACCCATTCGATGCAGCAGGCGGCACGTGTGAGCCAGCGCACCGCGTTTTTCCATCTCGGCAAAATGGTCGAATATGGCCCGACGTCAGACATTTTTACCAATCCGATTGAAGAACGCACAAAGGATTACATCACAGGACGGTACGGCTGATGGGCGAACATACAGTCAAGGCGTTTGATGAAGACATCACCCGGCTGCGCGGCTTGATCGCGGAGATGGGTGGACTTGCCGAGGTGGCCATCGCTGAAGCGCTCGATGCGCTGGTGCGCGGTGATGAAGAGCTCGCTGACCGCGTGGTCGCGCGCGACAAGAAGATCGATGCCATCGAAACCGAGGTCGACAAGCTGGCCGTGCGCATCATCGCCTTGCGCGCGCCTATGGCGGACGATCTGCGCGAAGTGATCGCGGCGCTCAAGATCGCAGGCGTGGTCGAGCGGATCGGTGACTATTCCAAGAACATCGCAAAGCGCGTCGGCATGATCGAAGGCCGTGATCGGTTCGAGCCACTCACCTTGTTGCCTGCAATGGGTGAGATCGCCAGCGAAATGGTGCACGATGTTCTGACCGCCTATGCTGCCCGCGATCCTGGACTGGCGCGCGAAGTGATCCGCACTGATGTGAAAGTGGATGAATTCTACAACAGCATCTTTCGCAATCTTGTCAGCCACATGGTGGAGAATCCTGCCACCATTTCGAGCGCGGCGCAGCTGTTATTCGTGGCCCGCAACCTTGAACGCATCGGCGATCACGCCACCAATGTCGCGGAAATGGTACACTTTGCCGCTACGGGGACATACCCGCCGGAGGAAGACCGGTAGAACCGGGTTGCTCCAATGTCGATAACTGCACCCTGTGGAGAAGTTGCCGCGCCACGTTTCATCAAACGGAAGCAAAACTGACACACTAGCGATATCGACAATGCTGGCGCACACAGGATGTCAGCTGCGTTTCAGGAGACGGTAAACCTATGACTGGTGCCAAACTGCTTCTCGTAGAAGATGATCCCGCATTGTCGGAGCTCCTCGAATATCGCTTCCAGAACGAAGGCTATCAAGTCCGTTGCACTGCCGACGGCGATGAGGCGATGGTTCTGGCGAGCGAGGAAGTGCCCGATCTTATCCTGCTGGACTGGATGATCGAAGGGACCAGTGGGATCGAGGTTTGCCGACGCCTGCGCCGCGACAAGGTGACCGCACACGTGCCGATCATCATGCTGACAGCGCGCGAGGCCGAGGACGATCGGGTGCGCGGGCTTGAAACCGGGGCCGACGATTACCTGACCAAGCCATTCTCTCCGCGTGAACTGCTTGCCCGCGTGGCCGCCGTGATGCGCCGCATCCGCCCTGCTCTTGCGGGTGAGACGATCGAGGTTGGCGATATCAAGCTCGATCCGGTAGCGCACAAGGTGCAACGTCGGGGCCGGCCGCTGCAATTGGGGCCAACCGAGTATCGCCTGCTCAAATTCTTCATGGAAAGCCCGGGACGGGTTTTCAGCCGAGGGCAGTTGCTGGATGGCGTATGGGGCACGGGTTCAGACATAGAACTGCGCACGGTCGATGTGCACATCCGGCGTCTGCGCAAGGCGATCGGTATCGATGGGGCGAAGGATCCGATCAGGACGGTGCGTTCTGCCGGATACGCTCTCGAAGCCACCTGACGTCTAGCGGCAGACGCTCATCCAGCGTTTGTCTTGGTCGAAATGAAAATGATCGGCGTGCGCGGCGTTGTATTCGGGTGACAGCACGGTTGCGAAGGCACCGCATGCCTCGTCCCTCACCTGCCGCAAAAACCGCGCTTCCTCTGCATCGCCATTCCAGTCGTCCACGACGCTGATACGCCGTCCATCGGCAAGCACGAATGCCGCGATGTCGATTGCGTTGGCGGTCGCATGCTGGCTCCACGCGCCCGAGCCGTTGCCGCGCATTCGACGGCAATTGAATGCTCCCAGATGCTCGATCCGGGCGAGGTCGCTGCCAAGGATCGTTCTGGCTGAAGGTTCGACGCTTTTGGTGCGCCAAACCTCCAGCGCGGCGGCCACCGGGCAGGTTACCGCGGGGCTGCTTGGGGCAATCGGGAAATCGGTAAGCTGCGTCCTGTCGGGGCGCGCGCATGGCCCCTCGCCAGCCTCAGGGAGCGCGGAATAGGCGACTTCGCTGCGATCCAGCGTGGCGCGGCATTCGGGGATGTCGTTGCGCATGGCTACCAGCTTTTGCGCGGTCGCCATGCCGATCGGATCGCGCAGATCGAGCGGGTCCATAGGATTATGCTGCGGATGCCCTTTGAGCCAGCTCCACCCGGCCACTGCCACGGCAAAGATCACAAGGAACACGAGCGCGCGACGATCCCAGCCAAACTGACCGATCTTGCGACGAATACGAAAGGGGCTTTTGCGCGTCTTCATGCCTAATGAAAGTCGCGGGAGTTCGGAAGTATCCTTACATTTCGAGGATGTACGCGGGTATTGGGCGCTTTGCCCCCGGTCCGTCCGAATCTGCCGTCGGCATCGGGCAGTTGGTCGATCAGATCGCGTGGTCGAACGGTGTCTGGCGCCCCGTCGATAAGGTTATCGCGCGGATTGACCGCCCTCTTCCCGCCGACTTGGGAGGGGAGCGGTGAATTGACATGATCGGCGCGCGCGACTGGCGAGTTCAGCATGTCATCGGACAGTTCATAAAGCTGTTGCGTCGCATCGGTCATGTGGTGCGCGATCACGTGAATTACCTCATCATCATATTCGACCCGCCCGCGCACCTCCATCAATCGCGCACCCATCACGACACGGCGCTGCTTGTCCTTCAGATCAGGCCAGACAACAAGGTTGATCACCCCGGTTTCGTCCTCCAGTGTGATGAAGCACACCCCCTTCGCGCTGCCGGGCCGCTGGCGGATCAGCACGACGCCTGCGACCTGCACCATGGAGCGGAACTTACGCGCGCGCAGATCGCTGGCGCGCACAAAACCGCGTTCGGCCAATTGCGGGCGCAGGAATGCCATCGGATGCGCCTTCAGCGAAAGGCGCGTGGTCTGGTAATCGGCCACCACCTCTTCGGATAGCGGCATCACCGGAAGCTGCGTTGTCGCACGCTCCCCACCCTCCTCCCGCTCCGCCGCCGCGCGGAACAGCGGCAAGTCCGGCCCTGCGATCAGGCTGCGCGCATCCCACAGCGCCTGCCTGCGCGTGAGGTGCATGGAGGCAAAGCAATCGGCGCTGGCGAGCCGCTCAATATATGCAGGGGACATCCCCGCCCGCTCCCGCAGGCTGGCAACATCGTGATAGGGGCCGTTCTGCACCCGCTCGGCAATCAATCGCGCCGCGATATGTTCTGGCAGGCCCTCAATCTGGCGCAGCCCCAGGCGCACGGCAATGTGCCGGTCTAGGCGTCCCGTTTCAGCCTCATGCGCCTCGGCAATTTCTTCCAGCGTGCAGTCCCATTCGCTGTGGTTCACATCTGCCGACAGCACCGCAACCCCATGCTCCCTCGCATCACGCACGATCTGCGCGGGCGCGTAAAACCCCATCGGCTGAGAGTTTAGAAGCGCCGCTGCAAAAGCCGCCGGAAAATGGCACTTCAGCCAGCTCGACACATAGACGAGATGCGCGAACGACGCCGCATGGCTTTCGGGAAAGCCGTATTCGCCAAAACCCCTGATCTGGTTGAAGCACCGCTGAGCAAAATCGCGCTCGTATCCGCGTGTCACCATTCGCTCGACCATCATGTCCTGCAATTCATCGACCATGCCGCGCGACCGGAAAGTAGCCATTGCCTTGCGCAGCCGGTTTGCCTCCAACGAAGAGAACTTCGCCGCATCGAGCGCAATTTTCATCGCCTGCTCCTGAAAGATCGGCACACCCAAGGTGCGCGCAAGAATGCTCGACAGCTCATCGGGCGGGCCGTGCTGCGGTGATGGAGCGGGGATCTGCACCGGCTCGGCCCCGCGACGGCGTTTGAGATAAGGGTGCACCATATCGCCCTGGATCGGACCGGGGCGCACAATCGCCACCTGGATCACAAGGTCATAGAATTCGCGCGGGCGCAGACGCGGCAGCATGTTCATCTGCGCGCGGCTTTCGACCTGAAACACGCCCAGCGAATCCCCTTTTCGCAGCATCGCGTAGGTTTCCGGATCTTCACGCGGGACTGTGGCCAGCGTCAAGGCACGGTCGTGATGTGCGTCCAGCAGATCGAGGCATTTGCGGATGCAAGTGAGCATGCCCAGCGCCAGCACATCGACCTTCAGGATGCCAAGCGCCTCGATATCGTCCTTGTCCCACTCGATGAAACTGCGGTCGGGCATCGCGCCATTGCCGACCGGCACCGTTTCGATCAGGGGGCTTTCGGTAAGGATGAACCCGCCGACATGCTGCGAGAGGTGGCGCGGCATTCCGATCATCTGCTCAGTCAGCCTCAGCACCCGTTTTAGGTGCGGATCGGTCACGTCCATGCCGGTTTCGGCGGCGTGTTTCTCGCTGATTTCGCGCCCCCACCCGCCCCACACCGTGCGGGCGAGTGAAGCCGTGATATCCTCTGACAGCCCCATCGCCTTGCCAACTTCGCGGATCGCCATGCGCGGGCGGTAATGGATCACCGTGGCGCACAGCCCGGCGCGGTGGCGGCCATAACGGCGATAGATATACTGGATCACCTCCTCACGCCGCTCATGCTCAAAATCGACATCGATATCGGGCGGCTCCTTGCGCTCTTCGGAGATGAAGCGATCGAACAGCAACTGGTGCTTCGCCGGATCGACCGAGGTTATCTCAAGACAATAACATACCGCCGAATTGGCTGCCGAGCCGCGCCCCTGGCACAGGATCGGCGGATCGCACCGCCGCGCATAATCCACGATATCCTTGATGGTGAGAAAGTATCGCGCCAGGTCCAGCTTTGCGATCAGCGCCAGTTCGCGCTCCAGCGTTTCGCGCACGCTTTCGGGCACGCCTGTGGGATAACGCCGCTCAGCCCCCTTCGCTGTCTCTGCAACAAGATATTCCTGCGGGGTCATGCCATCGGGATAGATTTCTTCGGGGTATTCGTAACGCAGCTCATCAAGGCTGAAATCGCAATTGTCGGCCACCTCGCGTGCGGCGTCGATGGCGTGCGGCCAGCGCGCGAACAGGCGGGCCATGACTTGCGGGGATTTGAGGTGGCGTTCGGCGTTCGCGTGAAGCAGGTGCCCGGCCTCGGCAATCGTGGTCTTGTGCCGGATTGCCGTCATCACGTCCTGCAACGGGCGGCGTTCGGGCACATGGTAATGGACATCGTTGGTGGCGAGCAGGGTCAGCCCGTTTTCCCGTGCGAGGCTATCCAACCAGTCGATCCGGGCGATGTCATCACCTCGGTAGAGGTAGCTGGCGGCAAGATGGCGCAGCGTCGGCAACTGGCGGGTGAGATGCGGGAAAATGTCGGAGAATGCGGCGGTAAGAAGGGTCGTTTCGCGCAGAGGCCGCACAGGAGCAGAGAGACGCGGAGAGGCTGCACCAGCGTCGCAGTCGCCTTCCTCATCAGACGGCTGGGTTGAGGGGGGCGCCGCCCGTTCTGAAAGCGCCTCTGGTACGGGAGACGTCTCTGCGTCTCTGCGTGAAACCGAAACCGGAAAAGGCACCACATTGCTAGGTATTGTGATGGTGAACTCTGCCCCCGGATCATCAGGCGGCAGCAGGATCAGTTGCACATCCTCGGTATGATCCGCCAGCATCGCGAGGTCGATTTCGCACGCGCCCTTTTCCTGCCATTCTCCATCAAGCGTCTGCATCCGGCCCGCGCTGATCAGGCGGCACAATCGGCCATAGGCGGCGCGATCCTTTGGATAGGCGAGAAAATGCAGCCCCTCCACCGTCTCGATCCGGGTGCCGATCACCGGGCGCAGCTTGAGCGTGTTCGCCTCGGTATGGATGCGCACCACGCCAGCGAAACTGTTGGCATCGGCGATCGCGATAGCATCGTATCCCAACCCGCGCGCGGTCATCGCCAGATCGACCGCATCGGAGGCTCCGCGCAGGAAACTGAAACAACTGACCAGCCCCAGCTCAACGAAGGCGCTGCGCGGCGGGGCATCGATCAGGTCGGGATCGATCTCCAGCGTGCGTTTGGGGATCTGAAGGTCGTTTTCGGGCATAGAGCCCTACCCCTTCATCACCGGTGGCGCGGGGATGACGATTGAAAAGGTACTCACGACGCAAGCTCGCTTAGACGCGTCCTCACCGCAGCCAAATCGCGCGCAAACAGCTCCGCCTGTTCCTCGCGTGCGGGGCCGTCCAGGCGCAGCAGATACGAAGGGTGCGCGGTGACCCAAAGCTCGCTTCCATCCTCAAGCGCGATGGGTTTGCCCCGCGCCTGCGTTATGCTCACCGTCCGGCCCAGCAGCCCGCGCGCCGCGCTCGCGCCAAGGGCAAGGATCACGCGCGGCCTTATCACCGCACGCTCCGCCTCAAGCCACCAGCGACAGGTGTCGATTTCCTTCGCGGCCGGGTTCTGATGGATACGGCGTTTGCCCCGCCACTGGAATTTGAAATGCTTGACCGCGTTGGTGACATAGGCCGCGCTGCGGTCGATTCCCGCTGCGCCGAGATATTGGTCGAGCAATTGCCCCGCCGGGCCAACAAACGGGCGGCCCTGCTGATCCTCAAGATCGCCCGGCTGCTCGCCAACGATCATCAGCACTGCGCCCGGATCACCCTCACCCATAATCGCGCGCGTGCCGCATTCGGCGATGGCGCAATCGCGGCAGTTGGCAATCCCTTGCGCGATGGCATCGAGAGTTCGCGGAGGCTCGCGCTCCTCGCGCTCGCCCGCCGCGACCATCCCCGCCTCACGCGCCTGCGCACCCGCGATCAGGCCGGGGATCAGTTCCGCCTCAGGCAGGTTCTTCCAGTATTTGCGCGGCATTTCCGACAGCATCGCGCCCACCTTCAGACGCGCCGGGTTGAAGATCGAGGAATAATACGATTTCCACAATTGCTCGATCGGATCGCCATGCGGCGCGTCGGATCGCTGTGCCGGGCCGCTTTCTCGCATCGTTTCGCCATCCCAGTGGATGCAGCCGCGCGGGGTCAAGATCGACCAGTGCATGTTTGCAAAGCGGCGCATGAAGAAACCGGCATTGGCCCGCACGATGTGATGATCGGGCTCGAACCAGGCGACGTAATGTTCGGCGCCATCCTCGCTCTTTCCGTCTTTGGGCACTTCGCGAAACCGGACGAAGGCGTGCATTTTATGACTGTCGCGGCGCACCGATTTATCCAGTTCCTCGATCCGGCGCACATCGGTGTCGGCCTTGTCCTCCATTGCGCGGGGGTTCGACTGGAGCCGCCACAGCATCCGATAGAGCACCGCGAACCGCTCAGGGTCCGAATGGAGTGCAGCGTTGCGTGCAAGGCTCATGAAATGCTTGCTTGTCCGCACGGGGCGAGCGTTGGCAGGTACCTGTGGCAGGCGCTTTTCCCCTTTTGCAGGCCCCTCTTGCGCAAACAGGTCCCCCGTCCCGCCCGGCTCCACCCAGCTCACCCGGTCGGGCGGAACATCGCTCTGGATCAACCCGCGCGCCCGCTCCCGCCAGAAGGCGAAATCGTCAGGCGCAGGCAGGTGCACGACATAATGCGCGCCGAGGCTGACGTTCTGCATATTCGCTCTTTGGGCAGCCATCAAAACAGCTCCAGCTGTTCCGACTTCGGCGCCAGCAGCGCGCGCAGGTCCGCGCGGTCCGTCAGCATGGTCGGTCGCCAGTCCAGCGCCACCAGAAACGGGCGCACCTTGGCGATCGACTGCGTCAGCCGCGCCACATCATCAAGCCGCAGCGTCCGATGCCGCCGCGCCATCAGGATGCGCCCAACCGCCGTTGTCCCCAGCCCCGGCACGCGCAGCAATTGCTCTCTCGAAGCACGGTTCACGTCGACCGGAAAGTACTCGCGGAATTTCAGCGCCCACGCCAGTTTCGGGTCGATATCCAGCGGCAGATTGCCATCCGCCCCGGTCGCCTGCGCCACCTCATCGGGCGCATAGCCATAGAATCGCATCAGCCAGTCCGACTGATACAGCCGGTGTTCGCGCATCAGCGGCGGACGTTTCAGTGGCAGCACGGCAGAGGCATCGGGGATCGGCGAAAACGCGCTGTAATACACCCGCCGCAGCCCGAAGCTGCCGTAAAGCCGGCTCGCCTTGCCCATGATATCCGTATCGCAAGCGGCATCTGCCCCCACGATCATCTGCGTTGACTGGCCCGCGGGCGCAAACCGCGGCGCGTGTTTGAAACGCTTGCGTTCGTCCTTCGCCTCGATGATCCGTGCCTTGGTCCGGTCCATCGCGCCTTCGATCTGGCTCTCGTTCTTGTCCGGGGCGAGCCGGGTGAGGCCCGCGCGCGTCGGCAGTTCGACATTGATCGAGACGCGATCGGCATGCAGCCCCGCCTGATAAATCAGCTCCGCATCCGCTTCGGGGATGGTCTTCAAATGGATGTAGCCGCGAAAATCGTGCTCCTCGCGCAGGATACGCGCCGTTTCGACCAGCTGTTCCATCGTATGGTTCGCGCTCTTGATTATCCCTGAGGAAAGGAACAGCCCCTCAATATAGTTGCGGCGATAGAAATTGAGCGTCAGATCCGCGACTTCCTGCGGGGTAAAGCGCGCGCGCCGCACGTTCGAACTTTTGCGGTTGATGCAGTAATGGCAATCGAAAATGCAGTGATTGGTCAGCAGAATCTTGAGCAGAGAAATGCACCGGCCATCGGGCGCATAGGCGTGGCAGATGCCCATCCCCTCGGTCGAGCCGACACCCTTGCCGCTCAGCGAATTCTTCTTCGCCGTGCCGGACGATGCGCAAGAGGCATCGTACTTCGCCGCATCGGCGAGGATTTCGAGTCTCTCTTTAAGTGTTTGTGCGGTCATTGTCCGGGTCATTGTGGAGGTATCGAGAAGTGCGATGTTCCTTATATGTTCCCAACAACCTCCCGTCCAATGCAAAGGTTGCAACAATGTTCATGTGGGTGCGGTTGGGGCGAACAGCACCCAATGACCGCGAGAAGAGCCCAGTTGGTACGCATCGCTTTTCTGTCCTTTCTCAACAATGGCTGCTTTCCAAATCAGCCGCTGAATTGACCGCCGCTGGCGGCAGCGCCCAGATGAACTCGGCCTTCACATCGCTTGCCGAGGAACCATATTCCGCGACCACCCGGCCCTGAGTGTCATAGACGAAGTGCCGCGTCCCGGTCGGCTTCACCACCCGCACCCGGTCGCCAAGGCCGTTATAGGTTTGTCTACGCATGAGCATCATGAACGCCCACTCGCCAGCGAAACAAGTCCGTTCTTGGCTTGAGCTTCCCTCAATACCAAGTTTCTCCATAGAGAGATATGCTCTTTATAAGAGTTTCCATGTCGTTATAACTATTCATACGCTCTTTAAAATCATCAATATTCTCGCCGCCTTGCCGAAAGCGGTTTTTTTTCATAATGGTACCCAAAACTAAATCCCTTGCCTCATTGAAACTCAAACTAATAGGATAATCAAAGTAGTACTCAACAACGCATTTCCTATGTTTTTCAAGCATTCTAAGTGGGTTGTAGCTCGGTCGCAAACTCTTAATACTACGTAATTTGTACAAAAGACAGGTTTTGGTCAAAAATAGGCTGTCTCTGAATTTCTTGTCTTTTAGCACGAAACATGGGACAATCCGCAGTTCATTGACTTGATCAAATCGCACCACACCCTGTTCGTTGATGCGAAGAATCGGATAAGGAAACTCATAGATTCCCAATGTCAACATCCACAGTCAGAATCGACAAAATCTACCAAACCACCTGCGGCGGGCGCTGCCGAAGTTATCTTCGCCCAAGCAGGCCAACCGTGCCACCATTTTTGTGCTAAGTTGAAATCATTGTGAAGGCGCCGATGAGTGAGGCGGGGTATAAGATTTAGATTTAGCGGGTGGTTGCGAACCGAGTCAGATATACGCTTCCACTCGTCTCGGAAAAACCAATGATGAGCGTCATCTGCTGGGTTTGCTTTCATAGCCGTTCTATAGCGTCTACGTGCATTTTCCGAGGTCATTGAGCGACCAGCGCGGGCCAAGCATTACCGAGTTTGATGGCATTGCCAGTCCCACCCGTCACTGCTCCCACCGCAGCCGCAAAACCCACTTGTGTCCAACTAACGCATCTGAGGGATCTGCCCTCAATCACGGTCTGGTAACCTAGATCACTAAGCCCCCCAATTAGCCCCCCGGCGACACCATACAGCCCCATCGGATCGATCAAATTGACCGGGTCAGCGTTTGCATAAAGGTATGGATTAGCACCTCCACCCAACCCAATCGGATCGGCCTGAATATACCGCCCCAGCACCGGGTCATAATCGCGCGCGCGGTTGTAGTAGAGGTCGCTCAGGACTTGGCTCTGGCCGGGGAAGCCGGGGCGCAGGAAGTCATTGCCCGGATCGACCACCTGCCCCAGCGCGTTGGTGGTGACGGTCGGCACGCCGAGGTGGTCGCCGTGGACCCAGTAGAGTTCGAGCTGGTTGGCGCCGTTCTGCGCCACCAGCGCAAGCGGAGCGTAACCGATAATCCCGTCATCACTGCCAAAGGGCCAATTGTCGTTCGCAGCGGGCGGCAGCGCCCAGATGAACTCGGCCTTCACCCTATCAGTTAGCGTGCCGACAGATCGACACGTCCCCGCCATCTTAGACCCGGTTAAAACGCGGTTTTCGTGGGACAGCGCCAAGATTGTTGATCTTGCACAGGTAATCCAGCACCGCCGGGTGCATCTCACCATCGAAGGCGACGCCTGCCAGTTTGCCCTCGATCCATGCGATAATGCCTAAGGGGGCGTTGACGCCGTTCACCTTCATCGTCACGCGGTCGCCAACCTGGGCAAACCCTCTTGATCCGCGAATTTTGCAGCCGCCTTCGGAGATGTCGATCACATCGACATAGACGACGCGCGACTGGACGCGGCTCTTGACCATCAGGCCGAGCGGGCGACGTTCCGATGAACGCGAGATCGAGTGCATGTTCATAACTTCAAGATCGCACAGATTTGTAAATAAAGTTTAAGCGAGGGGATTAATCTGCGTTAACCACGGCGAGTGACGTCAGGCCGTCAGGATACTTGCGATAAAGCGCATCAGGCAAACAGGCCTTGCAGATACCAGTCCGGCGGACCCCCGCGCCCATCCGTGACGATGCCGTGGCGATAGATCCAGTAACGCTGACCGCGCGCATCCTCGATCCGGTAATAATCGCGCAGGCGCACGGTCGATCGCTCGCGCCACCATTCAGGCGCAATGCGCTCTGGCCCTTCGACGCGCGTTACTTCGCGCACCTCGCCGCGCCAGCGAAACCGTTGGGGAAAGCCATCGGGTGAGGCATAAAGCACTGCAATCTTCTCTGGTCTATCCAGCATTTTCAGTGGCCTGTGAGTTCTTATTGAAGTTGTTTGTAAACCTGCGTGGAGATTCATCGGCGCCCCCCAGCGCTGCGCGCGTTCGGGCAGGTGGCTGGCATGGGGCACCGGGCGGCGCACGGCCTGCGGCCCCAGTCGCACGGCAAGCCGGTCGATGCAGGCACTCAATGAAGTGCCATGGCGCTGCGCCGCCTGTTCGATATCCGCCTGCGCAATTCCGAGCGGTTCAGCCCAGCTGGTGCGCAGACGCACCGTCTCGATGCCGAAACCGGCCTCGACATCATCGAGCCTGGCGGCAAACAACCGGGTGATGTGCGAAGGCTCACGCGTGGCGGCGGCCAGTTCCAGACGACGCACCAGCACTTCGCCGTCAACCCGCCACAGCCCCAGTTCAAGCCGCCGCGCGCCTTCGCCCCGCGCTTCGAGTTCGCGCACCATATCGACAGCAAGATCGCCCAGCACCGTATCGAGCAGGGCGCGGTGGCGGATCGGTTCCATCAGGCGGCGCTGCACCAGCGGCATCACCTGTGCGATGACCGGCAGCAACGGTTCGGGCACGCGGCCCAACAACTGATCGAGCCGGATCAGCGGATTGGCGGCGGGCGATTTGCGATTGCGGAACCGGCGGTGAAGCGAATCGCGGCCCGAAGCGCGCGCCCGGTCGCCATCGTCGCCATCGTCGCCATCGTCATCGTCACTCACGATCCCGGCAAGATCGCTCAGACGTTTCAGCCCAAGGCGGCGCAGAACTGTGATAACATCGGCGTCCAGCCTCAGCGCGGCCACCGGCAGATCGGCGAGTGCGCGCATGATTGGCGCGGCGGCGCTGCGGGCAGGATCATGCGAGGCAACGATGCTGCGCGCAGGCCCGTAATGCGCGAGCGCCCAGGCAGCCCCGGCGGTGGGCGCGATGGCGGTGCGCACCGCCAGCCTGCGCCGCGC
>JBBRVR010000078.1:0-14213 GCA_038246695.1 Sphingomonadales bacterium
ACCACCGCCGCCGCCGCCGCCGCCGCCGCCATAGCCACCGCGATCTCCACCGCGATCATTGCCATAGCTGGGGGGCGAAAATCCACTGTCACCACCGCCGAAGGGATCGAAACCGTCCTCGCCGAATCCGTCGCGCTTGTCCTTGCCGCGCCGACGTCCTCTATCGTAACCCATAACTGTGATAGTACCTTGTCACACTGCCCACCCTCAAATGCACCAGTCATGGGGACAGCATGCCGTGCCCGGTGCAGATGGCCTGCCAGAGAATCCGGATCCATCTTTGAGCCACGACTATAGCGCACAATCCCCCCGGTGGCGAACGATTTAACAACTGCTGGGGTTCAGGGCATCGCGATGGCAATTGCGAGCTGACTGGACCGGCACCATTATTGCGGTGTTGCAGCCAAGTGTTCAGGCGCTTTCCTGCGCAGGCAAGATTGCGCTAACGGGAGCAATCGAGGGGAGAATAGAATGAATGATTTCCGCAAACTGTCTGACATGGCCTTTGCCAGTCCGCAGATCGACATGGCCGATATCGACGCGGCAAAGGGGGCTGGTATCACGCTTATCGTGAACAACCGCCCCGATGGCGAAGAGCCTTCCGCCCCGCAAGGCTCGGAAATAGAGGCGGCCGCGCGCGCTGCGGGGCTGGCTTATTTGGCAATCCCGATCGGGCATTCCGGCTTCAGCGAACCGCAGATCGACATGATGATCGAGGCGATGGAGACGGCCGATGGCCCGATCCTTGCCTATTGCCGGTCAGGCACGCGATCGACCTTCCTGTGGGCGCTGGCACAAGCAAAGTCAGGCCATGCCCCCGCTCACCTTACGGCTGTGGCGATGGCGGCGGGATATGACATCAGCCCGATCCGCCCCATGCTGGATATGCTCGCCGCGCGTTAAACCCCTATTTGCGATAATCAAGCGGCGGGGAGCGATCGCCGAGCAGGCTTTTGTACTCGTAATTTTCCCCGCGCGCCGCTGCGAATTCCTCCTGCGCAGCGCTGCGCAGTTCGGGGTTGGTGAACAGCTCCACCGCCATCAGCGTCATCGTCTTGGCGGCGACCTGCGCGCCCTTGTGACCGATCGAATTTCCGCTGGCGGCAACCGCCTGCCAGCTGTGCGCGCTGGTTCCCGGCACCCATGTTGCGGTGCGCAAGCCAACCGTCGGCGTGGCGTAGGAGACATCGCCGACATCCGTCGATCCATAACCCAGCGTCTTGTCATAGGGCTGCACTTCGCCGGCGCTTTCCAGCGGCATCGCAGCATCGCCCAGCGATTGCTGGATGGTGGAGGCCCATTCGCGCTCCTCGTCGGTGTATTCGATCCCGCCGACCATGCGGAGTTTTGCATCCATAACTCTGGCCAGGGTCTCGTTCACCAGCAAGGGGTTGTTGCCGTGGATGACTTCCCATTCCACCTTGGTTCCCGTTCCCATCGCTGCGCCGCGCGCCGCATTTTCCAGCCGGGTCCAGATCTCGTCCACCCCATTAGCCTGCGGATGGCGGACGTAATAGAACACCTCGGCAAAGTCGGGGATCACGTTGGGCGCTTCCCCGCCATTGGTGATGACATAGTGCATCCGCGCATCCTGCGGCATGTGTTCGTGCATCATGTTGGCCATCATGTTCATCGCCTCCACCCCGTCGAGCGCGCTGCGCCCGCGTTCGGGTGCGCCCGCCGCATGGGCGGAAATCCCGGCAAACCGGAATTTGGCAGAGCGATTGGCCAGAGTGGTGCGAGCCGCTGCACTGTTTTCATCATCGCCATGCCAGTGGATCGCGATATCGACATCGTCGAACATGCCCGCGCGCGTCATATACACCTTGCCCGACCCGCCTTCCTCTGCCGGGGTGCCATACAGCCTGATCCGTCCCGGAGTGCCGGTCTTCTCCAGCCAGTTCTTCACCGCGATTGCCGCTGTCAGCGAGCCTGCGCCAAACAGATTGTGCCCGCAGGCATGGCCCGCGCCCTTGCCATCGACCGGATCGCGGGTGGCGGCGCCAGACTGGTTAATGCCCGGCAGCGCGTCCATCTCTGCCAAAATCGCAATCACCGGCCCGCCCGTGCCCCATTCGGCGACAAAGGCGGTGGGGATTTCCGCGATGCCCGGTGTGATCTTGAAGCCTTCACCCGCCAACTCGGCCTGCATCAGCCCGGTCGACCGGGTTTCGAGATAGCCGACCTCGGCAAAATCCCATAAGGCCTGAGCCACGCGTGCGGTGCGGTCCTGCTCTGCGGCGACCAGCGCAACCGGATCCGCTCCGGCCTCGGCGTGGTTGTCCGCCGCGAGAGGGGCGGTTGCGAACATCATCACGGCGCAAGCGGTGGTTGCGCAGAGGCGGGCGGTGAGTTTCATGAATGGTCTCCTTTTCTCGGGAGCATGCTTGCCGCAAAGCAGACGCCGTGCCAATCCCTCCGCCCAAGGATATTTCGGCGATGATACTCGACCCTAAGGTTATGCAATTCGGCGGATCATTGATCGCGATCCTCGTGCTCGCCGGGATCGCCTGGGGCATGAGACTGGGCGGGAAATCTGCGCTGGCCGATGAAGCCGCCGTCGCCCGCGCCGCGACAGAGGTGCAGGATGGGTTCGAACCGGTTCGCACCTCTATCGCGCGCGGAGGCAGCGCTGCACTGGCTCGCGACGATAGCGGGCGCATCATGGTCATCAAACGCCACGGCAACCGCTTTGCCGGGCGCATCCTAACCCGCGCGGCGCGGGTGCGCGAAGAGGTTGACGGGTTGGTGGTCGATCCGGGAGAAGCAAGCTTTGGCAGCGTTCACCTGTCGCTCAATGATCCGGCATATTGGGCCGACGCGATCAATCGGTTATAAGCAGAGCGACCATGCCCGATTTCCAACCTACGCAATATGCCGTGCCGCTGTTCGTGATCGCGATTCTGGCCGAGATGGTCTGGTCACGCCTGCGCGCACCTGAAGCCTATGAGCCAAGGGATACGCTCGTCAGCCTCGCCTTTGGGCTCGGTTCGACCATTGCAGGGGCGCTGTTTGGCGGGCTGTCGGCCGCGGCCATGATCGTGGTTTACGAATACCGCATCTTCGATTTTGGCGATCAATGGTGGACGGTGTGGTGGGCGTGGTCGGTCGCCTTCGTGATTGATGACCTCAAATATTACTGGGTGCACCGCGCCGGTCATCGCATCCGCTGGATGTGGGCGGCACACGTCAACCACCATTCCAGCCAGCATTACAACCTGTCGACCGCGCTCCGCCAGACATGGACGGGCACCTTCACATTCGGCCTGCTGTTCGCCCTGCCAATGGTGCTGATCGGATTTCACCCGGTGATGCTGGCGATTGTCGGCGGGTTCAACCTCATCTATCAGTTCTGGATACATACCGAAGCGATCGACCGGATGCCCCGTTGGTTCGAGGCGGTGATGAACACTCCCAGCCACCATCGCGTGCACCATGCGACCAATCCGCGCTATCTCGACCGCAATTATGCCGGTGTGTTCATTGTGTGGGACAGGCTGTTCGGCACGTTTGAGCCTGAGCGTGATGACGAGGCGATCCGATACGGGATCGTCAAGCAATTGGGCAGTTTCAACCTGTTATGGTCGGTGTTTCACGAATGGATCGGGATGCTGGGCGATGTCTGGCGCGCGCCGTGGCGGCACAAATTGTCCTATCTGCTGCGCGAACCGGGATGGAGCCACGATGGCAGCCGCGAAACATCCGACATGCTCCGCCAGCGCTGGAAAGACAGGATGGGGCACGAGCCCGCGGCACTGGCCGTTCCAGTGGCCAATCGAAACCCGATTGCGCCTCCAACAGAAGCTGCCTAGTCTCCCATCCCAGAGGAGAGTGGTATGGAAAGTTTCGACTACATCGTCATCGGCGGTGGCAGTGGCGGCAGCGCGGTCGCGGGTCGTCTGGCGGTTGATGGCACGCGGCGGGTCTGCGTGCTCGAGGCGGGCGGACGCAACAACAACATGCTGATCAAGACGCCGGGCTTCATGCCCTTCATCCGCAATTCGTCGAATTACAAATACGATACCGTCCCGCAAAAGGGGCTGAACGGGCGCATTGGCTATCAACCGCGTGGCAAAGGGCTGGGCGGTTCCTCCGCCATAAACGCGATGGTCTATATTCGCGGCCACCGCTGGGATTATGACAATTGGGCCGGAATGGGCTGCACCGGCTGGAGCTATGACGATGTGCTGCCCTGGTTCCGCAAATCCGAAGCGAATGAGCGCGGTGCGGACGATTACCATGGCGAGAACGGACCGCTGTTCGTCTCAAACCAGCGGTCACCTAATCCGGTCAGCCACGCCTTTGTCCAGGCGGCGAGCGATCTGCAGATGCGCACCAATCCCGATTTCAACGGAGAACGCCAGGACGGGTTCGGCCTCTATCAGGTGACGCAGCGCAATGGCGAACGCTGGTCCGCCGCGCGCGCCTATATCGAGCCGATCCGCGATCAGGGCAACATCTCGATCCGCACCAACACGCTGGTCGAAAAACTCGTGATTGAGGGCGGTCGGGTTACCGGCGTGCGTGTGCGGCGTGGTAACAAGGCTGATAGCGGCTCGGACATGCTGTATGCGCGGCGCGGCGTCATCTTGTGCGCCGGCGCGTTCAACAGCCCGCAGATCATGATGCTATCGGGCATCGGCCCGGCAGGGCATCTGAAAGACCACGGAATCGATGTGGTGATGGACAAGCCTGCGGTTGGTGCAAACCTTCAGGATCACATCGACTATGTCTCCGCCTGGGAAACGACAAGCGACGTACCGATCGGCCAATCGCTCAAGGGCACGCTGAAAATGGTGGGCGCGATGGTCGAACACCGGCGCAAGCGCACCGGCATAATGACCACGCCCTATGCCGAAAGTGGCGGGTTCTGGACTGTCATGCCCGATGCTCCGTCGCCCGATGTGCAATGGCACTTCGTCCCCGCCGTGCTCGAAGATCACGGGCGACAGGCCATTCGCGAACATGGCTTTTCACTCCATGCCTGCGTCCTGCGGCCCGAAAGCCGAGGGACAGTACGGCTGGGATCGAGCGATGCGGGCGCGGCCCCGGTGATCGATCCCAATTTTCTGGATGATGAGCGCGATATGGCGACGCTGCGCGCCGGCGTTCGCCTGTCGCACCGCATCGCCAGCGCACAGCCATTGCAGGCGTTTGGCCCGACCGACCGCCACCCGGTCAATATCGAGGATGACGCAGCACTCGACAATCTTATCCGCAGCCGCGCCGACACGGTCTATCACCCGGTCGGCACCTGCCGCATGGGCGCCGATGCAGACAGCGTCGTCGATCCGCAATTGCGGGTTCGCGGGACCGACGGACTGTGGATCGCCGATGCCAGCATCATGCCCAAGATTGTGAGCGGCAACACCAACGCACCGAGCATCATGATCGGCGAACGCTGCGCCGATTTCGTGGAGGCCAGCGAAAAGGCGAGGCAGGCCGCCTGATCAATTCCTGACAAGGGCCAATAAAAAAGGGGGGAGAGGCGCAGTGCCTCTCCCCCCTTTTTATTGTGCGGCCTGCCTCAGTTGTAGGCGCGCTCGCCATGTTCGGCGATGTCGAGACCGTTGATCTCGGTCTCGTCGCTCACCCGCAGTCCGATGGTGTACTTCACCACGGCACCGGCAAACAGCGTCCCAAAGCCAGCCCATCCGATTGTGACGAGCACGCTCTTGACCTGAATGCCAAGCTGCACTCCCAGCGCGGTCGAGCCATCTCCCGGCCCGCCAAGAAACGGCTGATACACAACCGCCGTGCCAATCGCGCCAACAATCCCGCCGATACCGTGGATGCCGAACGCATCCAGCGCATCGTCATAGCCGAGCTTCGCCTTTACCGTCGCGACGAAGTAATAGCACACGGCCGACGAGATGATGCCGAGCAAGATCGCGCCGAAAGGTCCGCTGTTCCCCGCTGCCGGGGTCACCGCGACCAGACCTGCGATCACGCCGGAACAAAAGCCCAGCGCCGATCCCTTGTGCCCGGCCATCCGCTCAACCACCATCCATGTGAGGCCGCCAGCAGCGGTCGCAACGAAAGTGTTGATCATCGCGAGACCCGCCGCGCCATCGGCTTCAAGCGCGGACCCTGCGTTAAAGCCGAACCAGCCCACCCACAGCAGGCCGGTGCCGATCATCGTCATCACCATGCTGTGCGGAGGCATCGGCTCGGACGGATAGCCTCGACGCTTGCCAAGAAGATAGGCGAGCACCAGACCCGAAACGCCGGCATTGATGTGCACCACCGTGCCGCCCGCGAAATCAAGCGCGCCGTCCTCAAACAGCAGGCCGCCGCCCGCCCAGACCATGTGCGCAATCGGGAAATAGACGATCGTCAGCCAGATCGGCACGAACATCATCAGCGCGCCGAATTTCATCCGCTCCGCCGTGGCGCCGAGGATCAGTGCCGCTGTAATCGCCGCAAACGTCATCTGGAAACTGATGAAGACGTATTTGCTGATCACCTCATCGGTGAAGGTCGCCGCCGTGCTGGTGAGGTCGGTTCCGACGAGAAAATAGCTCCCTCCGCTGATGAACAAGCCCAGAGTGCCTTCGTAAGTCGTATCACCGAAGGCGAGGCTGTAGCCCCACATCACCCAAATGATCATCGCGAGGCTCGCGGTGGCGCCAATCTGCGTCATCGTGGAAAGCATGTTCTTCGACCGGGTCAGACCGCCATAGAACAGCGCAAGTCCGGGCAGGATCATCAGCATCACCAGCACGGTGGATGTCATCATCCAGGCATTGTTGCCCGGATTTGGCACTGCCGCCACCACTTCGGCGGCAGCCTCGGCCGCTTCAGCCACTGGCGCAGCCGGGATCGCATCGGCGACAGCGGCGGCCAGCGCCGGCTCCACCAATGCTATCGAGCCGATTGCCAGGACGGCAAATTTCGCAAGCATATGTTTCATGTCTGTTTGCCCCCTTACAGTGCGGTTTCGCCGGTCTCGCCGGTGCGAATGCGGGTTGCAGACGCGAGATCGAGCACGAAGATTTTGCCGTCGCCAATTGCGTCCGTGTTGGCGGTTTGCTGGATCGTTTCGACCACCTGCGCCGCCACATCGTCGCTGGCGGCGATTTCCAGCTTCACCTTGGGAAGCATGTTGGTCGAATATTCGGCCCCGCGATAGATTTCGGTCTGGCCCTTCTGGCGGCCAAACCCCTTCACCTCGGACACGGTCATGCCCGCGATGCCGATACTGCCGAGGGCCTCTCGAACCTCGTCGAGTTTGAACGGTTTGATGATGGCGATGATGAACTTCATAGCCTGCTTCCCCTGATTTTGATGGGCATTTGAAATGGGCCCACTGACCCACCAAATCGCACAGCAAGAGCTGTGCCACACTGGGCGCAGCACGCATTCCGCAGCGGAAAAAAGTGTGGTGGGTGAGGCAACAGGGAAAGGCCCTGCCTGAATTTTAACCGTTTGATTACTTTTTAGGCAGATATTGCGTCTGGGTGGAGTGCATCACTCGCCCGCAATATACCGATCAGTCGCCCGCGTCGGCAGGCCGTCAATACTGCTGATGCGTTCCGCCATCTTCGCCGCCCATTCGCCGGGATCAGACTGGCGGTGCGCTTTTTTCAGGGTGTCGCGTTCTCCATCGAGGGTCATGAACGGCACGCCCCATCCGCACGATGTCTGGACACTATCGATATCGATCACGAAGATTTGCCGAGTGCCGGGGAGCAGCGTAAAATTGTGCGCCAGCGCATCCCAGCCATCGTCCTGCGGCAGCACCGGCCTGCCTCGGCCGTATATGCGCAGGATCAGCGCGGGCCGCTCGAAATTGCAGAACATGATCGTTATGCGCCCATCCGCCGCAAGATGCGCATGAGTCTCGTTGCCCGATCCACCCAGATCGAGATAGGCGACCTGTGTGGGCGACAGGATCCGAAAGGCATCATACCCCTTGGGGCTGAGGTTGATCCGCGCACCTGCTGCGGCAGTCGCGACGAAGAACACCGGCTGCTTCTCGATCATCGCTGCGTGTTTTGGCTCAAGCGCATCGAAAAATTCGGACATGGCAGATCTCCGTCGGGAGGGGGCTCAGAGGAAGTCGCGCAGGACTGCGATGAATTTATCAAACTGATCGTGATGCAGCCAGTGTCCCGCCTTCTCGAATTCGATCACCTTGGCCGTGTTGAAATGATCGACCCGCCCGTCCTTTTCGGGATTGGAGGCCCAGCTGTCCGCGCCATACAAAAGCAGGGTCGGGCAGGTGATCGCACCCCAGGTCGCCTCGATAAATTCATCGGCGATATCCTCCACTCCCCAGACGTTAAGGTGGGGGTCGAACTTCCAGCTGTAGGTGCCATCCTCGTTGCGGTTAACGCCGTGGACGGTCAGGTGGCGCGCCTGATTTTCCGTCAGATACGAATTTTCCTCGATCATCCGGGCAAATGCAGCTTCGATGCTGTCATATTTGCGTGGGGATCGTCCGGCGGCCTTGCGCTTCTTCTCGATCCATTCGGCAAGACGTTGCGGATAGGGGGTCGCGCGCTCTTTCGCTCTCCATTCAGGGGACGGGCCAAGCCCCTCGATCGCGACCAGTTTTGTGACCATGTCGGGAAACGTCCCGGCATAACGCAGCGCGACATTGCCGCCCATCGAATGCGCCACAATCCGCACCGGGCCAACGGCCAGCTGGTGGATCAGCTGCGCCAGATCATAGACCATGTCGCCGCTGGAATAATTGCCGTCCGAAACCCAATCGCTGTCGCCGTGACCGCGGTGGTCCATCGCGACAACGCGGTAATCCTCGCGCAGCGCCTCCGCCGTCCAGTCCCAGCTGCGCGCATGATCGCGCCCGCCATGGACCAGCACAAGCGGCGGTTTGCGCCGGTCCTCCTCGGTTATCGCCCAGTCCACGAAATTGAGGCGCAGGCGCTGCGAGATGAAGGTTTGCGATGTGGGGGAGGCGCTGTTCATGGTCTCGCGGCTTTGGCGCGAAGTTGCGTGCCCCGCAAGCCTATCGCTCCTTGGTCGCCGAAAACGTGAGTTCGGGGTTCTTTTCGACCTGATAGTTCACATCCCACGGGCTTTTCGCCATGAACACCAGATCGCCATCGCGATCACGCGCCAGATTTGCACGGTTGAAGCTTTCGAAATCGTCGAGCGCCTTTTGCTCGCCCTTGATCCAGCGCGCGGTGGAAAACGGCGATGCCTCCAGCCCGGCCTCAACCTTGTATTCCGCCTCCAGCCGGGCGATCAGCACTTCCAGCTGAAGCTGGCCGACCACGCCGACGATGTGGCTGGCGCCAATCTCCGGGTAGAACACCTGGATCACGCCCTCTTCGGATAGATCGTCCAATGCCTTGCGCAATTGCTTGGTCTTGGTGGGGTCTTTCAATTGCACCCGGCGCAGGATTTCGGGCGCGAAATTGGGCAGGCCGGTAAAGCGCACCTCGTTCTTTTCCGACAGCGTATCGCCTACGCGCAGGGTGCCGTGGTTGGGTATGCCGATGATGTCGCCAGCCTCGGCCGTGTCCGCGATTTCGCGGTCCTGCGCAAAGAACAGGATGGGCGAATGGATCGCGATCGGCTTGCCCAGGCCACTCGGCGTCAGCTTCATCCCGCGTTTGAAGGTTCCCGAAACCTGCCGCATGAAGGCGATGCGGTCCCGGTGGTTGGGGTCCATATTGGCCTGCACCTTGAAGATGAATCCGGTCACCTCGTCGCGGTCGGGCGCAATCACTGTATCGCCAGCGGGTTGCGGGCGCGGCGGCGGGGCAAGCCGGGCAATCGCCTCGATCAGCTCGGTCACGCCGAAATTCTTGAGCGCCGATCCGAAATAGACCGGCGTCAGGTCGCCATTGCGATAAGCCTCCAGATCGAATTCGGGATAGCCGATCCGCGCCAGCTCGATCTCCTCGACGCGCTCTTCGGGGATTTCCGGATCGCTGTCACGGCGACCCAGAAACTCCTTTGACGGGCCTTCAGGGCGACTGACGGTGCCCGAAGCGAAGTCGAGCACGCCCTTGAACTGCCCGCCCATCCCGATCGGCCAGCCCTGTGGGCTGACATCGAGCGCCAGCATATCGGCCACCTCGTCCATTGTCTCGAACGGGTCGCGCCCTTCGCGGTCGACCTTGTTGACGAAGGTGATGATCGGCACACTGCGCAGGCGGCACACCTCGAACAGCTTGCGCGTTTGCGGCTCGATCCCCTTGGCCGCGTCGATCACCATGATCGCGCTGTCGACCGCGGTCAGCGTGCGATAGGTGTCTTCGGAAAAATCCTCGTGCCCCGGCGTATCGAGCAGGTTGAAGGTGATGCCCTCACGCTCGAACGTCATCACGCTGGACGTGACCGATATACCGCGCTGCTGTTCGATCTTCATCCAGTCGGATCTCGCGCGCCGCGCCTGTCCACGAGCCTTGACCTCTCCGGCAAGGTGGATCGCGCCGCCTTGCAAAAGCAGTTTTTCCGTAAGCGTGGTCTTGCCCGCATCGGGGTGCGAGATGATCGCGAAGGTGCGGCGGGAGTTCGGAATGGTCGACATCAAGATTTCGGCACGCGGATCAGCCGCGAAGTTCCGCCCCCTGTTTGGCCGCTGCGGCGATGATCGTATCCGAAATCGCCTTCAGATCGGCGTCCTTGAAGCTTTTGTCCTGCGGTTGCAGCGTCACTTCGATGGCGACCGATTTCTTGCCTTCTGGCACACCTTCGCCGGTGAAGACATCGAACACCCGCGCGGCAACGATGCTGGCCTTGTCGGCGGATCGGACTGCACGAACGAGATCGCCGGCGGGGAGCTGAGCGGGCACCAGAAAGGCAAAGTCGCGGGTAACCGATTGCAGTGCGGGCGGCGTGTAGGTGTCGCGCGCAAAACCGGCAGCGCCCTTCTTTGCGGGGATCGCATCGAGGAACAGTTCAATGGCGGCCACCCCTCCATTGCCCGGGCCATCCATATCGAACGCCTTGAGAGTTGCAGGATGCAGCATGCCGAACCGCGCCAGCACATTCTTGGGCCCCAGACGCAAAGTTCCTGATTGACCGGGATGAAACTGCGGGCCAGCCTCATCCATCACCATCAGTTTATCCGCGGGCGCACCTGCCGCCTCCAGCAGCGACAGGGCCAGACCCTTGGCATCGAACGCATCGAAGCCGTCCGCCTTGCCGGTCGCCCAGCCGCGCGGGGCTTTCTCACCCGCCAATACCACGCCCAGCGTCGCGCGTTCATCGCTGGTGCCATCGTCGCTACGGAAGTACCGCCGTCCCAGCTCGAACAGGCGGGTCGTATCTGCACCCCGGTCCGCATTGCGCTTTGCCGCCAGCAGCAATCCCGGCAGGAGCGAGGGACGCATCGCCTTCATATCCTCGCTGATCGGGTTTTCGAGCACCCACAGCCTCTGGCCGTCAGCGGCGAAATGTTCAGCAGCATCGGCCGGCAGGAAGGACCAGGTCACCGCCTCGTCCAGCCCACTGCCTGCCGCCGCACGGCGCAGCTTGCGCTCCTGCATCTGCTGCGGCGTCGCAGTCGGACGTGCCACGCCGTCGATGCGCGGGAGGGCGACGCTTTCAACCTTATCGAGGCCATGGATGCGCACCACTTCCTCGACCAGATCGGCGGGGCCTTCGATATCGTGGCGGCGCAGCGGACAGGTAACCGCCCCACCCTCTGCCCAATCCGGGCCGATAGCGAAATCGAGGCTTTCGAGGATACGCTTCTGCTCATTTGCGGGCACATCCACCCCGCCCAGTCGCGCGGTTAGCGCGGTGTCGAAATCCACCACTTTTCGCTCGTTCGGCGGTGCTCCCGCCTGCACGGCTTCGCTGGGCGAGCCGCCTGCCAGTTCCACGATCAGCCCGGTCAAAAGGTCCAGACCGTCTTGCAGGAAGGCCGGATCGACGCCGCGCTCAAACCGGGTGCGCGCATCGCTTGCCAGGCCCAGCTTGCGGCCCGTCATTCCGATACGCGTCGGCGCGAAATACGCGATTTCCAGCAGCACATCAGTCGTCTGATCGGACACTCGGGAATGCTCGCCACCCATGATCCCGGCAATATCGTGGACCTGCGTGTCGTCCGCGATCACCACCATGCTATCGTCGAGCGTGTAGGTCTTCTCATTCAGCGCCAGCACCTGCTCGCCCGGCTTTGCCCGCCGCGCGACGACCGCGCCGGAAAGCTTCGCCAGATCATAGACATGCGCCGGACGGCCAAACGCCAGCATCAGGTAATTGGTCAGGTCCACCAACAGCGAGATCGGGCGTTGCCCTGCGCTTTTCAGGCGTTGCTGCAACCAGTCGGGCGAGGGGCCGTTGGTGACGCCAGTGATGACGCGACCATAGAATGCCGGGCACCCTTCCGCGTCTTCGGTGCGAATTTCGACAGGGCAGGCGCCGGTTTGTGTGAAGGCAGGAAAAGCGATCGGTTTCAGTGTCCCCAGACCCGCCGCCGCCAGATCGCGCGCGATGCCAAACACACTCATGCAATCGGGGCGGTTGGGCGTGATCGCCACGTCGATGATCGGAGAGGAGCCGTGATAATCGGCAAAGCTGTGGCCGACCGGCGCATCGGCGGGCAATTCAATGATCCCGTCATGCTCCTCGCCCAGCTCAAGCTCGCGCACGGAGCACATCATGCCATTGGATTCGACCCCGCGAATGGCGCTCTTGCGCAACTCCATGCCGTTTGAGGGCACAATCGCGCCGGGTTGCCCCAGCACGCCTTTCATTCCTGCGCGGGCGTTGGGCGCGCCACACACGACCTGCAGGGGATCGCCTGAACCTGTATCGACGGTAAGCACTTGCAGCTTGTCCGCATCGGGGTGCGGCGCTGCGGTCAGCACGTGCGCGACCGTAAAGCCTGCCAGCCGCTCTGCCGGGTCTTCAACCCCTTCGACCTCAAGCCCGATGGCGTTCAGCGTATCGGTGATTTGCTGCAAAGTGGCCTCGGTTTCGAGGTGGTCTTTCAGCCATGTGACGGAGAACTTCATGCGCGTGCTCCTACACCAGCGGAGAGCGTCGGCTGATCGAACGGCGAGAATCCGTAATGCGCAATCCAGCGCGGATCGCCGTCAAAGAAGGCGCGCAGATCGTTCATACCGTATTTCAGCATGGCGATGCGGTCGATCCCGAGGCCAAAGGCAAAGCCCTGCCATTCGTTCGGGTCCAGCCCGACCATTTCAATGACGCGGGCATTCACCATGCCGCTGCCGCCCAGCTCCATCCAGTCATGCCCTTCATCATCGCCGTGCCCGCCGACAACGCGGCGGCCCCCCTCGTTCGAATAGCCAACGTCAACCTCGACGCTTGGTTCGGTAAACGGGAAGTAGGACGGGCGCAGGCGCAGGGTAATGTCCTCGCGCTCGAAGAACGCCTTAAAGAACGTCTCAAGCGTCCATTTGAGGTGGCCCAGATGAATGTCGCGGTCGATCACCAGCCCTTCAACCTGGTGGAACATCGGCGTGTGCGTGGCGTCGCTGTCGCTGCGGTAGACGCGGCCCGGCGCGATAATGCGGATCGGCGCGCCCTGCTGCTTCATCGAGCGGATCTGGACCGGACTGGTGTGAGTCCTCAGCAACATACGTTTCTTCTGGCCTACCGCTTCGCTGCTTGAGGCTGTTTGGCCTACCGCTTCGCTGCTTGAGGCTGTTTGGCCTACCGCTTCGCTGCGTGAGGCTGTTTGGCCTACCGCTTCGCTGCGTGAGGCTGTTTGGCCTACCGCTTCGCTGCTTAAGGCTAGGTGCTCATCGCTGTGCTCGTCAGGAAAATAGAACGTATCGTGCATCGCGCGCGCGGGATGGCTTTCATCCATGTTAAGCGCAGTGAAATTGTGCCAGTCATCCTCGATTTCAGGACCGGTTGCGACGGCGAATCCCAGATCAGCGAAAATCTCCGCTAGCTCATCCATCACCTGTGACACGGGGTGAATCGAACCGCGCGGCATTTCGGCTGCGGGCAGGGTAAGGTCGATCGTCTCACGCGACAGCTGCTCTTCCAACGCGGCGGCTTCCAGCTCGGCCTTCTTGGCATCGAGGGCGTCGGCAATCTCGGCGCGCATCGCCTGAATGGCGGGCGCGGCCTGCTGGCGTTCATCGGGGCTCATCTGGCCCAGCGTCTTGAGCGCAAGGCTGACCCAGCCCTTCTTGCCCAAAGCGGCCACGCGCTGCTCGTCCAGCGCCGCAAGGTTTTCCGCGGCGGCAATCGCATCCAGCGCCGCCTGTTTGTCGGTTGTCAGATCAGTCATCAGCCTGTTTCCAAAT
>JBBRVR010000079.1:0-13861 GCA_038246695.1 Sphingomonadales bacterium
CGATGAACATGGCGATGGTGACCGCCATGGCTGCTATTGCATGATAAGATGGAGCTTCCAGCATGGTCGTGCCCTTGGGCTAGCCAATCATGCACGAGTTGCACAAGCGGTTTGTCGGACAAATCCGACGGATGGTGCCCTTCGGAGGACAAAGATGGGCACTCAGATTGTTGGGAAATTTCTCTCGAAATGCCGTAACCTAGCCAGCTAAATAGCTCCGGGACCGCAGCAAATGGCCCCATTGCTGACTGGCGTGCGGCGGGCGGCAGGAGCCGTGATGCTGATGTTCAGCCAGCCGTTCGGCATCGGCAGCTCTCGACCAGACTCAGTCGTTCACATCCACTAAAAAGGACGTCTCGTTCCGCCAAGAGCCGCCATACCGCTTTCGAGATCGCGCCTCGTCTCCGCCTATGGCGGTTTGTGGGTGGAAAGGCGAATGGCGGATATCAGTTCGCCCCCGATCGATAGCGGGCATTCATTTTCCTGAAATCGAGAGACCACACTGTGCATACACGGCGGTGAGATCGACCCTACTGCTTTGTCGATTGGTTCTAAAAATGTATGGTATCGGCATTGTCGGCGCTGATGCGCAGTGGTGCATCTCTGCATTGCCAATTTCATGACCTCTGAGGAGCGCCTATGGTTGATCAAATTGACTTTTTCTCGATGGTCAGGACGGTCGACGCCAATCAGCCGAGCCCGCTTTACGCCCAGTTGCGGGACACAATCCGCGAGGCAATAGAACAAGGCAAGCTTCAGCCGCGCGAGACTTTGCCTGCAGAGCGGGAAATCGTCAGCCGGATGAATGTATCACGGATTACGGTTCGCAAAGCGATCGCCAAACTCGTAGAAGAAGGGCTGCTGATCCGGCAGCAAGGCTCGGGGACTTATGTTGCATCCCGTGTCGAAAAGCAGTTTTTTCAGCTATCTTCGTTCAGCGAAGACATGGCTGCCCGCGGATTTGACGTCCGCAACGAATGGATCCGGAAAGATAGCGGGACAATCACGCCTGACGAGGCGCTGACCTTTGGACTGAGCCCGGGATCGCGCGTCTATCGTTTGCAGCGGGTTCGCTATGCCAACAACATCCCGATGGCTGTCGAATATGCGACAATTGCAGGCTTTGCGCTTCACAGCGAAGATGAAATCGACAAATCTCTCTACGATGCGCTCGAGGCAACCGGAAACCGCCCGGTGCGTGCACTGCAACGCATGCGCGCCGTTATGTTCGAAGGCGAACAGGCTGAATTGTTGCGCGTGACCGAGCGTGCTCCTGCCCTGTTCATCGAACGCAGGGGGTTCAATCAGGCGGGCCGAATGATCGAATTGACGAAAAGCTGGTATTGCGGCGACGCTTACGATTTTGTGGCGGAAATCGCCGGACGTTGATGGTCCGGGGGTGCCCTCGCTCGGGCTTGCTGACCACAATCACAGCGTCGCTCACCGGCCGCTCGCCCGTCGGGTCCGACGGGGTGTTGACCACCTTGCCGTTGATCACCAGCGTGCTGGAGCCGCCGCCGTCGAGGTTGAGGGCATCCCTTGCGCCGAGGGCCAGCATCATTTCGCGCAATTCCTCGATAGTGGCACCGCCATCTGCCGCGAAGGCCTCCGACGCTGGTTTGTCGTTGCGCTGACCATCCACCACGACAAGCAGGATGGTGCCATCATCGCGCACACCGATTGCTGTCCGGGGGTTCTTGAGATTGACCCAGCGGTGCATCGCATTGGCCTGATCGAGCGGGGCACTGGCAAAGGGCCAGCCTTCGGTCGTCTCGGAACGGTATGTCTTGCCATCTTTCAGAAGCGTCGGACCGCCACCAACCGCAAACAGGCCCGGCCATGCCCCTAACACCGGCACATACAACTGCGCGCGCTTTTCCATTGCGCTCAGCCTGTGCAATTCGGCAACGCGCTCACCAGTCGCTACCAGGAGAAGCTCCTGCGCTTGCGGGGCGCGGTAGCCTTGCGTGATTGTGCCATCCGCTTTGATCAAGGAATAGGCGGCATTCTGGAAAAAGGGCGGGAGAAATCCGGCCGTTTTCGTGAACGCAACCATCTGATTTTGCATGAGGCAAGTCTGGTCGTGCCAGGTTACGCGAGCCGCCGGTTCGAGCAGAGCACCGCAATTTCGCAGGAGTTCCGGGCGCCGGTTGATCCCGTCAAGCGGTGTCGTGGTTCCATCATCCCACTGCAATGATGGCGCCGCAGGTTCGCTGGACAATTCGAGCGACGCGCTCACCTGACCCTGATTGCTGATCGCAATCCATGGCCGACCTCGGGTGGGTTCGCTTTCGATGCGGCCGTCGATGATCGCAACGCTGGTGGGATCGCCGACGACGCCGTCCTCACTGGTCATGACAAAAAAGCCGCCATTGACCGCGACGATCGCGCCTTTGTCGCGGGCGATCTGCGAGGTCGGCGCACGGCCGGCAACCTTTCCGTTGGCCAGCGCGACCTTCACCATTCCGTCAAACTGGTCAGGATCAAGCGCAACAACGTGATAACGCCGGGGGGCAAGCGTTGCTTGGGGATAGGGCAGGGACAGAGTGATGCCCGGCGTGCAGCCGGTCTCCGGCACGCGCCCGGCAAGACTGGCTTCCGCGTCCTTACGTGATGCGAAACGCCCCAGCAGCACCTCGTGATAGGGGGTCGCAGTCTCGCCCGGCCATGAGAATTGCAGGGCTATAGGGGGGAGCCCCAAAGTTCCCGCACAGAGATCAAGCGCGCTGCGCTCTTGCGCGTTGCGGGCAATACCCAGACTGATGAACCACGCAGGCGGCTCTGACGCCGTGTCGTTTACGACCCGCGTGTAAGATACCCCCGGCGCGAGGGTTGCTTGCGCCTCTGCGGCCACATCGGCGGCGGGATCCTGCGCCATCGCCGCGCTTGGCCATTGCCCGGCCATGACGATCAGCATTGCGGCACCAAAGCCGTGTTGCAACAACCGGAATTCGCGCCGCGTGTGGGTCATATCGGCTTGCTCCAAACGCGGATCGTAAGGGGTGTCCGGCACTGCTCGCTTGCGAAAGCAGGCCGGATACGAGGGCTCAGAACGTGTAGCGTGCGCCAAGGAAAAAGCGCCGGTCGAGTTGTGCAGTGTCATTGGGCACATTCCGGACCGATTCCACCTCCAACCGCTCCTTGGTGATATTGAGCGCCTGGAATTGCAGGGTCAGCTGCTCGCTGACGGCATAATTCGCCGAAAAATCGAGCTGTCCGCGGGCGTTCTGGAATTCGGGAACGCCGAAAGACCCAGCGGTCGACTGCACGAACCGGTCACGGTAGGCATAAGCGAGGCGCGCATCCAGAGCGCCATCATCATAATAGAGGATCGCGTTGAAGCTGTTGCGCGAGATGCCGGGAATAGAGGCGACTTCGCTGGTGACCTGGCCCTCGACAAAGGCCGCATCGCTGTCGGCGAAGGTGTAGTTCAGGATGCCACCGAAATTCGACAGCGCCCCGGGCAAGGCGTTGAAGCGCGACTGGGCGATGAATTCGACGCCCTTGATCTCGACCCGATCACCATTGGCCGGAAGCGAGAACACGATCGGCCCGGTCACCAGCTGGCCGGTCACCTGCGACAGGAATTCGCGGTTCTCGGTAACGGTCGAACTCACGATCAGGCCATCGACGCTTTTGTAGAACGCGCTGATCGCCAGCAGGCCTTCCGGGGCGAAGTACCATTCCGCGCCAAGATCGAGATTGTCCGAGGCAAAGGGCTGAAGCTCGGGATTGCCGCGCGTGCCGGACCCGCCGCTGACATCGATCCCGCCAAAGCTTTCGGCCACACGCAGATCGTTGAGGGTGGGACGGGTCAGCGACTTGGAATAGGCCGCGCGCAGGATCAGATCAGGGTGGGCTTCGTAACGCAGGCTCATGCTCGGGAGCAATTCGCTGTAGTTGTTGGAGACCTCGATCGGGGTGCTGAAATTGTTCGCAACCTGAAAGCCCGACGAGGTCTGCTTGGTATCCACATAACGGGCGCCGGCATTGAACAGCAAATCATCGAATTCAAAGGTGATCTCGCCGTAAAGCGCCAGCGTCTGCTCCTCACCCGAGAAAGTCTCCTGCGCAGCACGGGCCTGTCGGTTGATGAACACCGAACCGGGCAAAGTCAGCCCGAGGATCTGCTGATCGACTAGCGCGCCCGCCAACGGGGCACGGAAACGGTCAATGTCGAAGCCGCCCACGAAATAGCGCCGCAGGATTTCATCCGGGTTGGCCGAAAGGATCTGCGACGGGAACGAGGCAGGTGCTCCGTTGATTTGGAAATCCTCAAGCACGAGCGCATCGGCCAAGGTGGGCAGAGTGCGCAGATCGGCTCCCGGCACATCATCAACGCGCACTTCGATGAAGGCCCGCTCGGTCTCGCGCCGCGAATAACGACCGCCAAACTGGATGTTCGAAATCGGGCTGTCGTCAAAGTCGTAACGGAAATCCAGCTGGCTGCTAAATTCGCTGTCCTTGTCGAAGGTCGGGCGGATCAGGAAGACGTTGATGAAATATTCGTTGGCCGTGGCAGGGTTGCCAAGGTCAAGGCCGGGCGACGAAAACTCGATGAATTGGCCATTGACGTTATAGCTGACCGGGAACCGCAGCAGCTGGCCGGTGGTGCGGCTGCCGCGCGCGAAGGAAAGCAGGGCGGCGTCATTGGAAAGCTCACGGGTGGAATAGCCGACGAACGGCGTGATGGTCAGATTGTCGGTGGCCTTGATTTCCAGCGAAGCGGAAGCCTGGATGAAGTCTTCCTTGGCATCCTGATCATTGGTGGCGACGCGGTTCTGAACATCAGTCAGCGTGCCTGAGGTGATCACGCCGTTGGTGATTGACCCATTGCCCAGCGCAAAGATGCCGCTTTCTGGCGGAGCGTCCGCGCGGGTGAAGCGCCGGTCGCTCTTGATCTGGCCGTAAATGCCGTCAACCGTCAGCGTGATCGCGTCGCTCGGGCGGAATTGTAGACCCAGCGTTGCGCCGAGCGTTTGGCGATCATCATTGTTGACTTCGAAGTTGATCGTCGAGGGGATCAAGGCGTCTAGCTGCGCGGCGGTTGCCGACGCCCGCAGCGCATTGGTCGCCGCCGCACGAAGCGGCCGCGCACTGATCCCGCCGTTGGACATGGTCAGATACTGTGTATCCGAATGGGCGAGCGACGCCGTGATGCCAAAGGTGTCATTCCAGTTCTGGCTCAGCAACACTGCGGCTCGCGGACCGACATGGTCTGCATTTTCGGCGTATTGCGCCTGCGCCGAAGCCGAGAAATTAAAGCCATCACGGTCGAAGGCGCGCGGAGTGCGCAGCTGCACCACACCAGCAAGGCCGCCTTCGACGTTGCGGGCGCTGAAGGACTTGCTGACGGTCACATTCGAGAACAGCTCGGAGGCGAGGATTTCGAAATTGAACGCCCCGCCGCGAGCATCATTTACGGTGCCGGTCACTCCGTTCACTTCAACACGCGTAAAGTTAGGGCCAAGGCCGCGCAGATTGATCGACGCGCCATCGCCAAAATCATTGCGGGTCAGGGTCACGCCCGGGATGCGCTGCAAGGATTCGGACAGATTGAGGTCGGGGAACTTGCCGAGGTCTTCGGCGGAAATCGAATCGCTGAAACCGGCAGCATTGCGTTTCTGGTCAAGGCTATTGAGAATGCTTCCGCGAACACCGCTCACCTCGATTTCTTCGCCCTGATCTAAGGTGGCCCCATCGGAACCCGTCTCCGACTGCGCAGATGCGGCGCCCGACACGAGCGACAGCGCGAGCACGCTGGCGCTTGCCGTGATCTTGAGTGTTTTACCAAGCATGATGTTCCCCTTGATTGATGCCTTGCCCACCGATGATTCCATGCCATAAACAGAACCACAACAATACCAATTGTAGCGCATCTGCATTACCTTTTGATGACATGTCGGCCAGGTGCGGCGTCCGGCGCGTGCGGGCGGATCGGGCCGGACACTTGCCGTGACAGGCGCAATTTGAGTACGTCTGGACTGGGGATGGCCTGGAGAACGGCGGTATCAAGCGATGGCGACGTCGCAGGGCTGCGCGACAATTTGGATCGTCGGCAGCGTCCGCACCAGCGGCTTGCAAATTGCGAGGGACCGCGCCCGCAGCTAGTCGAGTATCAGGTGAAATGCTCCGCTGGCAGTCTCCAGCCAGCGCTTGGTGTAGCGCGCGTCAAGCAGGTCGGACCGCACTGCGGCCCGGTCAGCAACATGAATGATCAAGCGCGCACCGCATCGCGTAACAGCCGCGAGATTGGATCGGCCACCCAGCATCTCACTTGGAACCTCGTGCCCAAAGGATGCAGGCAAATAAGCTGACTTTGGTGGTTCGGAAGCCATTGGAGGCGCTCCGGTTGATCCCGCCACGGCCCTGATCTCTCCTGCCAAGTGGTCTGCGTTCGGGCCAATCACGACCTGCACGCCGCTCGGCCCGGACTTGACGATGCCCTTTGCTCCAAGCGCGCGCAGCCTGTCGGCATCGATTTGAGCGGGATCTTGCAAGACAAGCCGGAGCCGGGTGGTGCAGGCATCGACGCTGACGAGGTTGGACACCCCGCCCAGAGCGTTGATGTAGGCTGTGGCATGAGGTTCGGACGTGGGCGCGCCGATGCTGTCAGCCAGATCGTTCGCCCCGGACAATGGCCCGGTTTCGACGCCGGGCACAGGCAATCCGAACCGCCGAATCGATGCCCGGAAAACCGTGTAATAGATTAGGAAATACGCCGCTCCGATCGGCAGCATCAGCAGGGCGTTCGTGCCAAGTGAGAAATTCAGCACATAGTCGAACAGGCCGGCCGAAAACCCGAAGCCAAGCCGGACGCCGAGCCAATCCATGATCACCATCGAACACCCGGTCAGTGCCGCGTGCACAAGAAACAGGGCCGGGGCAAGGAACATGAAAGTGAACTCGATCGGCTCCGTCACGCCTGTCAGGAACGAGGTCAGCGCCATCGACGCATACATGCCTGCCATGGCCCTGCGGCGGTCCGGACTGACGCTATGCCACATCGCCAGACACGCGCCGGGGAGGCCGAACATCATCACGGGGAAAAACCCCGCCATGAATGCACCGGCAGTCGGATCGCCGGCAAAAAAGCGGTTCAGATCGCCTGCCGTGCCCTGAAAGTCGCCCATCACGAACCATGCCAGATTGTTGAGGATGTGGTGCAGGCCCGTCACCAGCAATAACCGGTTGAGCAGGCCATAGGCAAACAATCCGGCCGATCCTGAGGCGGTGACCCATCGGCTCAGCGTATCGATTGCCGCTTCCAGCAGCGGAAAGCCAAGTCCGAAAGCGGCCGCCGCAAACAGGCCAAACAGACCGGCCGCAATCGGCACGAACCGGCGGCCACCAAAGAACGACAAATACTCCGGAAGCCTGATGGCATGGAAGCGGTTGTAGAGAATACCGGCGGCCAGACCCGAAACGATGCCGGCCGGCACACCCAGCTTCGCCAGTTGGCGTTCGCGCCATGCATTCACGGCGGCATCCCGAAAGGCCGGATCGTCGGCAGTCGGGAGTGGCAGATCGAACGGAATGTCGATGAATATCTTCGCCCCTTGGACCAGGACCAGATAGGCCACAGCTCCGGCAAGGCCTGCCGCCCCGTGGTTTTCTCTCGCGATCCCGACCCCGACCCCGATCGCGAACAACAACCCGATCTGAGCAAAAATGGCGTTGCCCGCCGCCGCTATGAACGGCTGATCGAGCACATCCGGCTGTCCCAGCCTCAACATGAGCGCTGCAACCGGCAAGACAGCGATCGGCAACATCAAGGCGCGTCCCAGAGCCTGTAATCCGCTTTGAAAAGCCCCGAACCGGTTCATTTGCGCGCCTCGATCAAAAGTTGGCGGATATCGTCGGCGGATGACATTTGCATGGCCTGTTCGGCAAGCAAGCGACATTGTTGCATCGACCATAAGCCGAGCACTTGCTTGATGGCTGGGACGGCTCGCGGCACAGCGGAAAGTTCCTGGCAGCCAAGACCGACAAGCAAGGGGGCGGCATCAGGTTCCGATGCCAAACCGCCGCAAACCCCCAACCAGCGCTGATGCCGCGCTGCCCCTGTGGCTGTCTGAGCGATCATCCGCAGAACAGCAGGATGGCAGCCATCAACCCTGCTTGCCAAAGCGGCGTTACCGCGATCCATGGCAAGGACATATTGGCTGAGATCATTCGTGCCGATGGAAAGAAAATCCGCTTCTGCCGCGAGCTGATCGCTCAGCATCGCCGCTGCCGGGGTCTCAATCATGATGCCAAGCGGAACATCGACCGCAAGCCCGAGCTCGCGGAGCACCTCGGCGAGCAGGGTGCGGACCACGCGAAACTCGGCCAGATCGACCACCATCGGCAGCATGATGCGCAATTGTGCCAGCGGAACCCCTGCCACCATTGCCCTTAACTGCGTCCGCAGGAATGCCTGCTCTTGCATCAGGAAACGAACACCGCGCAGACCAAGAGCCGGGTTCGCTTCGCTGTCGATCGGGAAATAGGCCAGCGGCTTGTCGGCTCCGACATCAAGCAATCTGATAATGCAAGGCCGGTCCCCCAGCGCCTGCGCCATGGCGCGAAAGGCGGCAATCTGCTCCTTCTCGCTCGGCGCACTCGCCCGGTCCGCAAACAGGAATTCGGTCCGCAACAGCCCGCACCCTTCCGCGCCGTGCTGCACGGCAACTTCTGCGTCCGCGGCTGAAGCCAGGTTTGCAAAGACTTCGATCCGGCTGCCGTCGGCCAACCGGCAATCCCCGGTTGCCGTAGCGAGGGCGGTCGCCCGCGTGCCCGCATACGCCGCAAGCCTGACACGGGCTTGGGCGATGGCTTCCGGCGCAGGCGCCAGATCAAGCAGACCGCCATCAGCGTTTGCGATCACAAGCTGCCCGTCCTCAATCTCAAGGATTGGCGACCCGAGCGAAACCAGCATGGGTATCCCCGCCGCTGCTGCCAGAATGGCCGCATGCGAGGTTGGCCCGCCCCTCGCACAGCAGATCGCCGCCAGTTCAATCTGCGGGTTACCGATCAGCAGCGAAGGATCAAGATCGTCGCAGATCAGAACGGCCCCGCGCGCGATCATCCGGGCAGCATCAGGCAGGTGCTGACCCATCAAGGTGTGGATCAAGCGCCGCTCAACATCCCGAAGATCGGCGGCGCGTTCCTGCAATCGCACGTTGGTAGCGGCGAGAAGGGCGCTTTCCTGTTGCCTCGACGCCATGCGCCACGCCGAAGCAGCGCTCGCCCCATCGGCGATGCGGCGTTCAGCTTCGGCGATCAGCGCCGTGTCTTCGAGCAAGGCGATATGTGCCCGCGCGATCTGCTGCGCGATCGGCGCAGCGTGATTGATGTTCGCGTCGATCTGCTGTCGCACCTGCGCGATGCCATCTTGCAGGCGGGCGGCTTCCTCGGCAAAGCCCTTTCCAATGGCCACCACGTCAAGGTCAGGCATGGTCAGCCGCTGGGCCGGGCCAATGCCGATGCCGGGCGAGGCCCTGACGCCCGGTCTTTGTGAGGCAGTGAGTTCGCTCAGCAGTGGCGGCAGCAGTGAACTTTCGGGCTTCGGTGTGACCTCGCCGGTCTCTTGTTGCGCCATATCCGTTATCAGTTCGGACAGTAGGCGCGCAGTCTCCGCTGCGTAGGCACCGGCAATACGTACTTCGACCGCATTGTCGCTGCCGACCCCGAGGCGCAGCAATTCAGTTATACTGGACGCAGCCGCGCTTTTGCCATCAAACGACAGCGTGATCGCAGCTTCCTGCGATCGAGCAAACGCGGCGATCCGGCCCGCTGGCCTTGCGTGGATGCCGTGAGGCAGGGAGACAGATATGGCAACGGGCGCCAATGTCGCCGTCTGCGTATCGTCATGTCTGGGCAAATCGTTGTCGGCCACAACCAACAGAATGGCCTCGCCCGCCGCGACAACGCCATTGTCGCGCAAGCACTGTACCGCCGCCTTATCCGAAAGAACAATGATGGGCGAAACACAGTCCCGCGCCTGATCTGATATCAAATCGAGGTCGATCAGCAGCAAGTCGTCGCCAAGACAAACGTCCTGACCTTCCGCAACACACAGTCGGAAACCCGAGTGCTGCAGGGTCACCGTATCGATCCCGATATGGATCAAAACTTCAATGCCTTGTTGCGAACGCAGCGTGATGGAATGCCCGGTGCCCGCGATCGCGGCAACTGTGCCATCGAAGGGCGCCTTGACGACATCGTCAAGCGGATCGATGGCGACACCGTCGCCCAGCATCCTCGCCGCAAAGGCAGCATCGGGCAGACTTTCGAGCGAGCGCAGGATCCCCGAAAATGGGGCAAAAATCGTTGTCGAATTGCCGCCCAGCCCCATCAGAACAACTCTCCTGCCAGACGATATGGCCCACATCAACGCGGCCGGTCGAGTCAACTGCTTCCCATAGAGGGACGGTATTCAGGGTCGGATCAAAACTGTGCCAGCAAGCTGAAACCAAGACACGGCAACGCAAACTCAAGCGCAAAG
Organism: Sphingomonadales bacterium; assembly: GCA_038246695.1. Classification (GTDB taxonomy): domain Bacteria; phylum Pseudomonadota; class Alphaproteobacteria; order Sphingomonadales; family Sphingomonadaceae; genus Erythrobacter. The sequence goes on from JBBRVR010000079.1 coordinate 10,490, forward strand.
TTATGCCATTTGCAATACCAATGCAATCTATCTACATGACCAATTGATCGAGCCGATCAGGAGCCGAACTCCGAGACGGTGTGAATGGCAGGAATTTCTCCAGTTCTGGGTGTTGGTGGGGAGGCAGAAACGTGAGCACGCAAATGTTTCACGAAGCAGCGAAGGCCCGCCAGGTTGTCGCGCTGCGATTGCAGGCCTGCGAACAGGTTCTGTCCGGCCTTGCGGCTTCCATCGCCGCAGATCCCCCTACATTCTTCCTGACCTGCGCGCGCGGCAGTTCCGATCACGCCGCCACCTTCTTTCGCTATCTCGTTGAAACGAGGCTGGGTGTTATCACAAGCTCGTTCCACCCTTCGGTGAATTCGGTCTATGGCCGGTCGCCGCCGATTGGTAACGGCATTGGCGTAGTCATTTCGCAGTCGAGCCAGAGCCCTGATATCGTGTCCTTCGCGCGGCGATACCGCGATAAGGGCAACCGCATCTTGGCCATCGTCAACGATGAAAAGTCGCCGCTTGCCCAGACCGCAGACTTTGTCCTCCCCCTTTGTGCTGGCAGGGAAGTGAGCGTCGCAGCAACCAAAAGCTTCATCGCCAGCCTGTTTGCGGCTGTCCAGTTTGTGGCGCTTTACCCTGAATCGGGTGTCACCCAGAAGCAATTGCAGAGCGTCCCTAAGCTGCTGGACCGCGCTTGGGGCGCAGACTGGAGCGCGCTGGTAGAGGGGATCCACCGGGCTTCCGGCCTGTTCGTAATTGGCCGGGGACCGGGTTTTGCGGTAGCCGCAGAAGCCGCGCTCAAGCTCAAGGAAACATCTGCGATCCATGCCGAGGCGTTCAGCGCAGCTGAAATCCGGCATGGGCCAATGGCACTGCTCACCCGCGATTTTCCGCTGCTGGTATTTCGGCAAGACGACGAGGGTGCAAGCAGCGTGGATACATTCGCCCGGTTCGCGGTAGCGCAAGGCTGCAAGGTCTTTGTGGTCGGCAAAGATATCGCTGGCGCAGTCGAATTGCCGTGCGTCGTGGCTCCGCCGATAATTCAACCGCTGGTGCAGATTCAATCCTTCTACCGTGCGGCCAACGATATAGCTGTGGCGCGCGGGCTAAACCCGGATCGCCCGGCAATCCTGAGTAAAGTAACGGAAACCGTTTGATGCGCTACGCCTGCTGCAATGGTGACATACTTCTGGAAGATGGGCTCAGGTCGGGGCTGGCATTGGTCGTCGAGAATGGCGTGATTTGCGACATCATTGCAGCCGACCAACTCGACAAGGATATCCCGATCATCGATCTAAATGGGCACCGCCTTATTCCCGGCTTTGTCGATCTTCAGGTTAATGGCGGGAACGGCGTTCTATTCAATGACGCTCCGTCGGTGGCTTCCTTGCGGCGTATTGCCGAGGCGCATTGGCAATATGGCACCACGGCATTTCTGCCCACGCTGATCAGCGATGATTTGGACACGGTAAGGGTCGCGATCAAGGCGGTCAGCGACGCGATTGCCGCCGGCGTTCCGGGGATTGTCGGCATTCATATCGAGGGACCATTCCTGAACATTGACCGTAGCGGAATCCATGACCGGATGAAAATCCGGGCGTTTGACAGGGAAGGTCTGGAAGCCATTTCAGCTGTCCCCGGGGGACGCACGCTCATTACTCTGGCGCCGGAATGCGTGAGGAAAGAAGATATTCAGTCATTGCTAGCCCGTGATATCCTTATCTGTGCGGGCCACACCAATGCCACCTACGCGCAGCTGACAGAAGCCTTTGACGCAGGCGTGAGCGGCGTGACTCATCTGTTCAATGCGATGTCGCAACTGACCAATCGCGAACCCGGCGCAGTAGGTGCTGCACTGAATACTCCCAATAGCTGGTGCTGCCTGATCGTCGACGGCAAGCACGTTCATCCGGCAACCTTGCAAATTGCCGTGAAAGCCAAGGGCGGTCACGACAGATTGATCTTGGTGACCGATGCGATGCCCACTGTCGGGCTTGAAACCAAGACCTTCCAACTCAACGGCGAAGATATGGCTGTGGTGGACGGTGTCTGCCAGGATCGGTTTGGAACTCTGGCGGGATCCGATATCGACATGGCGCAATCCGTCCTCAATGCGCAAGAACTGATGGGCACCACATTTGCCCAGGCGGTCGAAATGGGATCAGCAAATCCAGCGTGCTTCCTCGGGATGCAAGAGCTGTTCGGTTCCCTGACACCGGGGAAGAAAGCCAATATGGTCCGGATCGACAAAGGCTGCAGAGTCCATACTACGTGGATTGAAGGCGCCGCCGTATGGACCCGGCAATTATGATGTATAGCTGCCTGGCGAGAGGGGAAGATCACTTTGAGGGCAGACTTACCAACTGCACCCATGCGTGTTCAGCTTTTGGCTATTATGTAATGCCAGCGAGATGACCGCTTCGGGGTCGCTTTCAGAATGGCGGCTCTTGGGAAACAAACTCGCGATAGCTGCCACTCGCAGCCCGCGTCGGGCAACGTCGGCTGCCGACCAAAATGCGCCGTTCGGCGGAATTGGCGCTGATGGCTGCTACTGCCGAAATCTGCCGCTCTCCCAGCGCACAACCGTTTGGCGGCTTTGCACCCTCAAATCGATTATTAGGATGGAATTTCAATTTGCTATAAAAACAGCTCTGCGGCTGCATCAAAAATCGCCTGCTTGTCCAACCGATATTCGCGATAGACGTCAGGAAGATCACCGGTCTGGCCGAACCGATCAATGCCAAGCGAGCTGACTCGCTGGCCGCGCACGCCACCCAGCCACGACAGCGTCCCGGGGCTGCCATCGATGATCGTCACCAACCCGGCTGTCGGCGACAAAGCGCCCAGTAATTGAGCAGCGTGACACCGATCACTGCGCTTTGCGACCCAGCGCCCGGCACGCGCTGCTGACCAACCGCGATGGAGGAGATCGGGCGATGTGACGTTCAGCAGGCCGATACCCGGCAGATCGTCCTGCAATTCCTCCCAGGCAGCAATCGCCTCAGGCATGATCGCGCCCGTGGCTACGATCGCCGCTTCGGCTCCGATGCCGGGAGGCCTGAGCCAATATCCACCAGCAAGTGTGCCGGCCTCCCAGAAATCGTCGCTGCGCTGCGCCTGCTAGATGACGCGGGTAGTCAGGCGCAGATAGGTCGACCCCCCGTCGCCGGCCTGCAAGTGATCGAAAGCCCAACGCATGATCAGCGCGAGTTCATCGGCGAAGGCCGGCTCGAAATAGGTAATACCAAGTCCCATTGATCAGAACCCATGCGCCCATTGGCGCATGCCGATGGACATGATGCGCCAGGGCTGATCGACGAGCTTGTTCCAAGCGAAGCAGCAATGGTCGACGATGTCGTCGTAGGATGAGAAGATGCG
>JBBRVR010000080.1:0-13748 GCA_038246695.1 Sphingomonadales bacterium
CCTCAAAGGATCAAAGCAGTCCTGGATCAAATAGAGAACAAAGCCAAAGCCGAAAACCTGTTTCACTGGCCGCTATGCTACGAATCTTTTAAATTGGAGGAGGTTCAGCGCGATGGACCTTGCCCTGCCCCCGCCAACCGAAAGCAGCGCCGCAGTTGCCGCGCGCGTGGCGGCGGCGCGGGCGCTGTGCGGGGCGCGCGGGGTGCGCTCCAATGCGGAAATGCAGGGCGAGGCGCTGGAATCCTACGCCGCGCCCGATGATGCTGGGCGGACATTGCTGATGCAGGCGGCGGAAAAGCTGCGGCTGTCAGCGCGCAGCTATACCCGGATGCTGCGAGTGGCGCGCACCATCGCGGACCTTGCCGGAGCGCCGCAGGTCGGGCGCGTGCACATTGCCGAGGCATTGAGCTACCGCCAGTTTGTCGGCGTGCGATAGGCGGGTTCGATGCGCCTTTGACGTACTGAAACGTCAAACCGTGAATCGGGCTGGCGGTGCAAAAAGGTCATCACACCACAAGGTAACTATCTGCTAGCGACTGGTCCGCCCATCTCCGTTGCAAGAGCGCCCGTCCTTGTCCCCTGCCCGCCTGATCGAAGCCGAGGAAGAAATCCCGTATGGTGATGCGCGCGGTGATGCCAGCGGTGACGGCAGTCGCGTCAATCGCCGCATCGCGGGAATCATCCTTACGATCGCGGCCGAGGTTCTGATCATCGCGCTGCTGCTGACGCTGGGCTGGAACATCAATCGGGGCGATCCCAATGCGCCGCAGGTTGTCGCGTTCGAGGCGCGCAATGTCTCGGACGATCCCCCCGCCGACGCCGCCGAGCCGGAGCAACCGGCCAGCGCGAATCAGGCCGAGCCGGTTGTCCAGCCGCCCGAGCCCGAAATAACGCCGCCGCCAGACCTCCCTACTCCTGTGCGGACCCCGCCCCCTGCGCTGATCCTGCCCAGACCCAACGTGCCGCCCGCAGCGCAACCCAGCCCCGCGCCGCCTGTGCGCAAACCCCCGGCAAAGGCGCCTCCTGGTCCGCCCGCGCAGGTCTATGGCCCGCCCGACACCGGCGCGCCGGGCGGCGCAAATGACAGCCAGCGCGTCGGCACCGCTCCCAATGGAGAGCCATTGTATGCCGCGCGCTGGTATCGCGAGCCGACCCGCGGGGAACTCGCCGGATACCTCTCGACCGCGTCGGGACCGGGCAGCGCGCTGATCGTGTGCCGCACGGTGCCCGATTTCTATGTCGAGGATTGCCAATTGCTCAGCGAAAGCCCCGGCGGATCGCAGATCGGGCGGGCCGTTATGGCGGCGGCATGGCAGTTCCGCGTGCGCCCGGCGATAGTCGGCGGGCGCTCGCAGGTGGGATCGTGGGTGCGGATCAGGATCGATTATTCCCGCGCAATTCAGAGGTAACCTCGGCGCGCAGGTTGGCGCAATTACGCAAACTGCCGCACGACCTCACAGAAATCGTCACCATAGGTTTCCAGCTTGCGCGCGCCGATGCCGGTGATCCCGGCCATCGCGGCAAGGGTGGTCGGCTGGACGTGGGCAATGTCGCGCAGCACGCTGTCATGGCAGATGATGTAGGCGGGGATGCCCTGCTCCTTTGCCATGGCGGCGCGGCGCGCGCGCAGGGCTTCGAACAGGGGATTACCCGCCGGATTGCTGGCAGACCGTGAGTCGGTGCGGGTGCGTGATCGGCGCTCTTTCTGCTTGGGCTGGGCGATGGTCAGATCGCGCTCCCCCTTCAACAGGCTGCGCGCACCCGGACCCAGCGCCAGCCCGCTGTGCTGCGTTGCGACCAGCATTTCCTGCGCCATCGCCGCGCGCATCACCGCGCGCAGCAGCGGCGCTTCGTCCTCGCTCAGGATGCCGAACACCGACAGCGCATCGTGCCCGCGCTCGCGCACGAGCTCATCCTCGCGGCCCAGCAACACCTTTTCGATGTGGCCAATGCCGAAGCTTTGCCCGGTGCGATAGACCGCGCTGAGTAATTTCTGCGCGACCTGCGTGGCATCCAGAACGCGCGGCGGATCGATGCAATTGTCGCAATTGCCGCAGGCCTCGGGCGGCTCCTCGCCGAAGTGCCGCAGCAGGATCGCACGGCGGCAGGTGGGCGCTTCGATCAGACCGGCCAACATGGTGAGGCGCGCGCGCTCGCTCGCGGCGCGTTCCTCGTCCATGTCCGCCAGCCATTGCTGCGCGCGGCCAATATCGCCCGCGCCCCAGAACATCTGCGCGCGCGCGGGATCGCCATCGCGCCCGGCGCGGCCGGTTTCCTGATAGTAACCCTCGATCGATTTCGGGATGCCGGCATGGATGACGAACCGCACGTCGGGCTTGTCGATCCCCATGCCAAAGGCGATGGTGGCGACCATCACCATGTCCTCTGAATGGATGAAGGCGGCCTGCGATGCGGCGCGTTCTTCCGGCGGCAGACCCGCATGATAGACCGCAACCGGGCGGCCCGTTTCCTTTTCTAGCGATTGCGCCAGCGCTTCTGCGCCCTTGCGGCTCTGGGTGTAGATAATGCCAGCACCCGGCGTGCGGTCAAGAAACTGCGCGATCTGCTGGTTCAGATTGCTGCGCGGGCTGATGGTGTAACGGATATTGGGCCGGTCGAAACCGGCAACGATCAGCCCCTCGGTGGGCAGGCCCAGCTGGTCGAGAATGTCGCGCCGGGTCGCCTTGTCGGCGGTCGCGGTCAGCGCGAGGCGCGGGATATGCGCGAACGGCTCCAGCAGACCGCGCAGCTGGCGATAGTCCGGGCGAAAATCATGCCCCAGTTCGGAAACGCAATGCGCCTCGTCTATGGCGAACAGGGCAATCTGCGCCGATTCCAGCAGCGCGCGAAAGCCGGGCGTGGTCGCGCGTTCGGGGGCGATATACAAAAGATCCAGCTCGCCCGCACGCAGCGCCCGCGCGGTGGCGGCGTTATCGGCATCGGCGCTGGTCATGGAGGCCGCGCGAATGCCCAGCGCCTTGGCAGAGCGGATCTGGTCATGCATCAGCGCGATCAGCGGAGAAACCACAATCGCGGTGCCGGGCCGCACCAGTGCGGGCAATTGATAACACAGCGATTTGCCCGCCCCCGTCGGCATCAGCGCCAGCGTGTGTTCCCCGCGCAGCACCCGCGCAACGACCGCTTCCTGCTGCCCGCGAAAGCCGGGATACCCGAACGTCTCGCGCAGCACGGTATGGGCATGATCGGGAATATCAGGCTTGGAAAGGGGCGGTTCGCTATCGAGCATCGCTTAAAGCCACGCCAGTCATTGCCGGGCCGGTCAAGGGCGCGCGCCCAGCTTTCCCGTGGTTTCTTTCGCGTGGGTTCTATGTTCAGGCGGCTGTGAGGCCCGAAATGCCCGTCAGCCAGCCGCCTTGATCTGCTTCATGTCGATCAGGTGGCCGCCGGCATCGAGTGAAGGTGCCGCGGCTTCGCTGCCGTCGGCGCGTTTGCCGACATCGCCGCGCCGCACAAGGTTAAGGTCCATGTGGCCCAGAATTCGGCCATCATGCGACAGGATCGAAACCGGGCCGACGGGCAGGCGATCGCGTTCATCGACCAGCACCGGATCTTCGGTCACGAATTCGCTGCCGTATTTCTGGCCCCATTGCCTCAGCGCAATCATCGCGGGCAGCAGATCGAAGCCTTTGTCAGTCAGCCGGTATTCGACCTTGCGTCGGTCATCCGCGCATGGTTCGCGTTTGAGGATGCCGTGATCGACCAGTTTGGCGAGGCGGTTTGACAGGATATTGCGGGCGATCCCGAGCTCGGTGAGAAACTCCTCAAAATGCTTGAGCCCATTGAAGCTCGCTCGCAGGATCATGAAGGACCAGCGTTCCCCCATGACTTCAAGCGCTTGCGGGAGGCCGCAATCGATCAGTTCCCGCAGTGCTTCTCTGACTTCACCCATATCCGGTCCTCTTGCTGCACCTGTGTTAGCGCATTTTGCAGGCCGATCAAATGCGCACGAAAAATAATAAGTTTCCTCTTGCAACTGAAACCTCATTGACATAGGTATCGAATTGCAACCAGTTTTGATTTGAAACGCTGCGTTGCACAAATTACGTGAACTGCCTCCGAAAAAAGGACGAAGCGATGACTCTCTCCCTCAACGCCGCCAGCCGTATCTCCCTGATCGCTACCGCAGCTGTGGCTCTCGCCGCGACTGTCGCGCCAAATGCCGGCGTGGCCGCTGCGCCCTATTACACCGCCACCCTCGCCGCGCCCGCCAATGCGGAACGCGCAGTTGCAGGCGGTGTTGCCTGGGCGTGCATGGACACCACCTGCGTCGCCGCCAAGGGCCCGGCCCGTCCGCTGCGCATCTGCCGCGGTCTTGCGCGTGAGTTTGGCGAGATCACCAGCTTCACCACCGAAGGCGAAGCATTGCCCGAAGATCAGATGGCCAAGTGCAACGGCAAGTGATCAGACCCTGATCCCCGTTCCGCCCGTTATCCTCTCCGATCGGGCGGACAACACACTCCCCCGGCGCAGGCGTTCCCCAGACGCTGCGACCGGGGGATTTTTTTGCGCTCCGCCACCCCGCACGAGCAGCGTCAGAGCAGGCCCGATGACACAAGCTGCGCCTCCAGCGAGGCGGCATCGGTAAACAGATGCGCATCCCAGCCGCGGGCCTGTGCAGCGGTGATGTTGGCGGGATTATCATCGGTGAAGAACAGTTGCGCCCCCTCGCGCCCGCTGCGCTGCTCGACGATTTCGTAAATGCGCGGATCGGGTTTTGCGACCTTTTCGGTGCCCGACACCACAATACCCTCAAACAGATCGAAGAGCGGGTGTTCGGGGCGAAACATCGCCCAGAATTCGTCACCAAAATTGGTCAGACAATACAGCGCAACGCCGTTTGCGTGCAGCCGCTGCGCAAGTTCGTGGGTTCCATCAACCGCTCCGGGCACCGTCTCGTTAAAACGGGTCGCATAGGCGCGGATGTGGCGTTCGTATTTTGGGAACAGCGCGATTCGCTCCGGCACCATATCGGCCAGCGCGCGGCCCTGGTCATGCTCGAAATGCCATTCCTCGGTCACGACATGGGCGAGAAACCAATCGAGCTCCACCGGATCGTCGATCAGTTTTTCAAACAGCGCGCGCAATTGCCACTGGAACAGCACCCGGCCCACATCGAAGACCACTGCCTTGGGTAACACCGTTCTGTCCGATGTGTTCATGTCAAAGCCCCGCAAACAGCGACGGCCCGCGCTCCGGTATGGAGGCGGGCCGCTGCAACCAAGGACCGCCCGTTCAGGCGATCACCGCATCAATCAGCCCTGGCGGGCTTTGAAGCGACGGTTGGTCTTGTTGATGACATAGGTGCGCCCGCGACGGCGAATGACGCGGCAATCGCGGTGGCGGTTCTTCAGCGACTTGAGGCTGTTGCGGACTTTCATTTCTGGTCTCTCGAATAAGAAAGCGCGCCGGAATCGGTCCGACGCGCGGAATTTGCAGGGCGGCGATTACCGCGGGGCGGGGGTTTCGTCAATGCTCTGTGCGCATATCCGATAGCTTGCGCTCCCATGCCAGCGCGTGGGCGATGATCGTGTCGAGATCGGCGTGCTGCGGCTGCCACGGCAAGGTGGCCCGAATGCTCGCCGGGTCAGAGATCAACTGATCGGGGTCGCCCGCGCGCCGCCCCTCCAGCCGCCTGTCAATCGTGCGACTCGTGACCCGGTCCACGGCATCCAGCACTTCCAGCACAGAGAACCCCCGGCCATAACCGCAATTCATCGTCAGACAGCGATCAGGCTGCGCCATCAGCGCCTCAAGGGCAAGGACATGCGCGGTCGCCAAATCGCTTACGTGAATATAGTCGCGCACGCCGGTGCCATCGGGCGTATCGTAATCGGTGCCATACACGCTCACATGGTCGCGCTTGCCCAGCGCCGCCTCCACCGCGACCTTTATGAGGTGAGTCGCGCCCGCGGTCGATTGGCCAGAGCGCGCCTGCGGGTCCGCGCCCGCGACATTGAAATATCGCAGCGCGCAATAATTGATCGGATGCGCCGCTGCCACATCGGCCAACATCTGTTCGGTCATCAGTTTTGACCAGCCATACGGATTGATCGGCTGGCGCGGCGTATCCTCATCGACGGGCGAGACATGCGGAATGCCATAGGTCGCAGCCGTGCTCGAAAAGATGAAATGCGCAACGCCCGCGCGCACCGCCGCGGCGATCAGCGCGCGGCTTTTGACGGTGTTGTTGTGGTAGTATTTGAGCGGGTCAGAGACGCTTTCGGGCACCACGACTGAGCCTGCGAAGTGCATGATGGCGCCCGTTTCCTGCTCCGCAAAAATGCGCGCCAGCAACTCACCATCCTCGACGTCGCCTTCGTACAGCGGCACGTCATCGGGTACGGCAAAGCGGAAACCGGTTGTCAGATTGTCGATCACGGCCACGCTCCAGCCTGCGTCTTTCAACGCGAGCACGGCGTGGCTGCCGATATAGCCGGCGCCGCCGGTAACAAGGACGGAAGGTTTCACTCGTTCAGTGATGGGCTGTTCTGTCATGGGCTGCGCGCTACCAGATTTCTCCTGCAAAATCGTGAAGCAACCATCACGTGCGCTGAGCGTTTTGTATAAGAATAACTTTCCGCCCGTGGCGGTGATACAAAGAGGATCCAGCGATGCCGATACACTCAACCCTCAGAACCGCAGCCGCCGCTGCCGCGCTATTTGGCGTATCTGCCTGTGCGGGCGGTGCCTTTACAGGGCCGGTCGAAGTCACCCGGTTCGTCGCCGCTCAACCCGCCGGGTTAGGGCAAGGGACGATTGCGCTGCGCTTTGCCGCAGACCTCAAGAACGAGGGCGCGCGCGATGCCTTTCGTGCCGCCATCGGCGATCAGCTCGCACTGCTGGGATATACCGTGATCGATAACGAAGCGATCGCAGGCCAGATCGCGACGATCGAGACCAGCCGCAGCGCGCTCACCGAAACGCAAGCCCGAAACCCGGTCAGCGTCGGTGTGGGCGCTGGCACCGGCGGGTTTCGCGGCGGCCTTGGTGGCGGGCTGGGTGTCGGCGTCAATCTGGGCGGAGGCAGCGGCGGGCCGCGCGTCCTTTCGGAATTGCGTGTGAGCATTGCGCCTGCGCAAGGCGGGCAGAACCTGTGGGAGGGGCGCGCGCAATTTCCGACCGGCGTCAAATCGCCCTATGCCCCAGTTGACATCAATGCGCGCACGCTGGCAGCCGGGCTGTTCCGCGATTTTCCGGGCGGCAACGGCGAGACGGTCAGCATCGCAGCCGAAGAACTGGTGGGGCAAGAATGAATATTGCAATCGACGCCGCGTTCGACAGCGGAAACATAGAAGTGCTGGAGATTGACGGGCACACCGCCCGCCTGGCCCTGCGCAAGGATCACAATTCTGATTTCGCGCAATGGTTTCACTTCCGGGTCAGCGGCGGCGCGGGCCGCGAACTGGAGTTGAAGATCACCGGCCTCAACCACAGCGCCTATCCGCGCGGCTGGCCCGATTACAACGCCTGCGTTTCCGAAGATCGCGAATATTGGGGGCGGGCGACCAGCAGGTTCGACAGCGCTGAAGAGGAAGGGACGCTCACCATCCGCTACGCGCCTGCATCCGACATCTGCTATTTCGCCTATTTCGCGCCGTATTCGATGGAGCGTCACCACGATCTGATCGCTGAAGCCGCCGCGAGCGAAGGTGTGAGCCTGGTTCGATTGACGCAGACGCTGGATGGTCGCCCGCTCGATATGCTGGAAATGGGCGAAGGGCCGCTCAAAGTGTGGCTGTATGCGCGCCAGCATCCCGGTGAAAGCATGGCGCAATGGTGGATCGAAGGCGCACTGGAATGCCTCACTGACCCTTCCGATCCTGTCGCGCGCGGCCTGCTGAAACATTGCCGCCTGCACATCGTGCCCAATTGCAATCCCGATGGGTCTGCGCGCGGGCATCTGCGCACCAATGCGGCGGGCACCAACCTCAACCGCGAATGGGCCGATCCCAGCGCGGAAAAATCTCCCGAAGTGCTCGCGATCAGGAACAGGATGGACGAAACCGGGGTCGATTTCGCGATGGATGTCCACGGGGACGAGGCGATCCCGGCAAACTTCATCGCCGGGTTTGAGGGCATCCCCGACTGGACTGACGAACAGGGCGAGACGTTTTATCGCTATCTCCGCATCCTCGACCGGCGCACGCCCGATTTCCAGACGCAGATTGGCTATCCCAAATCGTCACCGGGCCGCGCCAATCTTTCCATGAGCACCAATCAGGTGGCGCAGCGGTTTGGCGCGTGTGCAATGACGCTGGAAATGCCATTCAAGGATCTGGCCGACTTTCCCGAGCCAGAACAGGGCTGGTCGCCGGAACGCTGCAAGATGCTGGGGCGCGATTGCCTCGCCGCGCTGCTTGAATGGATCGAGACGGACGACGGCTAAACCAGATGATCTGGTCCGAATGCGTGCGGCAACAACGCCGATAGCGGCAGACGGCGCACCTCGTCAGCGCCGACGCACACGATAACGGGATCGGTCCCGCCCAGTGTTGCGAGTTCGTTGAGCACCTGCCGGCACCGCCCGCAGGGTGTGATCGGCGTGCCGTCTCCCTTGCCCAGCGGCCCCGTCACCGCGACCGCAATCAGACCGCCGCGCCGCCCTTCGCCCAATGCGCGGGCGACCGCCACCGTTTCCGCGCACAGCGCCAGGCCATAGCTCGCATTTTCGACATTGCTGCCGGTAATCACTGACCCGTCGGCAAACAACAAAGCGGCCCCGACCTCATAGTTTGAATAGGGCGCATAGGCCCGCGCGCCCGCTTCGCGCGCGGCGCCGATCAGCGCGGTTTCCTGCTTGGTTGTTACCGTCATCTTTGCACCACCACCCATTCGATCGGATCAGACACAGCCTCGCTCATCAATTGGCTGTTTGCGCTCCATAGCAACCAGGGCCGCCCGGCATAGCGCGGCGGCGATCGGTCGCGGGTCAGCCACAGGTCGCGGTCCAGCGCCGCGGCGATGCCGAATGTCTGCTCGAATGTCTCATCCAGCTTGAGAATGGCCGATTGGCCCGCATGGGCCTCAATCTGGTTGACCAGCGTCAGCACTTCGCTGGTAACGGCCGCCTCGCTCACCGGGGTGTCGCAGGCGTCGGGCATACGCATCAGCGCGAGTGCGGGCGGCAGCAGATCTGCGTCGCGCGCCACCATCCGGGTGAAACGGGCCGATTGCGGATCGGCGCGCTGACACGGGTTGAACGGCAGCACCACGCCCACCTTCAACCCCGCCGCACGCGCCGCGTTGAATCGCTCGCGAAAGCCGGGGTCGGGGGCGGCATCGGCACTGCCAAGTTCCAGATAGACGAAATCCGCTCCGGTCGCCTTCAGCGTCTCGAACCGCACGCCGGGCGTTCCGCTGACGATCACCGCGCCTTGTTCGGGATAGGTCGCATCATCCGGGCGCCACGATCGCATGTCGATCCACAGCCACGCGCAATACACCAACCCGCCCAGCGCAATCAGCGCGGCCAGTTGCAGCAGCCTGCGGGTCGTGCCACCACTTTTGCCGGCACGCGGCCGTGCCCCTGTCTTCGATCTGGATCGTTTTGCCACAGCGCGTCACATCAGCCTTTGATGTGGAGCACGCAGATCAGCGTGAACAGGCGGCGTGCGGTAGCAAAATCCGTTGCGATCTTGCCATCCAGCCGTTCCAGCAGCAGTTCGGCTGCGGCGTTGTGGATGCCGCGCCGAGCCATGTCGATCGTCTCGATCTCGGCCGGGGTCGCCTTGCGAATGGCCTGATAATAGCTGTCGCAAATGGCGAAATATTCGCGAATCGGTCTACGGAACCGCGCCAGCCCGATCAGCAGCGTTTCCAGCATCGCCTCGCTGTGGTCGCGCACTTCCATCGCCAGCCGCCCGTCGCGCACGGCAAGATGCAGGCGATACGGCCCGTTCGCGCCCTTTTCGGCGCTGCGCACTGGTTTGAAACTGTTTTCCTCGATCAGGTCATAGATCGCGACGCGCCGTTCCTGTTCGACATCGGCATTGCGCCACAGGATGGTCGCCTCATCCAGCGTGATGTGTGCGATCCGGTGAGTGGTCGCGTCAGAATCGGGCGGCAGGTCGGCCATGGCAAACAGCCTTCGCAGATGCCGGGCCCGCAATTCAAGTCTTTCCCCGCAATCCACAATCTCCGGGAAAAATATATATGCCCTGCGGCTCTTGCGTGAAGGGCCGCATCGCGCGCATCAGAGGCATCTATGGACGACAGCGAAACACTCCTTTTCCCCAGCGACGATACGACTGGGGCCGATACCGCCGGGCGCAAGCTGCCCTCCAATCTGGAGGCAGAGGCAGCGTTTCTGGGCGCGGTGCTGATCGACAACCGCGTGATCGAGGAATTGCGCACGCCGATCAGGCCGCATCACTTTTTCGAATCGCTGCATCAGCGAATCTACGAGAAGATTCTCAAGACCGTCGATCGCAACGCCACCGCATCGCCGGTGACGCTGCGCCCGCAATTCGAAGGCGACGAGGCGCTGAAGGAGCTAGGCGGTCCCAGTTATCTGGCAAAGCTCACCGCGAATGGCGCAGGGCTGCTCGCCCCGCATGAACTGGCCCGGCAAATCTATGATCTGGCGTTGCTGCGCGAACTGGTGAGCGTGGGTCGCGGACTTGTCGAGGGCGCGCTGGATACCTCGGAGGATGTCGATCCGATGGAGCGCATCGCGCGCGCCGAGGCGGATCTGTTCGCCGTGGCCGAAGGGGCCGAGACCGGCAACGAGGCCGCGACGTTCCGCGATGCCTCGCTGGTGGCGATCCGCATGGCCGAAGCCGCGATGAATTCAGGCGGCGGGCTGTCGGGCAAGACCACCGGGATTTCGGTGATCGACCAGAAAACCGCCGGCCTGCACGGTTCCGATCTCGTGATCCTCGCCGGGCGTCCGGGCATGGGCAAGACCTCGCTTGCCACCAATATCGCCTTCAACTGCGCCGAGGAACACCTCAGGTGGCAGCAGGATGGCGGCGAGCACAATTACGGCGCGCCCACCGCGTTTTTCAGTCTGGAAATGAGCGCAGACCAGCTTGCCACCCGTATCCTGGCCGAACAGGCCGAAATCAGTTCGGAGGCGCTGCGCAGCGGCAAGCTAACCAAGGGCGATTTCCAGAAACTGAGCTTTGCAAGCCAGCGGCTGGCCGAATTGCCGCTGTATATCGACGATACGCCCGCGCTGACCATTGCCGGCTTGCGCAACCGCGCGCGGCGGTTGAAACGGCGGCACGATATCGGGCTGATCGTGGTCGATTATCTCCAGCTGTTGCAGGGATCGGGCCGCGCAAACGATAACCGCGTAAACGAAATCTCGGAAATTAGCCGGGGTTTGAAAACGCTGGCGAAAGAGCTCAGCGTGCCGGTGATCGCGCTCTCACAGCTCAGCCGTGCGGTTGAACAGCGCGACGACAAGCGCCCGATGCTGTCGGATCTGCGCGAATCCGGTTCGATCGAGCAGGACGCGGACATGGTCTGGTTCATCTTTCGCGCAGATTACTACCACGAGGCAAAGCGCCCCGACGGGCCGAACCAGAACGGCTTTTCGACCGCCGATGCAGAGGAAAAGTACCGCCGGTGGGAAGAGGAATACGATCAATTGCGCAACAAGGCGACCCTGATCGTGGCCAAGCAGCGGCACGGTTCGACCGGCAATGTCCCGCTGCATTTCCAGAGCGAGATCACCAAGTTCTCGTCGCCCAATTACAAGTATGACGAGAGCGAAACGTATTGAGCTAAGGCGCGCGGATGGTGTCTTTCAGCGATTGAGGCGGCGCGTCACCCAGTAATCGGTCATCGCCAGGATATAGGCGCCCGTCCAGCGCAGCCGTGCCGGGAAAGCCGACAGCTCCTTGTACCGCTCGCGCGTGATCGGGTCGCTGGCTTCCTGCATGTGGTCGATCATTTCTCGCAGGCGAGCGGCGAGCGCCGCATCCTCCACCCGCACCATCAATTCGACATTGATCCGGATCGAACGCTTGTCGAGGTTGGCGCTGCCGAAATAGCTGCCATCGTCGATGATCAGCAATTTCATGTGCAGCTTGCTCGGCTGGAACTCATAGATTTTTGCGCCGGCTCGCAGCAGGCGTCGATACAGCAACCGCGCCGCAGCGATGGTCGCGTCGATATCGGATTTGCCGGCTGTGATAATCCGCACCTCGCCGCGCCGAGCGACCTTCGCCATCTGCCGCAGGAGGCTGCGCTGCGGGGTGAAATAGGCCGATACCGTGTCCAGCCGCTTTGCCGATATGAGATCCTGCCGAAACCGCCGGGCCCAGCCATACAGGCTAACCGATGGCCCGCCGAGCAGCAATTGCACCGGACCATCGCCGGGGTCCCATTGCCGGATCATCCGGCGCAAACTGCGCAACTCGGATCCTTCGCTGTCGACCCATTTCACGATCTGCCCGAACCAGTCGGTAAAGCGTTCAACCACCTCGCCTTCGATCGCGACCGAAAGATCGCTCCAGCCATTGTCGCAAGGCGGATTGAAATAATGCTCGGACACGTTTGCTCCGCCCGTCATCACCCGCTTTTCATCAACGATGGCGAATTTCTGGTGGTTGCGGATGAGGTAGCGCACAGTCTTGCGTGCGGAAAACACAGAGTATTGCCCGCCCGCCTCTATCAGCGGATCGAAGAATTCGGGCGGTGAATCGCTGCCGAAATCGTCGACGATAAGGTGGACTTTTACCCCGCGCCGTGCGGCTTCGACCAACGCGTCGCGCACCTTCTCGCCCGCCGAATCGGGCTGGAACAGGTAATAGAATGTATCGAGCGTCCGCTGTGCCGAATCGATATGTTCGATCAGCGCCACCAGCCGATCTTCGCCTGCGGGGTAAAAGGTGAAGGTATGCCCCTGCGCGCTTACGTCGAAGCGTTCAGCCTCGCAGTAATCCTGCGGCTCGGCGGATGATGGCGCATCAGGCGCAAGGGAAGTTGTGGCGTTCACAACAGTGCAATGCACAAACTCGTGCGAAGTTGCAATTTCTTGACTCTGCGCGCCCCACCACTTAGTTGACAGGTTCGTTTTTTCCGACAATCCGATGAAAAGGCCCGTTGATGGCACGCGTTACCGTTGAAGATTGCGTCGACAAGGTTCCCAACCGGTTCGACCTCGTCCTGCTTGCCGCACAGCGCGCGCGCGATATCTCCGGCGGCAGCGAACTGACCGTCGATCGCGATCGGGACAAGAACCCCGTTGTGGCGCTGCGGGAAATCGCCGAACAGACGGTGAAGCCCAAGGAATTGCAGGAATCGCTGGTTACCAGCCTCCAGAAAATCCTGCCGGATGACGAGGATGACGCCGATGAGATCGGCTCGCTCAGCCAATCAGCAGAAGCGCTGCGGATCACCGCTTCGGCTCCGACCCGGTCAACCTCGATCGGTGGCGATTACGACGGCTGATCGTTTTCGAACTTTGCGGGCACACAATCTGTCCCATTTAAAAGGCCGCCGGATTGGCGGCCTTTTTTCTTGCTTTTGCCATGACGCCCAGGCTGGAAGCGGCCGTGCGAGACTGGCCCGCGACGACAGCCGCATCTCTTGCCTTCTGCAAAGGCCCATGCAAATGATCCTTTTGTAACGAAATTGTCATATCGGTCGCGAGAATGGCCATCCTTGAAGGGTACGCCGAGCGCCATGGCTTCTATTGCGGTCTACAGTGTAAAAGGCGGGGTGGGCAAAACCACTTTCTCGGTCAATCTGGCGTGGTGCGCCGCGATGATTTCCCG
>JBBRVR010000081.1:0-13615 GCA_038246695.1 Sphingomonadales bacterium
AACCCCTTCCCCACGGAGAAGGGGCATACAGTCCTTTCCGCCATCTTCGCAACCATTTCAACCGCTTCCCTCGCCCAGAATCCCGCGATGACCCCGCCGCCTGTCGCGCAATGGCCCGGTGCCGAGATCGCTCCCGGCGTGGCGTTTCAGGGAGATGGTTCGGTTACGCTTGAGCGGATTGGCGGTGCTTTGCCGGTGCTGTCCTTCTGGCGGCCGGTGCTCTTTAAGGAGGAGTCCAAGCGCCCAGTTGCCGGGCGCATGGATTGCAAGGTTATTGCCAGCGACGGGGCGTTTTCCGAAGAGGCGTTCGATCCTGAAACCCGCCACGCCGCCACCGCCGAGGCGCGCGCCGCGCAGGGGTTCAAGGATATGGACAGGTTGCGCGACCACTCCGACACGGTCCGCCAGCTCGATATCGTCGGCAGGCGATCCAATCCCCGTCAGCATTATGTGCTGAGCTATATCCTCGTGCGCGATGGCGCGCGGCTGATCGATATTCGCCGCAACTGCACCTTCGTTTATGGCAAGGGCGTGTCCAAACCCGACGTGCTGCCCTATGTCTATCGCTACACGCGCATCGCCTATGCGTTTGAGCCCAACGATGGCTCGCAGAACGATGGGGCGAAAGGGGATAAGGAATGATACGCAAACGGTTGTCGATTGCACTGGCAAGTCTAGCCCTGCCGATTGGCCTGAGCGGGTGCGACCTCATTTTTCCCGAAGACCCGCGTGTCGGCGAGGAACCGGTTTCAGAGTGCATCGCGCGGCTGACCGCCGACATCGAGATGCTCGATTTTCGCAAGCTTGCCGATACGCAGGGGGCATTGATCCCGACCTACACATTCGACATTACCAAACTGCCTTTTTCGGCCAAGCAGGAGCTGATCCAGCCCGGCGCGGATGAGACGCTGGGATCTCGCCTGATGGCCCAGACCAACGTGCCATCCACTGCGATGGCGATGTTCATGAAAGCGCCGGTGGACGAAAATGGCGCGTTCTTTCTCGGCATCGAACCCGCGCTGTGGCGCGTGCGCGGCGAGCCGCTGTCCTACGACCAGATACTCACCGCCGGATGCGAACAACAGAGCGCCGATATGCGCCTGATCCGGGTGAGCGCCATGCCTGCGCCCTAAAAAGCTGTCAAAGATCAAAAAGACTCCCTCTGATTCCAACGAGAACAGTCAGTAATGCCCAAACGCACAGACATTTCCTCCATCCTAGTCATTGGCGCTGGCCCGATCATCATCGGTCAGGCGTGCGAGTTCGATTATTCCGGAACGCAGGCGATCAAGGCGCTGAAGGAGGAGGGCTATCGCGTCATCCTCGTCAACAGCAACCCGGCGACGATCATGACCGATCCCGAATTCGCCGACGCCACTTATATTGAGCCGATCACGCCCGAAATCGTCGCCAAGATCATCGCCAAGGAGCGGCCCGATGCGCTGTTGCCGACGATGGGCGGGCAGACCGCGCTAAACTGCGCGCTGGCGCTGGATGCGGACGGGACGCTCGAAAAATACGGGGTGGAGATGATCGGGGCCAAGGCCGACGCGATCGACAAGGCTGAAAACCGGCTGCGTTTTCGCGATGCGATGGACGCTATCGGTCTTGAAAGCGCGCGCAGCGGAGTTGCCACCACTCTGGAGCAGGCGCGCGAGGTGCTGGAGCGCACCGGCTTGCCCTCAATCATCCGGCCCAGTTTCACGTTGGGCGGCACGGGCGGAGGCATCGCGTACAACAAGACGGAGTTCGACAAGATCGTAGCCGAAGGGCTGGACGCATCCCCCACCACCGAAGTGCTGATCGAGGAATCGCTGCTCGGGTGGAAGGAATTCGAGATGGAAGTGGTCCGCGACCGGGCGGACAATTGCATCATCATCTGCTCGATCGAGAATGTCGATCCGATGGGCGTGCACACCGGCGATTCGATCACCGTCGCCCCGGCGCTGACGCTGACGGACAAGGAATACCAGATCATGCGCTCCGCCAGCATAGCGGTGCTGCGCGAGATCGGCGTGGAAACCGGCGGCTCGAACGTGCAGTTCGCCGTCAATCCGGCGGACGGACGCCTGATCGTGATCGAGATGAACCCGCGGGTCAGCCGCTCATCGGCGCTGGCTTCCAAGGCCACAGGCTTTCCCATCGCGCGCGTCGCGGCAAAGCTGGCGGTGGGATACACGCTGGACGAGCTGACCAACGAGATCACCGGCGCGACCCCTGCCAGTTTCGAGCCGACAATCGACTATGTCGTGACCAAGGTCCCGCGCTTTGCCTTCGAAAAGTTCAAGGGCGCCGAGGCGACGCTCTCCACCGCGATGAAGTCGGTTGGCGAGGTGATGGCAATCGGGCGCAATTTTGCGGAATCGATGCAAAAGGCGCTGCGCGGGCTGGAGACGGGGCTGGACGGGTTCAACCGCGTGCCAGAGCTGGAAGGCGTCGCAAAGGACGTCATCACCGCCGCGCTGTCACGCCGCACGCCCGACCGCATCCTGAAAGTCGCGCAGGCGATGCGCGAGGGGCTGTCGGTGGAGGACATCAACGCTGTCACCGGATACGACCCTTGGTTCCTGCGCCAGATCGAAGCGATCATTGCCGCCGAACGCGAAGTGCAGGCCGATGGGCTGCCAACAGATGCGGTTGGGCTGCGGCGGTTGAAGGCGATGGGCTTTTCCGATCAGCGCCTCGCCACGCTGGCGGTGCGTTCGGTGGGGGTTGCGGGCGGCATGGCAGAGACGCAGGCGAAGCGTTCGGGCCTGCTCCACGATGCACTGCAGGCGATGGCAGGCGCGACCAGCGCGGATGAAGTGCGCAAACTGCGCCGGAAACTGGGCGTGCACCCCGTGTTCAAACGGATCGACAGCTGCGCCGCCGAGTTCGAGGCGATCACGCCGTATATGTACTCCACCTACGAAGCGCCGATTTTCGGGGAGCCGGAATGCGAGGCAGCCCCTTCCGACCGGCGCAAGATCGTGATCCTGGGCGGTGGGCCCAACCGCATCGGGCAGGGGATCGAGTTCGATTATTGCTGCGTCCACGCCTGTTTCGCTCTGGCGGAACAGGGTTTCGAGACGATCATGATCAACTGCAATCCCGAAACCGTTTCAACCGATTACGATACCTCCGACCGGTTATATTTCGAGCCGCTGACCGATGAAGACGTGCTGGAAATCCTGCGTGTCGAACAGCAGGCTGGCGAACTGGTGGGGGTGATCGTGCAATTTGGCGGGCAGACCCCGCTGAAACTGGCGCAGGCGCTGGAGGATGCTGGCATCCCGATCCTTGGCACCACCCCCGATGCCATCGACCACGCCGAAGACCGCGAACGCTTTGCCCGGCTTGTTAACAAGCTGAAGCTGAAACAGCCCGATAACGGCATTGCCTACACCCGCGATGAAGCCGCTGCCGTTGCCGCGCGGATCGGATACCCGGTCCTGCTGCGCCCGTCATTCGTGCTGGGTGGCCGGGCGATGGAGATCGTCGATTCCGAAGCGCAGCTTGATAATTACATCGCCACCGCGGTCAACGTCTCGGGTTCATCTCCGGTGCTGGTCGACCAGTATCTGCGCGATGCGATCGAATGCGACGTCGATGCGCTGTGCGATGGCGAAGAAGTGCGGATCGCGGGCGTGATGCAGCATATCGAGGAGGCGGGCGTCCATTCTGGCGACAGCGCCTGTACCCTGCCGCCGTATTCGCTGCCCGCCGAAATCATCGAGGAAATGGAGCGTCAGGCCGAATTGCTGGCCCATGCGCTGAAAGTGCGCGGTCTTATGAACATCCAGTTCGCGGTGAAGGATGGCGAGGTTTATCTGATCGAGGTCAACCCGCGCGCCAGCCGCACCGTGCCCTTCGTTGCCAAGGCAATCGGCCAGCCTGTGGCAAAAATTGCCGCGCGCGTGATGGCCGGCGAAAAACTCAGCGCGTTCGAACCGTTCAAGCGCGAGTTTCCCTATATGGCGATCAAGGAAGCTGTGTTCCCGTTCAGCCGCTTCCCCGGTTCCGACCCGGTTCTGACCCCTGAAATGAAATCGACCGGCGAAGTGATGGGCATCGACACCACGTTCGAGGCCGCATTCCTCAAATCGCAGATTGGCGCTGGCATGAACCTGCCGCGCGAAGGCACGGTGTTCGTATCGGTTAAGAATTCGGACAAGACCGTGATCGTCCCCGCGGTGCAGGATCTGATCAAACAGGGCTTTCGCATCATCGCCACCAGCGGCACCGCGACCTTCCTCAAAGAGCAGGGTTTGGCCGTGGAACAGGTCAACAAGGTGGCGGAGGGACAGCCGCACATCGTCGACAAGATCATCGACGGGGAAGTAGCGTTGATTTTCAACACGACCGAGGGCTGGCAATCGCTGATGGACAGTAAATCCATCCGCGCAACCGCGCTTGAGAAGAAAGTGCCGTATTATACAACTGCAACCGCGTCCCGCGCGGCGGCGGCGGCGATTGCGGCTATTGCACCAGACCAGCTTGAAGTCCGTTCGTTGCAAGACTACTATAGCTAAACGAAAACGCTCCACCTCCCGACATTTCGACACAGCAGGGCCCCTGATAATGCGGGGGCCAAAGTCGGAATTGCGCTTCGCCTGATTGATTTAGCAGGCAAAGTAGGAGGGGCTGGATAGAAAGAAACGGAAAATGGCGACGATGGAAAAAGTCCCGATGCTGGCCGAAGGTTATGAGCGGATCATGACCGATCTCAGGGCCCTGCGCGAAGAGCGCCCCAAGATCGTCGACGCGATCGAAGAAGCGCGTGCGCATGGCGACCTGTCCGAGAATGCGGAATATCACGCGGCAAAGGAACGCCAGGGCCATGTCGAAGCGCAGATCGGCGATCTTGAAGACAAGGCGAGCCGGGCGCAGATCATCGATCCCAAGACGCTGTCAGGCGACAGGATCGTGTTCGGCGCAACCGTGACTTTGCTGGATGAAAACGACAAGCCGGTGAAATACCAGATCGTCGGCCAGACCGAGGCGGACGCCGGTTCGGGCCGGATCTCCTATTCCTCACCACTTGCCCGCGCGCTGATCGGCAAGCAGGTGGACGATGAGATCGAAGTCACGGTCCCATCGGGTGACAAATTCTATCTGGTCAAGAAAATCGAATTCATCTGAGGCGTTCGCGCGCGGTCACTTCAACCGTTTTTCCATGGCGTAATTGTGGATATCGACCATCCGGCCATCGTGCTCGATCGTGACGTCGCGGCGGTGCAGCACCGTGTACCCAACGCGCTCGAATGCCGGGCGTGCGAGTTCGCTCGCCTCGGTAAATAGGCGATCCGCATCGATCATCCGCGCAGCCTGTTCGGCTGTGGCCAGCAATTGCCCGGCCAAGCCGCGGCGTGTGTGATCGGGGTGGCAATACAACATGTCGAGATGTCCGCTTTGGCGGCCTTGACCCAGCACCATTTCCAATAGGGCGTAGGCGACGGGTGCGTCTTCGATATCGGCCGCGACCCAGATTTGTGCTCCGCTGGCAACGCGCTCGATAAACCGTTCCGGCCCCGGATGCCGGGCAGCCCATGCATCCAATTGCTCGGCTGAATAGTGCCCCGCACCGATGGTCGCGATCGCTGCCTGGGTTACGGGCGCCAACATCGCGGCGTCTTCTCGCTTGAAAGGGCGAATTGTGTAAGCCGTGGCTCAGGCGTCCGGCGTCAGCAGTTTGTGGATGTGCACCACGACATATTTCATTTCTGCATCGTCGACCGTGCGCTGGGCCTGTGCCCGCCACGCTTCGGCAGCGGCATCGTGTGAGCTATACACGCCGACGACGTGGATGCTCTCGGGATCGGCGAATTCGAGGCCGCGCGGGTCCTTGACGCGTCCACCCATAACTAGGTGAAGGCGCTGTGTCGGGGTAGTTTCTTCCATGGGTATGCTCTTCTGTCTGGCGTGTCATGCCTCCATAACCCACCCGTCGCGCATCGCAAGTAAGCTTGCGCGCGCTACGAATTGATGCCGAAGCGCGCGCGTTTGATCATCAAAGACCTTATCGGCCAAGCCCCTTGGTCAGATTGCGCACTGCTCTGCTCGCGCGGCGGCCGGTGCGTTTGGTCGCGGCGCGTGTTTTGTCCACTGTACTTCCAGTCATATATTCCGCATCGCGTGCCGCCTTGCGAACCGTGGTGCTGGCAGCGTCGCCAAAATCTTCGAGCTTGTCCTGACCAGCGCGCGCACCGTCCATCACTTCGTCGATGATCCTGATCCCGTATGCCACCACGGTATCGCCTAACAGCGTGCCAAACGCGCTGCCGCGATTTGCCGCCGATTTGACAGTTTTGACCGTACCTGTGGCCGCACCGCTGACTGCTGAAACCGTGCCTGTGGCTGCGTTTCTCGCAGCCCGCCTGCCGGGCTTCGTTAT
This sequence comes from Sphingomonadales bacterium, assembly GCA_038246695.1. Lineage (GTDB taxonomy): Bacteria > Pseudomonadota > Alphaproteobacteria > Sphingomonadales > Sphingomonadaceae > Erythrobacter. The sequence goes on from JBBRVR010000081.1 coordinate 6,374, forward strand.
CAGCCCGATCAGAAGGCCCGCCGCAATTGCTCCGCCGACCACGGTCAACGGGTTCGCTTTTGAGTAGTTGGTCGCCGCTTCGGCAGCATCGCGGGCCTGGTCCGCCACTGTGCGCTCAGCAATCCGGCGTTCGCTCGCCTCGATCTTCGCCCGCAATGCATCGCGCTGACCGGCAGTATCGATAGGGGTCGAGTTTGTGTCGTTCATTCTGGTTCTCCGGGGCGAGGGCGTTTGGTGTCCTCGTCAGGTTCATCTGGATTGATTTGAGTTCTATGTTCGGCAAGATTTGGATCGATATCTGCTTCTGCGGGCGATTGGCCATCAAGGGGATCGCCTTTCACAGTCTCGTCACCACCGTAACCCTCGTCTCCCGGCTCATCATCAGCCAAACCAAGGATTTCGAGGATCGGCCCACGCGCCAACCACATTGCCAGCACCGCAATCACCCCGGCAAGAATGCCGCGATTGTCCCCTGCGTGAAGTTTGGCAGCCTCGATCGCATCTTTCGCACCATCGCCGATACGGCCCGCGACACGCGTCGCCATACCCTTGCCCGAAAGCGAGGCTTGTACGTGCTCGATGTCTGCCATCAGCACCGATTTTGCCGCATCGCGCAGGGCGCGATCTTCTTTAAATTGGGAAGACAGATGGTTCATGCCTTATCTCCGTCGGCGCCACGACTTGAGAACATTTCTCCAACAGTCCTCGCACGGCCGATGGCCCCATAAGCAAGGATTGCGGCAGCTAACAGCATGATCCCGACCACTATCGCAATCGCGCCCCAGATCGTGACCAGCGGAGCCAGTGCAATCACCATTCCAACAGCCATCGCGATGAGCGCAATGTGAAGCAGCACCAGTGCAAGCGCGGCAAAGCCGACCGCCGCACCGATGGTACGACCTGCAAACTTTGCGCGGCTTTTCTGAAATGCGATCTCTGCCGTGGCGTAGAGTCCCGCATCGCTAATGAGCGCACCCAGCTCCTCGATGATCGACTCGTCATATGCAGGTGTGCTCTCAAGCCCTCCAGCAGGCTGCGCTTCTTCTTCGGAAACAGCTTCGCCAAAGGGTCTTTCGCTCCCCGGTTCGCTGTTGAGTTGATCGTTGAGCATTCAGTGCCCCCAATGCGGGATAGATTGCTGCATAATCTAGTCTTGGAGCGTATAGAGCCAGGCACTTGGCCGGGTTCTATAAAGCGTTCGCGAGACACGGACCATTTCGCGATGTCTGTGGGCTAGTCGCGAGAGCCGCGAAAGATGCGAGCGATCATGAACCCGGCAATCGCAGCCAAGCCGACTGCGACGCCGGGGCTTTTGCGGACCATTTCCCGCGCATCGCTGCCCAGTTCATCGACGCTTTTCGCATCGAGCCTGGCCGAAGTTTCGGCGAGGGTGCGCGATGCCTTCCGCGCGTAATCGCCGTATTGCTCGCCCAGCGTCTCGTCGATCTTCACGGCGGTATCGCCAACAACATGACCCAAGGATGCGATACCGTCACTGGCAGCCGATTTCGCATCGACGGCGAGGTCTCCTGCACGGGTCTTTGCCATAGCGGTGTACTTTTCTGATTTGGCACGCGCATCGTCGACCAACTCGCCGCTTTTGCTTTTGGCGGTGTCGCGCGCAGCTTCGGCGCGGTTCGTGGCTTCGGTGCGAAGCGCTGCGGCGCCAGCCTTTGCTTCTTCGAGCGCAGCATTGAAACGAGTCTTGGCTTCGGATGCGGGCGCGGAAACCGGATCAGCGGCAGCTGCGCTTGTGCCTGTAAAACCATGATCCGCGCTCTGCGAACTGATCGCCATGTTCGCTGCGCCTGCTTTGACAGGGACTGCTGTGGGGATCTTCGCGGGATTTTTCGCGCGGGGTTTGGTGATTTTTGTATCAGCCATTGTTGTGGGTGCCTTCAAAAAAGTTTCATTCAATTATCAAACGCATCAGTACGAATAAGTTCCGCCTGACTGCGTTTTTTGCAACACAATGCCCCATGTTGCGTGTTTGGTATCAAACGCATAGGGGCGGTGTGATCCGGGGCCGGGGACGCACGGCAAACGCTCATCCTGGTGGTTGACCCATACTGAGCGTTTTGATGAGTCGCCCCCGGTTACGGTGTCTTACTTCTATACAACACATTGCAGCCGGAGCCAAATATGACCGTCATCAGCGATATGCACGCCCGCGAGATCCTCGACAGCCGTGGCAATCCAACTGTGGAAGTGGACGTTCTGCTGGACGATGGCAGCTTTGGCCGCGCGGCGGTTCCCTCGGGTGCATCGACCGGCGCACATGAGGCCGTGGAGCTGCGCGATGGTGATGCGGATCGATATCTGGGCAAGGGCGTGCTCAAAGCGGTGGATGCGGTCAACACCGACATCAGTGAGCTGCTGATCGGGGCATTCGATGCCGAAGATCAGCGCGATATCGACATGGCAATGATCGAACTTGATGGCACTGCGAACAAAGGGCGGCTTGGCGCCAATGCGATCCTCGGTGTCAACCTTGCCGTAGCGAAGGCAGCGGCGAATGCACGCGGTCTTCCGCTCTATTCCTATGTCGGTGGCGTTTCGGCGCATGTTCTGCCGGTGCCGATGATGAATATCATCAACGGGGGCGAACACGCGGACAACCCGATCGACATACAGGAATTCATGATCATGCCGATCGGTGCGGAAACCCTGGCCGAAGGCGTGCGCTGGGGGGCCGAAGTGTTCCACACGTTGAAAAAAGGTCTCGCGCAAAAGGGCCTTTCGACCAGTGTCGGCGATGAGGGCGGCTTTGCGCCCGATCTCGCCAGCACGCGCGCCGCATTGGATTTCATTATGGAATCGGTGAGCGCTGCCGGGTTCACACCGGGTGAGGATATCGCGCTTGCGCTCGATTGCGCGGCGACCGAATTCTATCGCGATGGCAAATACGAGATTTTGGGCGAAGGGCTCAGCCTGGATAGCGCAGGCATGGCGGATTATCTGGCCAAACTGTGCGACGATTATCCGATCCGCTCCATCGAAGATGGCATGAGCGAGGACGATTTCGAAGGCTGGAGGGCGGTCACGCTGGCTATTGGTGACCGGGTGCAACTGGTTGGTGACGATCTGTTCGTGACCAATCCCGCCCGCCTTTCAGACGGGATTGCGCGCGGTCTCGCCAATTCGCTGCTGGTGAAGGTCAACCAGATCGGCACGCTAACCGAAACGCTGGCTGCTGTCGAAATGGCGAGCCGCGCGGGCTATACCTCGGTTATGAGCCACCGTTCGGGCGAGACTGAGGATGCAACTATCGCCGACCTCGCGGTTGCGACCAATTGCGGACAGATCAAGACGGGATCGCTGGCGCGGTCGGACAGGCTGGCCAAATACAATCAACTGATCCGCATCGAGGAAGAGCTTGGCACCAGCGCGCATTATGCCGGCAAGGGTTGTTTCGGCGCGCTTTCACGCTGAACCTGCTAGTAAGCTTAGTCGGACCGAAGCGAAGTTTCTGAGCCGGCTATCCTTTTGGGGCAAACAGATAACCGGTTCAAACATCCGCTGAACGGCGGTCACCGTGCAAACTGGTCGTACTTGCGAAATATTCGTCCATCGCGCCCAGCCCTTTTTTGGTGAGTCGCACAAGAACCCTGCGTTGATCGTCGGGATCGTGTTGACGTTCGACCAGTCCCTGATCGGCGAGCACTCCGAGCCAGCGCAGGCCGGTGGTGGGCGGCGATGCCGAGCCAATGCAGGCGCTCGAGACGGACACAGGCTTTTGCTCTGCCTGCGCGATGTAGAGATCGAGCAGGATGTCCCAACCCGGTTCCCCGAACAGTTCCGGATCACCGAATATCGATGCGCGCTTGCGCCGCTTGGCATAGGTCGCGCGGGCCATTTGCGCATAGTGCTTGCGGCGTTGCTGGATGGACATTGGATGAGCCAGGTCCGGGCCGACCTCATCGCCGTTGACTGTTCTCAGTCGGGGCATGGCGCGTGACGAACACGGATCAAGGGATGAGGCAACTTGTGGCGCCCCGACCGCACTCGAACCCGCAGCGGACCCCGTGGAAGAATACGCCGGTTTGCTGCGCTCTTGCTGGCGCAATTGCTCGGCTATCGCGATCAACTGTTCCACCACCGGGCGAAGGGATGGGGCGTTGCCTGCAAAATGGCTGCCCGCGTCTGGAGGGGTGTCTGGTGGCTCGCCAGACGCGGCGACATTGGTATCTATGGTTGCCGGACTGTTGTTCACCTGGCTGACGCCGGTCGCCTTGGGAATTACTGTTTCTTGCCCGCGCGGCCGATGCGTTAAACGTTTCCGGCGATTGGCCAGCGGAGCCGCTGGGTAATGATCGGTGCGCTCCAAACTTTCGTTTGAAGAGGTGGCCTGCGGACTGTCCGATGTCCTGTCGTCGAGCGCACCCGGCAGAAGGGAAGGATCGCCCTTGTTCATGGCCGTCCGCCCCGAGATGCATTGCGACTTGCGCCACGATCGCGCTGGACTGTGGCGGCATTGAAGACCGGGGGCACATTAAGCCGTGCAGTTTTGCTAAGGTGCAACGTGGAACTTGCAGATTGAACAAATCTTGCGGGCACGGGGTTTGGCACCGTGATACAGCCTCCGGAGGTAAGGCTTCACCACCCGACCGATACGGCCAGGCCCCTGTTGATCCCTACACCTTTTGGGTAACCGCAAAAAATCTGTCTGGCTTTACGGGCAAATACGCAGCGCATGTATTTGCTGGAGAAGTGGCGGCCCTCCGCATCGTCTCCTTTGGCCAAAAAGGGCGCGCACTTATCATGCGGGCGTATCCAGAACGATGGCCGCGGCCTGCGTCTGACCGGCCGACGTTTTGCGGCTTTCATAATCGTATCGGCCATTCATATCTGCTCGCAATTGCTGGATCGCAAAGTCGAGTCTGGCCGCAGCTTTTGCCGCGCCGATCCTGTCGAGCTCGGTTAGCTGTATTTCCAACGTGCTTATCACATCCGCGATGCCTATCGCACTGGCAAGATCTCCAATTTTCTTGTCCAAGTTTCGTTCCCCATCTTTTCCTCCCCCGACACCCTCTTTAACTGGGTGAATTGCGAAAATTGCAGTGTGCCTGGTGCGCCGAATCCAAATTCTCGTTTAGCCTTCGTTTACCATAAGGTCAGGCAACCTGCCACAGCCCGTTGCCTGTCGGAAAGATATTGAGGGAAACTACGTAGTTTTATATTGGCACAAACGTGAGAGCGCTGGCGTAGCCAATCAATTATTGTTCGGTCAGCCGCCAAATCGCTCAGTCAACTCGATCATGGCCAGCGCTGCCTTCGCCGCTTCGCCACCTTTGTCTTTCTGCGCTGGGTCGGCGCGCACTAGCGCCTGCTCCTCATTTTCGGTGGTCAGGATGCCGTTGCCGATCGCAATCCCGTCCATTGTCAGGGCCATGATCGCGCGCGCGCTCTCCCCGGCGACGATTTCGAAGTGATAGGTTTCTCCGCGGATCACCACGCCGATTGCCACGAAACCGGCGTATTCGCCGCTGTCCGCCGCCAGCGCAATGGCGCCTGGCACTTCGAGGGCGCCTGGCACGCTCAGCACTTCCGCCTCGTGGCCTGCGGCCTCAATCGCTGCCTTCGCCCCAGAGATCAGCATGTCATTGAGGTGCGAGTAAAACCGCGCTTCGACGATGAGGATACGAGCCATAGGCGATTACTCCGGGATAGACTGAAAATCGGTGATGGTGATGCCATACCCTTCGAGCGCAACAAGCTCGGGGCGCGAATTTGAAAGCAGGATCATGTCGTGGACGCCCAGATCGGCGAGGATCTGCGAGCCGATACCAATGCTCCGCATCTCTTCATCCGGCGACCATTCGCGACCAGATCCCACGCGGTTGGTGAGGATGACGATCACGCCTGACCCATGTTCGCCAATCGCCTCCATGGCGCGTTGCAGGGTTCGCTTGCGCGGGCTGGGCGCGCCGAGAATGTCATCGAATACGGATATGGGATGCACGCGGGCCAGAGTTGGCTCGCCCTCGATCACGCGCCCTTTCTGCAGTACGTACGCCTCGTCATTGGCGATGCGGTCGCGATAGGTGATCATGCGCCATTGGCCGCCATAATCGCTGTCAAAAGTGCTTTCGTGCAGGCGCTCGACGAGATGATCGTGGCGCATGCGATAGGCGATGAGATCGCGGATCGTGCCGATCTTGAGATTATGCAGGCGCGCAAACTCGACGAGGTCATCGAGGCGGGCCATGGTGCCATCCTCGTTCATGATCTCGCAAATGACGCCGCTGGGGTTCAGCCCGGCAAGTCGGGAGATGTCTACCGCTGCCTCGGTATGCCCGGCGCGCACCAGAGTGCCGCCATCACGCGCGGTCAATGGAAAGACATGACCAGGCGTCACGATATCAGCGGCGCCTTTGGTTGCGTCAATCGCAACCGACACGGTGCGCGCCCGGTCCCCAGCGGAAATTCCGGTGGTGACGCCTTCCTTTGCCTCGATCGAGATGGTGAAAGCGGTCTGCATGCTTTCCTTGTTGTTGCGACTCATCGGTTCGAGACCGAGCGTGTCCACGCGGCGCTTGTCCAGAGCCAGGCAGATCAGACCGCGCCCGTGGGTCGCCATGAAGTTGATCGCTGCCGGAGTCGCCATTTGCGCAGGGATGATCAGGTCGCCCTCGTTCTCGCGATCCTCGTCATCGACAAGGATGTACATGCGGCCATTGCGCGCCTCATCGATGATCTCCTCGATCCCGACAAGCACCGGGCGTTCATCGTTGGAGTCAAGGAACGCCTCGATCTTGGCGAGGGTGTCGGTGGTTGGGTTCCAGTCTGTATCGGTGCAATCGCGCAGGGTGTTGGCATGCAACCCGGCTGCGCGCGCAAGCCCGGCCTTGGTCATTCCGCCTGATGTGACAAGATCGCGAACGCGTGTGATGGTCGATGTGTTCATCACATGCTCTTATCACATCCCAATGTGATGACAAGCTCTCATCATTAGCGCTTCCTATTGACTGGTGCCTTTTTTGCGAGCGATTTGGCCTGTAAGACATAGCCGGGCGCGTCAGCACCAGATGCAATTGACCAGTCACCGATAGATGCAAAGTTTTCGAAAGGTTTGGTGGACGCACTTGGGTTCGAACCAAGGACCCGCTGATTAAGAGCGGAGCTTTGTGTCCTTTTCGTTCCTTTCCAATACTACGCCAAACTACGCTCAAGGGCTTGAAACGGTTGGAATAAATCCGCCGTGGATTACCCTTCGCTACGCCATCGTAATCCTGACATCTG